>NZ_LRIC01000073.1:0-278124 GCF_001758725.1 Janthinobacterium sp. HH106 | reverse complement strand
ATGCCGCCAGCGTTCAATCTGAGCCAGGATCAAACTCTTCAGTTTAATCTCTGTTACTTTGCCCTTTTACAGGCACCGTCATTGCTGACGGGTCGCTCACTCAAAAAACTGACAGGCCACTACTTTCGTAGCGCCTATTTCATTATTTCTTGTGAACATTTGATATTTTAAGTTAGACGCCAATCCGAAGATTGACGCTGCACTTACATCAAATGCCCACACTTATCGACTGTTAATTGTTAAAGAACTGTATTCGGTGCTACTTTCGCGCTATTAACAAAGCGTTGTGTTTGTCAGCTGCGAAGAAGGAAGAGTATGAAGCGTTTCGGCTAATTCGTCAACCTTCTTTTTTACTACCCAGCCCCGGAAGGCCGCCCCTTTTGTGCCGCAAACTACTGCGTCTCATCGGGGAGGCGAATCATATCAAAGACCGTCGAAGTTTGGCAAGCGCTTTTCCAGGAAAGCGTGCATGCCTTCTTTTTGTGCAGGCGTGCCGAAGGCAGCCTGGAACAAGCGGCGCTCATAGGCGACGCCATCGGTCAAGGTCGTTTCAAAGGCGCGGTTGACGCAATCCTTGATCATCATGGCCACCGAGGTCGGCATGGCGGCGATGGTCTTGGCGGCAGCCAGGGTTTCTTCCAGCAACTTATCGGCCGGCACGACGCGCGACACCAGGCCGATGCGTTCCGCCTCGGCGGCATCGATGGTGCGTGCCGTGAGCAGCAGATCCATGGCCTTGGCCTTGCCGATGGCGCGCGGCAAGCGCTGCGTACCGCCCGCGCCAGGCGTGACGCCAACCTTGATTTCCGGCTGGCCGAATTTGGCGCTGTCGGCGGCGATCAGGAAATCGCACATCATGGCCAGTTCGCAGCCGCCACCGAGCGCATAGCCGGCCACCGCGCCCACCACCGGTTTGCGCACGCGCAAGATATGCTCCCAGTTGCGGCTGATGTAACCCTGGGTAAAGGTATCGGGATAAGTATAGTCGGCCATGGCGGCGATGTCGGCGCCGGCGGCAAAGGCTTTTTCGCTGCCCGTGAGCACGATGCAGCCGATATTCTCGTCCGCGTCGAATTTCAGCAAGGCGTGGCCCAGCTCATTCATCATGTTGTCGTTCAAGGCATTCAAGGCCTTGGGACGGTTCAGGCGGATGACCGCCACCTTGTCCTGGATGTCGATGATCAGGTCTTCGTATTGCATAGTGTCTCCTCTCGATGAACGGTGCAACGATTGTAGCGGCTAACGGCAGCGGCGCGGCAGGTGCGCTGCTATTATTGTGAGTCCGATCACCTTTATCGAGCAGCGTATTTTCTCCTCCTTCTTCCAGTACTGCACCCGCTATCTGCGCGGCGACGGCAGCGCCGCCAGCGTCAATTTCCGCCGCCTGTGGTTCAGCAACGGCCTCAATTGCTTCGGCGCCCAGATCACCTCGCTGGCCCTGCCCCTTTGCGCGGTACTGCTGCTGCATGCGACGCCGGAACAGATGGGCGTACTGGTCGCGCTACAGGCGCTGCCGTTCGCCCTGTTTGGCTTGCCCGTCGGCGTGCTGCTGGACAGGCGCAGCAAGCACCCGATCATGCTGTTCAGCGAAAGCATGTCCGGCCTGGCCCTGGCCAGCGTGGCCGTGGCCTACTGGTGCGGCGTGCTGTCGATGCCATGGTTATATATAGTGGGATTCATCATCGGCACGGGCTTTGTCGTCGGCGGCGGCGCCGAACAGGTGTTTCTGACTTTCCTCGTGGGCCGCGATGGCTTGATCGATGCGCAATCGAAATTTGCCGCCACGGAATCGGCTTCGCGCCTGATCGGCCCCGGCCTGGCCGGCGTGCTGGTGCAAGTGCTGTCGGCGCCCGTCGCCATCCTGTGCACGGCTTGCGGCTATCTGGTTTCCGTCTTCAATCTGCGCGCCATGAGCGTGCGCGACCCGCGACCGGTTCCCTCCGACAAGCACGCCCTGCGCGACATCGCCGACGGCTTGCTGTTCGTCTGGCGCGAGCCGCTGCTGCGCGCGCTTGCCTGGGGCGCCGGCATCTGGCACTTCCTGTTTTACGCCAGCATGGCCTTGACGGTGCTGTTCGCCACGCGCGACCTGGGCATGAGCCCTGGCGTGCTGGGCATGACGCAGATGCTGGGCGGCGCCGGCGTCTTGCTCAGCGCCTTTATCGTCAAGCCGCTGACGACGCGCTACGGCGCTGGCCGCACCATCCTGATCGGCCTGGCTTCGACCTCGCTCTGCTTTGCCCTGACGCCAACGATTCCCGCCGCGCTGTTCGGCAGCGCGGCGGCCAGTGCCGTCGCCTATGCCATATTGATGTTCTTTTTCGATTGCGGCGTGATGCTGTTCTTTATTCCCTACCTGGGCTTGCGCCAGAAAGTCACGCCCGATCCCATGCTGGGCCGCATGACATCGACCATGCGCTTCCTGACGGTGGCAACGGCGCCGCTGGGCGCGCTGGCCGCCGGCTGGGTCGCGGAACATTTTGGCGTGCGCAATGGCCTGGCCTGCATCGCGGCAGGCAGCATTGCGTTGACGGTCGCCATGGTATGGGGCACGCCGCTGCGTAGCGTGCGCACCTGAAGCGAGGAACGGGCATACACTGATGAAAGATTGCCTTGGCGACACTATTCATGCCAAAGCCTGTGAGGTTTGATTTACATCAAGGTTTTAATTGATGTAAATCCATAAGCTGTCTTACATCACTTGAGGAGCACGCCATGTTTAACACCATCTTATTTCCCACCGACGGCTCGCCGTTGTCCGACAAAGCCGCCGAGACCGCCCTCGCCTTTGCCCAATTGAACAAGGCCAAGCTGGTCGCCATCAGCGTGGTGCAACCGTTCCCGTTCTCGCCGATGGCCGACGGCGGCATCGTGCTCGACGCCAGCCTGTATGAACAGCAGATGCAGGAAGCTTCGCAACGCGCGATCGACAAGATCGGCGCAGCGGCGCGCGCCGCCGGCGTGGCTTTCGAAGGCGTGGTGGCAGTGTCACCGAGCCCGCACGACGAAATCGTCAATGCGGCGCAAACCTACCATTGCGACATCATCCTGATGGCCTCGCATGGCCGCAAGGGCTTGAACAAGCTGTTCGTGGGCAGCGAAACGCAAAAAGTGCTCGCGCATACGCATTTGCCGGTCATGGTTCTGCGTTAAGCCAGACAATAACTACCCCGGCGTCGCGCGCAGCAACTCACCGCGCCGGTGCCTGCTTCGGCAACAATACCCACACGGCGCCGCTCTGCTTCATGCGGCCCGCATTCTCGGCCGCTTCCGCGCCAAAGCCAAAGAAATAATCGACACGGATGGGCCCGCGAATGGCGCCGCCCGTATCCTGCGCCATCACCAGGCGCTGCATGGGAATCTCGCTATTGGCTTGCGTCGTGGACAAAAACACGGGCGCGCCCAGCGGCAGGAAGCGCGAATCGATGGCCACCGAGCGCTGCGGCGTCAACGGCACGCCCAGCGCACCCTTCGGCCCCACTTTCGGATCGGGCAAACGCTCTTCCTTGAAGAAGACATAGCTGGGGTTAGCGTTGAACAATTCATCCTTGCGCGTCGGGTGGCCGGCAATCCACGCCTTGATGCCTTGCGCGGACGCCTGGCTCAGGGTCAGCTCGCCCTTGTCGACCAGGTAGCGGCCAATCGACTTGTAGGGGTGGCCGTTTTGATCCGCATATGCCACGCGCACGGTTTCCTGCGTATCGGTCAGCTGCACGCGGCCGGAACCCTGCACCTGCAGGAAGAACGCCTCGACTTCGTCATCCACCCACAGCAATTCCTTGCCCGTGACGGACGTGGCGCGCTCGATATCGGCGCGGGTCGCGTACGGTATCACCTTCTTGCCGACCAGCTTGCCCCGCAGGCGCATGTTCTTCAGTTCCGGATACACGCCAGCCAAGTCCACCGAGACCAGGTCGTCAGGCACCTTGTACAGTGGCGTCTGGTATGGACCGCCGCGCTTGCGCGCGCCGTGCAGCAGCGGCTCGTAGTAGCCGGTGACGAGGCCCGTGCTGGCACCATCGGCCGTAATGACTTGATTGGGCACAAAGAAGGTCTCGAAGAACAGACGGATGGCCTTGTCGCTGTCGGCATTCACCTGGCGCGCGATCGTGCACGATTCCTTCCAGTCCGGACGCTTCACCAGCACGCCGCACGAAGCCATGAAGGCTGGCCAGGCGGCGCGCATGTCGTCGCGGGCCCAACCAGGCAAGGCGGCGAACTTGGCGGGCACAAAGGTGGGCGCTGCCACATCCGCGGCATCCTTGGCGTCGGCCGGCTTGGCGGGCACGGGCCTGACGACGGTCGGCGCGATGGGCGGCGCCTTGCCGCCGGCGGCGGCCGGTGGCGCCGATGGCGTGGTACAGGCGGAAAGCGCAAGCGCGACGGCGCCGATGGAAACGGGTAGACTACCGCGTGTCAACAGACGGCGGGTAAATACTAAGCTGCGGGTAAATAACATAGGGGTGCGTATGTGGATCTTGATGATAGAGGCGCTGGTGGCGTTCTTCTTGCTGGCATTTATAGTCTGGTGGACCATGTATTCGGGTAAAAAACCCGCGCCACCGGCACGCAAACAGCTCGGCGAAGAACAGGACGGCACCGAGAAACTGAAATAAGGGGGCGCGAGCCCCCGGCGAGGCATCAATGCAGGGTGCGCGGCACCGACAGCACGAACTCGGGAATCGGCGCTTCGAACTGATGGCCGTCTTCGGCCACGCAGAAGTATTCGCCATGCATCGAGCCTTGCGGCGTGCCCAGCATGGTGCCGCTCGTGTACTCGAACTGCTCGCCCGGCTGCAGCAGCGGCTGGTGGCCGACGGCGCCCAGGCCCCGTACCTCTTCCACCTTGTTGTTCGCATCCGTGATGACCCAGTGGCGCGAAATCAGTTGCGCGCCGGCCGTGCCCGTGTTGACGACGCGGATCGTGTAGCTGAACACGTGCCGCCCCTGGTCCGGTGCCGATTGCTCGGGCAGGTATTGCGTCTTGACCGTTACCGTAAATTCATAAGTCGCCATCGTCATTCCTATTCAGACATTGCCAGTCGTATTGTGTGTCGCGCGCGACGCATTGACCATCGCGCGATGCGTATTCTGTGTTTCACGGTCCTTCAATGAAGCATGGTACCGGCGTCAAGCGTAAAATAGCGCATCTTCGCATTTTCTACTCTCAGCCTTTAGCCACCATGACAACATTCCGTATCGCTCCCAGCATCCTGTCCGCCGACTTTGCCCGCCTCGGCGAGGAAGTGCGCAACGTCGTTACCGCCGGCGCCGACATCATCCACTTCGACGTGATGGATAACCATTATGTGCCGAACCTGACCATCGGCCCGCTGGTGTGCGAAGCGATCCGCCCGCACGTGCAAGTGCCCATCGACGTCCACCTGATGGTCAAGCCTGTCGATCGCATTATCCCGGATTTCGCCAAGGCTGGCGCGAACATCATCACCTTTCACCCGGAAGCGTCGGATCACGTCGACCGTTCCTTGCAGCTGATCCGCGACAATGGCTGCAAATCGGGCCTGGTCTTCAACCCGGGCACGCCGCTGCACTACCTGGAACACGTGATGGACAAGATCGACATCATCCTGATCATGTCGGTCAACCCGGGCTTCGGCGGCCAGTCCTTCATCCCGCAAGCGCTGAAGAAAATCGCCGAAGCGCGCCGCATGATCGACGAATCGGGCCGTGACATCATGCTGGAAGTCGATGGCGGCATCAAGATCGACAACATCGCCGCCGCCGCAGCAGCAGGCGCCGACACCTTCGTCGCCGGCTCGGCCATCTTCGGCAAGCCCGACTACAAGGCCGTCATCGACGCCATGCGCGCCGAGCTGGCATCCGTCAAGGGCGCCTGATGCAAGCGGGCACGGTGAAAGACCACGTACTGGCCGGCGTGCGCGCCGCCATCATCGACCTCGATGGCACGATGCTCGACACCGTGCCCGATTTTCATGTCGCCATCAACGGCATGCGCGCCGAACTGGATCTGGCACCCATCAGCGCCGAGGCCATCAAGCGGATGGTGGGCAAGGGCTCGGAAAACCTGATCCGCACCGTGCTGGCGCTCGACTTCGACGCGGCCGGCGTGGAACAGCATTTCGAGCAGGCGATGGACGGTTACCAGCGCCACTACCTGGCCATCAACGGCCAGTTCAGCACCCTGTATCCGGACGTGGAAGCGGGGCTGGCGGCGATGAAGGCGGCGGGCCTGCGCCTGGCCTGCGTCACCAACAAGCCGATCGCCTTTGCCCTGCCCCTGCTGAAACTGAAAAACCTCGACCAGTATTTCGAGATCGTCTACGGCGGCGATTCGCTGCCAAGGAAGAAACCGGATCCGCTGCCGCTGCTGCAAGTGTGCGTGGACTTCGACCTGGCGCCCGCCAAAGTGGTGGCCATCGGCGACTCCTCGAATGACGCGCAAGCGGCCAGGGCTGCGGCTTGCCCCGTATTGACGGTACCGTATGGCTACAATCACGGACACTCTATACACGATACCGATTCCGATGGTATAGTAAAGACACTGCTCGAAGCAGCACGTTTTATTGGCATGCAAAACTAAGCGGCATACTGACCAAACCCAACACCATATCGTGAACACGTTTCTCATCAAAAAACACAATGTCACCCAAACCGGCTCGATTGAGGCCTGGCTTTGGCGACGCTGGCAATCCTGGCAGGCTTAAGGGCCGAGCCGTTACGATTGCTGCCGGCTGCACACGCGTCCTTTGCGCCTCTTGCGCAAGTTCCATGTACCGGCAAGTTTTTTGATAACCCACCGCAGGGTTTGTGCACTATGCACACTCATACCCTGACGGCATGGAGAGAAACATGACCGAACTCGAATTCAAATCGCTGGGCCAGCAAGGCTACAACCGCATCCCCCTGATCGCGGAAGCGTTCGCCGACCTGGAAACCCCGCTCACCCTGTACCTGAAACTGGCACAGGCCCAACACGGCGGCAAGAACACCTTCCTGCTCGAATCCGTCGTCGGCGGCGAACGCTTCGGCCGCTACTCCTTCATCGGCTTGCCCGCCACGACCGTGTTGCGCAGCTACGGCAAACGCACCGAAATCGTCAAGAACGGCAGCGTGATCGAAGAACACGAAGGCAATCCGCTCGACTTCATCGAACAATTCCAGTCGCGCTTCAAGGTCGCCCTGCGCCCCGGCATGCCGCGCTTCTGCGGCGGCCTGGCCGGCTACTTCGGCTACGACACCGTGCGCCACATCGAGAAAAAACTGGCCGGCGGCGCGCCGAAAGATGACCTGAAGCTGCCCGACATCCAGCTGATGGTGACGGAAGAACTGGCCGTCATCGACAACCTGTCCGGTAAACTCTACCTGATCGTCTACGCCGACACGGCGCAGCCCGAATCGTTTTCGAAAGCACAGCAGCGCCTGAAGGACTTGCGCATGATGCTGCGCCGCGGTGTCGATGCGCCCGTCACCAGCGCTTCCGTGCGCACGGAAACCATCCGCGATTTTTCCAAGGAAGACTACCTGAAGGCGGTCGCCAAGGCGCATGAATACGTGATGGCGGGCGACCTGATGCAGGTGCAGATCGGCCAGCGCATCCGCAAGCCATATGTCGATTCGCCGCTGACCCTGTACCGCGCCTTGCGTTCGCTCAATCCATCGCCGTATATGTACTTCTATAATTTCGGCGACATGCAGATCATCGGCGCCTCGCCCGAGATTTTGGTGCGCAACGAAACGACGGCTGACGGCGGCAAGAAAGTCACTTTGCGTCCGATTGCCGGCACGCGTCCGCGCGGCGCCACGCCCGAGCGCGACGCCGAGCTGTCGGCCGAGCTGCTGGCCGATCCGAAAGAGATCGCCGAGCACGTGATGCTGATCGACCTGGCGCGCAACGACATCGGCCGCATCGCCGAAACGGGCAGCGTGCAAGTCACCGACCGCATGGTCATCGAAAAATACTCGCATGTGCAGCACATCGTCTCGAACGTGGAAGGCACCCTCAAGGAGGGCCTGTCGAACCTGGACGTGCTGCGCGCGACCTTCCCCGCCGGCACCCTGACGGGCGCGCCGAAAGTGCGCGCCATGGAAGTGATCGACGAACTGGAAATCACCAAGCGCGGCATCTACGGCGGCGCCTGCGGCTACCTGTCGTTTGGCGGCGAAATGGACGTGGCGATCGCCATCCGCACGGGCGTGGTCAAGGACGGCATGCTGTATGTGCAGGCCGCGGCCGGCATCGTGGCCGACTCCATCCCCGAAATGGAATGGCAGGAAACTGAAAACAAGGCGCGCGCCGTACTGCGTGCCGCCGAACAAGTGCAAGATGGCCTGGATGGAGGGTTTTAAGATGCTGCTAATGATCGACAACTACGACTCCTTCACCTACAACATCGTGCAGTATTTCGGCGAGCTGGGTGAAGACGTGCGGGTCTACCGCAACGATGAAATCACGATCGCACAGATCGAGGCGCTGAACCCGGACCGCATCTGCATCTCGCCCGGCCCGAAAGCGCCGGCACAGGCGGGCATTTCGGTGGAAGTACTGAAACACTTCGCCGGCAAGAAGCCGATACTGGGCGTATGCCTGGGCCACCAGGCCATCGGCGATGCGTTTGGCGGCAAGGTCATCCGCGCCAAGCAGGTCATGCATGGCAAAACTTCCCTCATCGCGCATACGGGCGTGGGCGTCTTCAAGGACATTCCCAGCCCCTTCACAGTGATCCGCTACCACTCTTTGGCGATCGAACGCGCCTCGCTGCCTTCCTGCCTGGAAGTGACGGCGTGGACGGACGACGGCGAAATCATGGGCGTGCGCCACCGGGAATACGATATCGAGGGCGTGCAATTCCACCCTGAATCTATCCTCTCGGAGCACGGCCACGCCCTGCTGAAGAATTTCCTCGAGCGCTGATCCCATGCGCACGCCCCGGCGTGCCATCAGTGTCCTCCTGCGCCATCATTGAAGAAGGAAGCATCATGCCGATCACCCCACAAGAAGCCCTGCTGCGCTGCATCGAACACCGCGAGATCTTTCACGACGAAATGCTGTACCTGTTCCGCCAGATCATGTCCGGCGAAATGTCGCCCACCATGATCGCGGCCCTCACCATGGGCTTGCGCGTGAAAAAGGAAACCATCGGCGAAATCGCCGCCGCCGCGCAAGTGATGCGCGAGTTTTCCACCAAGGTGCCCATGGCCGACACCACCAACCTGCTCGACATCGTCGGCACGGGCGGCGACGGCGCGCACACGTTCAATATTTCCACCGCCTCGATGTTCGTGGCGGCGGCGGCGGGCGCGCGCGTGGCCAAGCACGGCGGGCGCAGCGTGTCGTCCTCGTCCGGCAGCGCCGACGTGCTCGATTCCTTGGGCGTCAACATCAACCTGCAGCCCGAGCAGATCGCCCAGTCGATCGCGCAAACGGGCATCGGCTTCATGTACGCGCCGAACCACCACGCGGCCATGAAGCATGCGGCGCCCGTGCGCCGCGAATTGGGCGTGCGCACGATCTTCAATATCCTCGGTCCGCTGACCAATCCCGCCGGCGCGCCGAACATCCTGATGGGCGTATTCCACGCCGACCTGGTCGGCATCCAGGTGCGTGTGCTGCAGCGCCTGGGCGCACAGCATGCGATCGTCGTGTATGGCCGCGACAATATGGATGAAGTGTCGCTGGGCGCGGCCACCATGGTGGGCGAATTGATCAACGGCGAGATCCGCGAATATGAAATCCATCCCGAAGACTTCGGCATGTCGATGATCGCCAGCCGCAATCTGAAGGTGGCCGATTCCATCGAATCGAAAGCGAAGATGATGGAAGCGCTGCGCGGCGAGCCTGGTGCCGCCGCCGACATCGTGGCCCTGAATGCGGGCACGGCGTTGTACGCGGCCGGCGTGGCCAGCTCGATCGAAGACGGCCTGGCGCGTGCGCGCACCGCCGTCAGTTCGGGCGCCGCGCTGGCGAAACTCGACCAATTCGTGCGCGTGACGCAGCAGCTGGGTGCCCCGCCGCAAGCGTAAGCTCTCCGCCCTCCTTGATAGAATAGCGACCATCATGTCCGACATACTCGATAAAATCCTGGCCGTAAAAGCCGACGAAGTGGCCAAGGCCAAAGCCCGCCGCAGCCTGGCCAGCCTGCGCGGCGACGTGGAAAGCGACAGCGCCCTGCGTGCCGGCCTGCGCGGCTTTGAAGCGAGCCTGCGCCAGCACATCGCCGCCGGCAAGCCCGGCATCATCGCCGAAGTCAAAAAGGCGTCACCGTCGAAAGGCGTGATCCGCGCCGACTTCCGTCCGGCAGACATCGCCGCCAGCTATGCGGCGCATGGCGCGGCCTGCCTGTCCGTGCTGACGGACGAACAGTTCTTCCAGGGATCCGTGGATTATCTGCAGCAGGCGCGCGCCGCCTGCGCCATTCCCGTGCTGCGCAAGGATTTCATGGTCGACATGTACCAGATCTATGAAGCGCGCGCCATGGGCGCCGACTGCATCCTCCTGATCGTCGCGGCGCTCGACCATGGCCTGATGGCCGAGATGGAAGCGTGCGCCCACGAACTGGGCATGGGCGTGCTGATCGAAAGCCACGACGGCGAAGAACTGACGGCGGCATTGAAACTCAAGAGTGCGCTGATCGGCATCAACAACCGCAACCTGCGCACGTTCGAAACGTCGCTCGACACGACCATCAATCTCTTGCCGAGCATCCCGCAGGACAAATTGATCATCACTGAATCGGGCATCCACAGCACGGCCGACGTGCAACGCATGCGCGATGCGCACATCCACAGCTTCCTCGTGGGCGAAGCGTTCATGCGCGCACCGGACCCCGGCGTGGAGCTGGAACGCCTGTTCAGTTAAACCATGGTAGGCTGGCAGTCATGAGACACGCGATCACCGTCCTTGCCACTGCTGCCCTGCTGTCGGCTTGCCAGACTGCGCCCCCGCCAGCGGAGCGCATGCCCCGCACGCCGGCCGCGATACAGCTTGCCGCCAGCATCGACGCCTACAAGGCGCTGGTGGCACAGCAGATCATGGCGGCCAACGCAGAATACACGTTCAGCGGGCGCCTGCCGCTCATGCTGCCGGCCATCGTCGTGCTCGACCTGAGCGTGGGTCCCGATGGCGAACTGAAAAGCGTGCACGTGCACCGTTCGCGCGACAGCGAAGCATCGGCCGCCGCGCTGGCCGCCGTGCGGCGCGTGCAGGTCTTCTTTCCGCCGGCCGCACACCTGATGCGCCGCCACGCCCGCACCTTCGATTTTTCCGAAACTTTCCTCTTCAACGACCAGTACCGCTTCCAGCTGCGGACATTGTCCGGTCCTCAGTAAACGCACAAGCATCGAGTTCGATGCGGTCTCGTCCACGCTCCTTGGCCAGGTACAGGGCCGCATCGGCGCGCGACAGCAACTGTTCCAGCCCTTCCACCACCGATGCCTGGCAAGCGACGCCGATGCTGACCGTACATGGTGGCAGCCCCGCATGACTGGGCTCGCGCAGCAAGGCGCGGATGCGTTCGGCCACGCCCAGCGCGTTATGCACCGGCATATCCGGCATCAGCACGACGAACTCCTCGCCGCCGAAACGCGCCACGCAATCCGATTCGCGCAGGGCGCCTTTGATAACGGCGGCCACATGCGCCAGCACCTGGTCGCCCACCGCGTGACCGTGGCGGTCATTGATCAATTTGAAGTAATCGAGGTCGATGCTGAGCAGTGTCAGCGGCAAACGGCGGCGCCGCAGATTGCCTATCTCGCGCGCATAGGCGTCGCCAAAGCCGCGCCGGTTCAGCACCTGCGTCAGCGGATCGTGGGTCGAGCGGCGCTCCAGTATCTGCTGCAGGCGCCGGGTCGCCACCGTCATGAAGCCTACCGTCAGCAGCAGCGCCATGAAATTGGCAACCGCCAGATAGATGCCGGCCGGCGTGCCTGCCACCGTCAGGTTCACGCTGGCGCCGCCATGCAGCAAGGCCGACACGCCGCGCACCAGCACCACGACGGCTTGCAGCAGCATCAGCGCGCCAAAGAACAAACTCGAGAAATGGCGCTCGCCATGGCGCCATACCAGTTGCACCTGGCGCGCATAAAACAGGAAGACCAGCAGGGAGAATACCGCCACGCGCGCCGAGAAGTCGGGGTGCGCCAGCAGCCACCAGCAATTGCCGGCGATGGCCAGGACAAGTATCAGCAGATAGGCGCGGCGGCTGGGCGCCAGGCCAAAGAATTTCTCCGTGCCCAGCATCGACAGGCCGATGCCGGCCACCAGCGCCGCATTGGCCGCGATTATGGACAATGCCTGCGGCAGCACCTCGCGGGTGCCGAACAGCAAGGACGCGCATACCAGCAGCAGCAAACCGGCCGCCCAATGTCCGAGGCCATGCACCTCGCGCCGGAAACTGCGGTACACCGAGAACATGACGACGCTCATCGCCCCGCACATCAGGGTCGTCATCAGCATAATCGTTCGAGGATCGAGGGTTTGCACGTTGGGCGCGGTCGAAAAGAATCAGTTCGGCAATTTTAGTTTAGTTAAAGAAAAATTAGTTCATTTGCAGTAAATATGATGGCAATACGCCAATTTCAGGGGAGGCGTCACATTGAGACATTGCTGCCTGAAATAGAAAACCGGCCAGTGAGGCCGGTTTTCTGTCTTACTGCATGACAAACAGCATCATGCCGCGCTAGGACGCTTCGGCCCCGTGGCTTTCTTTGTCGCCGGCAGCAGGGCCAAGCTGACACCGGGCACGCGGTCGCCCTGCAGAACGGCGGCAAACGTCATCAACTCGTCGCGGCGGAAGGCGTGCACCGTCACTTTGGCACCGACGGCATAGCGGCCCAGCAAGGTGTCGAGGTTCGCCGGGTTGCCCGTCACGCGCAAGCCATCGACGGCCACCAGCACGTCGCCCGCCGACAGGCCCGCCACGTGGGCGCCGCCGCCCTGGTGCACCTGCGCCAATTTGGCGTCATTGCCGTCGCGGCCCAGGTTGACGTCCAGGCTGGCTTTTTCCGCCTTGCGCGCGTCGCTGTATTTCACGCCGAACGGCGCCAGCAGGCGCGCCAGCGGCACGTCGTCCGTGCCGCGGATGTAGCGCTCGAAGAACGGTTTCATGCGCGTGCCTGAAACCTCGTCGAACAGGGCTTCGACTTCGGCCGGCGTCACGCCGCGCGCTTTACCCTTGTAGAAATCACGGCCATAGCGCTGCCACAGCGCCTGCATCACATCGTCCAGCGATTTTGCGCCATTCGTCTTGCTGCGCAAAGTCAAATCGAAAGCCAGCGCGATCAGCGAACCCTTGGTGTAGTAGCTGACGATGGCGTTCGGCGCGTTTTCATCCTGGCGGTAGTACTTGCCCCAGGCGTCGAAGCTGGAATCGGCCACGCTTTGCTTGGTGCGGCCGCTGCCGCGCAGCACGCTGTTGACGGTCTTGCCCAGCAATTTGAAATAGGCCGCTTCGTCGATCAGGCCCGCGCGCACCAGCATCAGGTCGTCGTAATAGCTGGTGAAACCCTCGAACAGCCACAGCAGCGGCGAATAGCTTTCCGCCTGCAGGTTGTACGGCGCGAAGGCGGCCGGCTTGATGCGCTTGACGTTCCAGGTGTGGAAGTACTCGTGGCTGCACAGGCCCAGGAATTTCAGGTAGCCATCGCCGATTTCCGTGCCATTGGAGGCCGTCGTCGGCAGGTCAGCGCGCGCGCAGATCAGCGCCGTCGAGGCGCGGTGTTCGAGGCCGCCGTAACCGTCGCCGACGGCCATGGTCATGAACACATAGCGGTCCATCGGCGCTTTCTTCGTCTTCGGCTCGAAGAAGGCGATCTGCGTTTCGCAGATGGCTTTCAGGTCGCGGCACAAACGCGGCAAGTCCAGGTTCGGCACCTTGCCCGTGACGACGATATCGTGCGGCACGCCATATGCGGTGAAGGTGGCCAGCGCGAAGTCGCCCATTTCCACCGGATGGTCGATCAGCTCATCGTAGTTGGCCGCCTGGTAGCTGCCGAAGCCGTAGCGCTTGGCCTTCAGTTCCGGCAGGGTGGTGGCGACTCGCCAGGTCTTGCAGGCCGCATCCTTGGGCTGCACGATGTGCACTTCATGGGCGTCGGATTCCTGGCCCAGCACGCGCAAAAACACGCTGGTGCCGTTGAAGAAGCCATGATTCTGGTCCAGGTGGGCGGCGCGCACGGACAGGTCCCAGGCGTAGACGTCGTATTCGACCGTCAATGGGCCCTTGCACGGGGCGGCTTGCCACGAATGCTTGTCCAGTTTGGTCAGCGCCACGGCCTTGCCCTCGGACTCGGCGCGGATGCTGACGATGTTGCGCGAAAATTCGCGGATCATGTAGCTGCCCGGGATCCAGGCCGGCAAGGCAAATACCTGGCCGATGGCGGCTGGCGACTTGACGGTCAACGTCACCTTGAACATGTGGCCAGCCAGATCAGCGGCGGCGATGCTGTAGATGATGCCGGCGGCCGTCGTGGTTTTCACTGCGATTTTCACTGCGGTTTTCGCCGCGGCTTTGCTTGTGGCTTTGCCGCTTGCCTTGGCTCCCGCCTTGGCGGTGATTTTTTGAATCGGTGCTTTCTTCATGTTTTCCTCGTGTCTGGCATGGATGTTCTACAATCGCCCGGGCGCGCCAGGCACCGGCGACAAATCGTCAGGGGTATCAATATCGCGCAAGATGCCGCCGTCGTCCACTGTCACTTCGCACACGGCATGGCTGTTGACGATGCTGCGCGCGCCCTGGTCGCCATCGAGCGCCAGCAGCAGCGGCAAGTGAAGAGCGCTGAATGCGACAGGATTGCCGCGCCGTCCCTGGAACACGGGCACGGCGATGTGCGCACCATCGCCGACAGCTTGCGACAAGGCGGCGATTGTAGCCGCTTCCACGAAAGGCATGTCGCCCAGGGCGATCAGCCAGCCCGGCGCGCCGCGCACGTAATCGATGGCGCAGGTCAGCGACGCGGCCATGCCCGTGTCGGCGTCATGGCAGACGCGTACCTCGCAGCCGAGCGCGCCGAGCACGCGCGCCACCTGCGTATCGTCGGCGCGCACCACGGCCAGCACGCGCGGCAGGGCCGCCAGCATGTTCCTGGCCGCTGCCACTACCACGGGCAAGCCCGCATGCGGGCCTTCGGCCAGCGGCTGCAATAATTTGTTCTGTACGCCGGAAGGGTCGAACCTGCGTCCCCTTCCGGCTGCCAGCAAGATGCCGACCGTACTCAAAAAACCGCTGCCGTCATGCGGCCGCCAGGTCGAACGGCAGCTTGCGCAGGCGCTTGCCCGTCAGGGCGAACAGCGCGTTGGCAAACGCGGGCGCCAGCGGCGGCACGCCCGGTTCGCCCATGCCCGTCGGCGCATCGCCCGACGGCACCAGGTGCACCTCGATCACAGGCATGTCGGGCATGCGCGGCACGGGGTAGTCGCCGAAGTTCTGCTGCTCCACCACGCCATCCTTGAGCGTGATGGCCGCGCCGGGGATGGTCATGCCCAGCGCCATCAGCGCGGCGCCCTGCACTTGCGCCTCGATCGTCAAGGGGTTGACGGCCAGGTTGCAATGCACGCCCGCCCATACCTGGTGCAGCTTGGGCGCCCCCTCCACCACGGAGGCCGTCACCACGTAGGCGACGACAGAGTTGAACGACTCGTGCATGGCCACGCCCCAGGCCTGCCCTTTCGGCAGCTTCTTCTTGCCATAACCGGACTTGGCCACGGCAAGGTCCAGCGCGGCGATGTGGCGCGTGTGCTTGGCGTCGATCAGCTGCTTGCGGTAGGCGACGGGATCCATCTTCGCCACGTGCGCCGCTTCGTCGATCAGCGTCTCCATGACGAAGGCCGTATGCGTCGAGCCGACGGAGCGCCACCACAGCACGGGCACGTTTGCCTTGGCCGTATGCACGGACAGCTTCATCGGCAAGGTGTACGGCTCGCCCATGCCTTCGACCATGGTGCCGTCGACGCCATTTTTCACCATGAACGCTTCGAACGGCGTGCCGGCCATGATGGACTGGCCCACGATGGTGTGGTCCCAGGCGAGTATCTTGCCCTTGGCGTCGAGGCCGATCTGCGCGCGGTGCACATGCGACGGCCGGTAGTAGCCGCCCTTGATGTCATCCTCGCGGCTCCACATCAGCTTTAATGGACCGCTCTTGCCCGCAGCCCGGTACGCCTTGGCGACGTTGACGGCTTCGACCACGTAGTCGGACGAGGGCACGGCGCGCCGGCCGAAGCCGCCGCCCGCCATCATCGTGTGCAGGGTCACCTGCTCCGGTTTCAGGCCGGAAGTAGCGGCAATCGCCGCCTGGTCGCCCGTCTGGAATTGCGAACCGACCCACATCGTGCATTTGTCGGCCTGCAGGTCGACCACGCAATTGAGCGGCTCCATCGGCGCGTGCGCCAGGTAGGGGAATTCGTAGATGGCTTCGATCTTCTTCGGCGCCTTGGCCAATGCCGAGACATCGAATGCGCGCGCCACCGTGCCCGGCGTCCTGGCCAGCGCCTTGAAGGCGGCCAGCTGCTTGTCGCTGCTGACCTTTTCCACGGCGCTGCTGTCCCACTCGATCACCAGCGCATCGCGCCCCTGCTTGGCGGGCCAGTAACCGTCGGCGATGACGGCCACGCCGCTGCCGCCACGGTCGGTTTTCACTTCCAGCACCTCCAGCACGCCCTTGATGGCTTTCGCCTTGCTGGCGTCGAATTTCGCCACCTTCGCGCCAAACACGGGCGGGCGCGCCACCATGGCCACCTTCGCGCCGGGCGGCTTGAAGTCGATTCCGAACTGCTGTTTTCCCGTGGACTTGGCGGCCGCGTCCAGGCGTTTCACGGGTTTGCCGATGATGGAAAATTCGCGCGGGTCCTTCAGCTTGACGGTGGCGGGCAAGGGCTGGCGCATGGCCGCGTCGGCAAACTCGCCATACGTCGCCTTTTGTCCGCCGGGGCCATACAGCACGCCCTTGGCGGCCCGTACCTGGTCGGGATTGACTTTCCACTGCGCGGCGGCGGCGCCCACCAGCATGGCGCGCGCCTTGGCGCCGATTTCGCGGTACTGCGTAAACGAATGGGCGATGCTGCCCGAGCCGCCCGTCATCTGCATGCCATAGGCGGCATCCTTGTACTGCTCGCCAGCCGGCGCCAGTGCGCCATGCACCAGGCTCCAGTCGGCGTCGAGTTCCTCGGCGATCAGCATGGGCAAGCTCGTTTGCACGCCCTGGCCGAATTCCAGCCGGTTCACCTGCACCGTGACCGTGTTATCGGGGGCGATGTGCAAAAAGGCGTTCGGCGCATACACGGGCTTGGCGGGAGCGGCATCGGCCGCCTGCGCCAGCTTGCCTGCGCCGGGCAGGAAAAATCCCAGCATCAAGCCGCCGCCGGCCACCGCGCCGGCCTTCATGAATCCACGCCGCGAGACGCCATCGGCCACCGGCGCCGATGCCAGCGCCGTGCCCAAGGTCACTGCGCCATGCTGCAATGCTTCCTGATTCAACCATTCGATACGCATGTCGCTCTCCTCAGGCCAGGGTCTTGGCCGCGTCCTTGATGGCTGCGCGGATCCGTTGATAGGTGCCGCAGCGGCAGATATTGCCGCTCATGGCGCCGTCGATGTCGGCATCGCTGGGCGACTTGTTGGTGCGCAGCAGCGCCGTGGCGCTCATCACCTGGCCGCTTTGACAGTAGCCGCATTGCGGCACGTCGTGGCGCACCCATGCCGCCTGCACGGCCTTGCCCACTTGGTCGTTTTCCATCGCTTCGATGGTGGTGATCTTTTGCGCGCCCACAGATGAAATGGGCGTGATGCACGAGCGGATCGGCTGGCCGTCGAGGTGCACCGTGCAGGCGCCGCACAGGGCCGCGCCGCAACCGAACTTGGTGCCCGTCATGTTCAGGTTATCGCGCAGCGCCCACAAGATGGGCGTGGAAGGATCGGCGTCGACTTGCGTGTCGCGTCCGTTGATATTCAAGGTAATCATCTGCTGCTTCCCCTTTTTTGGATTGTTATGGCGTCTACGAACTACACTTGATGATACGACAGCGGAAAAAAACGCAAAAAAAAGCGCGCCTTGCGAGGGCGCGCCGTCCAGCCTTCCTGGCGACAGCCCGGATTACTTAATGGTCGAGAATTTCTGTTCCAGCGTCTTCGCATCGACCGCGCCCGGAATGCGGCTGCCGTCGGCAAAGAAGATGGCTGGCGTGCCCGAGACGCGCAATTGCTGGCCCAGGGCGAGGATTTTTTCGTGCGGGTTGGCGCAAGTGGCGGCGACCGTGGCTGGCGCCTTGCCGTTCAACATCCAGTCATCCCAGGCCTTGTTGCGGTCCGGCGCGCACCAGACATTGCGCGACTTGACGATGGAGTCCGGCGACAGGATGTTGTACATGAAGGTGTAGACGGTGACGTTGTCGATTTCCTTCAGCGCGTTCTGGCGGAAGCGCTTGCAGTAGCCGCAGTTCGGATCTTCGAACACGGCGATCACGCGCTTGCCGTTGCCCTTGACGGTTTTCATGGCCGAATCGAGCGGCAAGTCCGAGAACTTGATGCGGTTGACTTCGTCCAGGCGCACCTTGGTCAGGTCCTGCGACGTCTTGGCGTCGAAGACGTGGCCGACGAACAGGTATTGCGCGGATTTGTCCGTGTACAGGATGTCGCCGCCCGTGCGCACTTCGTACAGGCCGCCGTACGGGGTTTCCTTGACCGAGTCCACCTTGGCGCCTTCGCCCAGGCGCGGCTCGATCAGCTTTTTGATGCTCGCTTCCGTCGGCGTTTCCGCGCCGGCGCACGACATCATCAGGCCCGAGGCCAGTACCAATGCGATTCTGCTCATTTTGATCACTATCACTTCTCCACTTGAAACGCCCGGCGGGACTGGCCTCTGGCCCGGCGTCGTTATCTTTTCGACAAAACGATCGCCGCAGACCAGCTGCGGCGACCTTGAATTTTCACTGCTGCCATTATCCGGCGATATCTTAAGATACGCTGATATTTACGGATGTCCCAATGCGTGCGAGATCATTTTTCGCTTCAGCGCAGGTAATTTATCCAGCAAGTTTAATCCCAAATTGCGAACCACGCGCAACGGCTCCAGATCGGCGCCGAATAACCGCGCCAGGCCGTCGGTCGCCAGCTGCATCAACAGCACGTCTTCCTTGCGCGCGCGCGCATAGCGCGCCAGCACGCGCTCGTCGCCGATGCCGCGGTGCGCTTCGCGTTCGCCGATCGTCTTGACCAGCTGCGCCACGTCGGCAAAACCCAGATTCATGCCGTGGCCGGCCATCGGATGGACCACGTGGGCGGCGTCGCCGACCAAAGCCACGCGCGGCGCGACCATGGCGTGCGGGCGCATCAGGGTCAGAGGAAACGCGCGCACCAGCTCCGGCTGCAGCGGCGTGAGTTTACCCAGCTTATCGTGGCAATACGCGGCCAGGCGCGCGGCCAGGGCGTCGGCCGGTTCGGACATCAAGGTATCGGCCAGCGCATCGGGCGCCGACCAGACGAGAGAGACGCGCTCGCCCGGCAGCGGCAGCAGCGCGACGATGCCTTCGCTGCCCGTAAACCACTGGTGGGCCGCGCCATGGTGCGGCTTTTCGCAGGCGAAGTTGCTGACCACGCCGCGCTGGCCGTAGGAGCGGTAATCGAGACCGATGTCGCACTGGCCCCGCACCCACGACTGGGCGCCGTCGGCGCCCACGACCAGCGCGCAAGTGATGGTGTCGCCGCCGTCGAGGTGCACGATGGCCGAGTCGTTCGTCCATTCCAGGCGGCTGGCGCGGCCCTGCAGCACGCTGACGTTCGGCGCGAATTTCAGGGCGGCGTCCAGCGCCTGGCCCAGGTTGCGGTCTTCGATGATCCACGCCAGTGCGCCCACATGGGCGCCGTAGGCGTCGAAACCGAGTCCGCCCGCCTGCGCGCCGTCGCCGTTGACCAGCATGGCATCGACGGGCGCCACCCTGTCGCCCTCCAGCGCGCCCCATACCTTCAGCGACGACAGCAGCTGGTGCGCAGTATGATTGAGCGCATACACGCGCACATCCCAGCTGGCTTCGACCGGCCTGGCGGTGGGTGCCGGAGGGTTCGCCGGGGATAACAGCGTGACGCTTTGTCCTGCCTGGGCAAACGCCAGCGCCGTGGTTTTCGCGATGGCGCCATTGCCGACGATGCAAACGTCGCTGTGGCTGTGCATGAAGCGCCGCATGGTGGGGGGAGTGGGACTGTTCATGCGGTCATTATAGCGTTTGCCGCCCCCGTTTCAGCTAGTCAGGAAGTACAGAACGCATGCCCCAGGTCAAGCGGCGCCATGAAACACGGGCAGCACGTATTCGCCGATCTCCTGCATCGTCTCGGCCAGCGGGCGCCGGTTCTGCCGCAGCTGCAGGCCAATATGCCGCACGCCGGCCGCGCGCATGGCGTGCAGCTCGGCGATCAGGCCATCGCGCCCCGTACGCCCGCCGAAGCGGAAGCGCTGCAGCGGCAAGGTCGGATCGTCATCCAGGTCCAGGTGGATGAAGCTGACATACGGCTTATCGTCCCCGGCCACGGCGCGCCATTGGGCGGAACGCCGGGCATGGTCTTCCGGCGTGCCCGGATAGGCGAGCCAGCCGTCCATCTGCGCGCCTATCCAGGCCGGCGACTGCTGCGCCAGCCCCGCCACCAGCAGCGGCAACGGTGCGGCCGGCTTGGGCAGCAGGCGGATGCCGGGCGGCAGGCGTATATCTCCCCAGTCGCGCAGCATGGCCACCTGCTCGCGAAAAGCCTCACCGCGCTGCGCGAAATCGCGGCCGAAGACGGGATACTCGACGGGCCGGTCGCCGCTGGCCACGCCCAGCAGCAAACGCCCGCCGCTCAACTGGTCGACGCTGGCCGCCGCTTTTAAAGTCAGCACCGGTTCGCGCAGCGGCAGCACCACGGCGGCCGTGCCCAGCAAGATGTTCTCGGTGACGCCGGCCAGGTAGCCCAGATACGTAAATACCTCGAAGACCTGGGCCGCGTCGCCGAACGACGGATCGTACAGGGGCACGTCGCGCAGCCACAGGGTCCGGAAACCCAGGCGGTCGGCCAGCTTTGCCAGCACCGCATGCTGTCGCATGTCCGGCTCGCCCGGCACGCGGCCGCAGGCCGCATTCGCCTGGCGCCCCGTGGACCACCAGTCATTATCGAGCGGCAGTTCCAGGCCGATACTGAAACCGCCCTGCCCCAGCTTCGTCATGGCGCCCATCTCAATCCCACTGCGGCGCCAGGCCGTCCGGGTTGGCCAGGCGCTCGCCCCGTTCCAGGGCGGCCATCTGCGCCATCTCGTCCGGCGACAGGGTGATGCGCCGGAAATGCAGGTTCGCTTCCAGGTTGGCGCGCTTCGTCGACGACGGAATCACGGCAAAGCCCTGCTGCAGCGACCAGCTCAGGGCCACCTGCGCCGGCGTCACGCCATGTCTGGCTGCAATGGCCGCGATCACGGGGTCGGCGACCACCTTGCCGTACGCGAGCGGCATATAGGCCGTGATGTGGATGCCCTGGCTGCGCGCGAACTCGATGACCTTGCGGTTTTGCAGGAAGGGGTGGATCTCGACCTGCTGCGTGGCGATTTCCGCCGCGCCCACCGTATCGATGGCTTGCCGCAGCTGCGCATTCGTGAAATTCGATACGCCGATGGCCTTGGTCAGCCCTTGCGCCTTGGCCTGCGCCAGCGCCGCCATGTACTCGGCCACGGGAATCGCGTCCTGCGGCGACGGCCAGTGGATCAGCGTCAAATCCAGCTGCTCCAGCTGCAGCTTGTGCAGGCTGTCTTTTAAACTGGGAATCAGCTTGTCGCGCTGCAGATTGTCGATCCATATCTTGGTGGTGACGAACAACTCGTCGCGCGGGACGGCGCTGGCCGCGATCGCCTGGCCCACGTCGGCTTCATTGCCGTAGATTTGCGCCGTGTCGATATGGCGGTAGCCGACGTCGAGGCCCGTCGTGACGGAATCGATGACGACCTGCCCCTGCAGGCGGAAGGTGCCCAGGCCGATTTCAGGGATGGCGGTGTGTTGGGTAATGGCGTGCATGCGGTAATCCTCTCAAATACATTTCGATGGCCACACTATGCGCCCATCCTTTGTTGAGAAAAATACCGTTTATATCAAATCATATTTGACCCCTGCGCAAGTAACGGAGTGTAAATCCTGGAAATGCAGGAAAAGTCGCAGCTGGCTCTTGCATTCCCGTTTTGGTCTGCTATAATTCGCCACCTTGGCCTGGTAGCTCAGTCGGTAGAGCAGAGGATTGAAAATCCTTGTGTCGGTGGTTCGATTCCGCCCCGGGCCACCAAGAATTCAGCAGCACCTATCAAAAACGCCACCTTCGGGTGGCGTTTTTGTTTGTGGGCGCTGAAATTTCAACTGAAGCCTGACCTACCTCTGATACCGATACGGCTTCCGCCGCTATGATGCAACGGTACGCCTTCAACTCTTGTTGACTCAAAATACTATACGGCCATCAACTTCGAGGAAACACCACGGATGGGACGTTACTGGAGAGCACAGGCGACCGGACACCACACGGACATGTATGTATAATTTACCCACAATGGAACGAATTCATTCGATCAATGCGTCCCGAATAGCTTGGTGCTGCGCTGACCACGGCATGACTACTGACGAACTTGCGGCTGAGGTCAATATCACGCCGAATAGCATGGATCGCCTCATGAATGGCGGAGGCCTGACATTCACTCAACTAAGTAAAATTGCTGAATATTTTGGACGAGGGGTATTATTTTTTCTCGAACCAGGCCCGGCAATTGAAGAGCAAGTACACACCTTGGCTTTCCGCACACTTGCGAACCAAAAGCCTGAGATGACAACGAAGCTAAAGAAATTCATCGAACGTGTGGAACGCCAGCGTTCGGTTTATTTAAGCTTGCGTGATGAACTGAGCAATCAAGATTTGCCAATTTTCGCACCACCAGATCTTCCCCTCGACAACCCACGTGAAGCGGCAAAAATTGCAAGAAACTGGTTGCAATTAAATGTCACCAATACGTTTGATACATATCGCGATGCTGTCGAAGCGCGGGGAATTCTCGTGTTCCTTAGTAATGGATACAATGGGAAGTGGCAAATTGCGAAAGAAAATCCAATTCTCGGTTTTGCACTATACGATCCCGAGTGCCCAGTCATTGTGGTCAAGAAGCAGCAATGGCATCCGCAACAATCATTTACACTCATGCATGAACTGGGGCATCTCCTGCTACACAAAGCAAGTTCAATCGATGACGAAGATGATATGCATTCGCACCGCGGCTTAGAACGTGATGCAAATGCGTTTGCAGGTCATATGCTGGTGCCGGACGATTTTTTGGCCAGCATCGATGATGCGACTCGCCCAGCCAACGCGGCAGAATTCGATACTTGGTTGTCGTGGGAGCGAAAAGCTTGGGGCGTCAGTGCCGAAGTCATTTTACGACGATTGCTTGATAGCGGACGATTACAACAACATCAATATTCGGCTTACCGTGAATGGCGATCCAATTTGGTTTTTCCAGAGGGCGATGGCGGATCGCGGGCCTATCGACATCGAGAACCCAAACATATTTTCGGGGATACATTTGTTCGCACGGTATTAAATGCCCTCAGCGGCCGCCATATTACCCTTTCGAAAGCTAGCAGCTATCTTGATGGTCTAAAACTTAACGATCTGCATCAACTGGAACGTTACTATGCAGGTGTTTGACGCATCCGCTATTGTCTATGCTTGGGACAACTATCCCTTAGCCCAGTTCCCTAGCATGTGGCGATGGATAGCAGATAAATTAATCGATCACACTATCACAATGCCTAATGTAGCATTGTCTGAAGTCGGACATGTGGCACCTGAGTGCGCGCGGTGGCTCGAAGACAACAAGATAGGCACGTTTGCCATGAGCGATGCCATTCTTCAAGATGCCGTACGCATTAAAAATTTACTTGGAATCATCGGCGATCAATACGGGGGTGGGGTCGACGAGAATGACCTAATGATTATCGCCACCGCACGCGCCGCTCAAGCGCGTCTTATTTCCAATGAGGCAGCACAGCCTGGTCGCCCAAAATCAATGGCAAATTATAAAATTCCAGCGGTATGCGCACTGCCAGAAGTTAGGGTGAATTGCATCGCTTTCGTGGAATTCATCAAGCAATCCAAAGTCGTATTCGGCTAACAATCACCTTATCACCCGTTGTCTTCACCCAGAACCGCAGCGTCCTGTTTTACCACATCAAATCATCAGGAATCTGGAACGCCGCGTACGGATCGTCCTCATCCACTTGCGTGCTGGCCTGTTTCACGCGCACGACGATGGCGGGGTCGCGTTCGGCGATCTTGTCGGCGATGATGCGCGGCACCAGCTCCACGGCGCCGCCGAGGCAGACGATCACCAGACGGCCCGCCACCAGGTGGGCTTGCACGGCGGCCGTCACATAGATGCGCTCGATCTTGTTGTTGAACGTGAAGTTATACGGCACGTCGCCGTTGTTGCCCTTGCTCTGGCGGTTCTTTTGCACCATTTGCGCGATTTGCGCCACGATGGCTTTCTGGTTGGCGGCCGCGTCGCGCTGGGCGTTCAGTTCGCGCGCGCGCTCGGCGTTCTTGCGCTGGGTCTCGAGCGCGGCCAGGCGCACCTCGTCGACGCTTTGCGTGCCGCTCTTGCGCTCGTCCTTTTTTTGCTTGCTCTTGTCCTGGTTGGCCAATTTGACCTTCTTCTTGTCGACCAGGCCGGCCTTTAAAAACTGCTCTTGCAACGAGACCATAACTACTCCGTAATGAGGGTGCGCCGGCCAAGGCAGCGGCATCGGCCGGTGGAAAGACGCTAGCATAGCAAAAAACGGGGCCGCTGCCGCCGCAACATGGCGGCCCGGGCCAGCCGGCGGGGACTTGGCGCCAGGCCGTAACAAAAAGACACACTCGAGTGGAAATTTTGTTGATAAATGTCATATAGTTAGTTACGTTCTGCATATCGGCACTTTCCAGCCGGTTGCATGCCCCTTCCATCGTTTGCGTCTAAAGGATTTGCCATGAAACAATTAATCGCCCTCTGCATCGCCGCCGCGTTTGCCAGCACCGCCTTTGCCGCCGCACCGGAAGCGGCGCCCGCCGCCAAGACGGCGCAACAGTCGAAAATGACCACCTGCAATGCGGATGCCGCCGGCAAGAAAGGCGATGAGCGCAAAACCTTCATGAAGGAATGCCTGAGCGCCAAGCCGGCGCCGGCCATGACGCAGCAAAACAAGATGAAGGCGTGCAATGCCGACGCCAAGGACATGAAGGGCGACGCGCGCAAGGCGTTCATGAAAGAATGCCTGAGCGCGCCAAAGAAATAAGCGCCGCTTCGAAGCGCCCGTGTGCGCTTCACTGCACAGCGCCAGCCGACAGGCTGGCTTTTTTTTGCTCCCATCAAACGGCGCGGCGCCCAGGGCAGAATGACCATCCCCGCCAAAGGGCCGATGAATGAGGCAGCCACGCGGAACGCCGGCAATCATGACCAATGATCAAGATGACAAGAGGATTGATAGCGCGTAATATTTACTCAGCAGTAATGCACGGCGCGGCGGCAGCTTACCCCAGGGGAAGGATGGCAGCGTGGCGATATCGAGCGATCTCGCGCACTGGCGCGGCCTGGTCTTTACCCGCCTGTTGCAGGTGGTGCTGCTGCTTGGCATCGTCACGGCCATTCCCAGCGCGCTGCTGGCCGCGAGCGAGGCGATCTGGTCCATCGTCGTCCTCGACTTGCTGGCCATCGGCTGGATCGGCCTCATCTGGCATAGTCGCGCCATGCCCTACCGCTGGCGCGTGTGGCAATTCCTCATCGTCGCCTATCTGGTGGGCGTAGGCCTGCTGCTGAAAATCGGTCCCGTCAGCCAGATTTACATGATGCTCATGCCCGTGCTGGCGGCACTGCTGCTGGGCATGCGGCCAGCCTTGTCGACCCTGGTCCTGACCACGCTGACCATCTTTTTCCTCGGCCTGCATCCCGACGTCGCCCTGCGCCTGCCGGGCACGCCCGACTCTCCCGTGCTGCGCGCGCTGATCGTGGCCCTGAACTTCCTGTTTATCGCCGCCGTGCTGACCCTGTCCTGCGCCTTTCTGCTGCGCCACCTGGAAGACAGCAGCCAGGCCTTGTCGCAGCTGAACGCCGAGCTGCGCCTGACGGCCACGGCGCTGGCCCGTCTGAACGACATGGTGATGATCGCCGAAGTGCTGGACGGCCCGCCCGACCCCGGCGCCGGGACGGTATCGGCCACGCGCATCATCTTCGTCAATGACGCCTTCGAACGCAGCAGCGGCTATGCGCGCGCCGAGGTGCTGGGCCGCAGCCTGCTGTTCCAGCAAGGCCCCGCCACCGATGCGGACGAACTGGCGCGCATCGCCGCCGCCATGGCCCGTGCCCAGCCGGCCAGGGCGGAATTGCTGAACTACAACAAGGCGGGCAAGGCGTACTGGGTCGAAGCGGAACTGGTGCCCTTCACGGATGCGGAAGGCAGGCAGACGCACTGGGTGGCCGTCGAGCGGGAAATCGACGAGCGCAAGAAATCGGAAGCGGACATCCACCGCCTGGCCTTCTACGACGTGCTGACGGGCTTGCCCAACCGGCGCCTGCTGATGGACCGCATCGGCCACCTGCTGGCCGCCGCGCCGCGCAACCAGACCATCAGCGCACTGATGTTCATCGACCTCGATCACTTCAAGCACATCAACGACGCGCGCGGCCACGCCACAGGCGACGCGCTGCTGCGCCTGGCGGGCGAACGGCTGGCGCAGCTGATGCGCAAGGCCGACACGGTGGCGCGCATCGGCGGCGACGAATTCGTCGTGCTGCTGGCGCACCTGGCCGATGACCTGGACAGCGCCGCCCGCGCGGCGGCACAGGTGGCCGAGAAAATCCGCGCCGCCATCGCGCGCGACTTCGAGATCGGCGCGCAGTCCTATCATTGCAGCGCCAGCATCGGCGTGACCCTGCTGCCGAAAGCGGGCCAGCAGGCGCACGACCTGCTGCGCGAAGCGGACATCGCCATGTACCGCGCCAAGGCGGAAGGACGCAACGGCATCGCCTTCTTTGAAGCGGCCATGCAGGCGGGCGTGGAGCGCCGCCTGACCCTGGAACGGGCGCTGGCGCGCGCCCTCGACCTGGGGCAATTGTGCATGCACGTGCAGCCGCAGGTCGACCGCCACGGCCGGGTTTCGGGCGCCGAATTGCTGATGCGCTGGTCGCAGGCGGACGGCAGCCATATCGCGCCGGATATCTTCATTCCGATTGCCGAGGAATCTGGGCTGATCGTCAAGCTCGGGCACTGGGCCCTGCGCGAAGCGTGCCGCGCCGCCAGGGTGCTGGCGCAAGCTGGTCAGCCCATCCCCCTGTCCGTCAACGTCAGTCCGGCGCAGTTTCGCCAGCCCGATTTCGCCGCCCGCGTGCAGGCGGCGCTGGCCGAACACGGCACGCTGGCCGGCGCCCTGATCCTGGAATTGACGGAAGGCTTGCTGATCGACCAGCGCGACGCCTCGCTGGCGCGCATGCGCGAACTGGCGGACCTGGGCATCCGCTTTTCCATCGACGATTTCGGCACCGGCTATTCCAGCCTTTCCTACCTGACCTCGATGCCGCTGTACGAACTGAAAATCGACAAGCGCTTCATCGACGACACGCCGCGCGATGCGCGCGACACGGCCATCGTGCAGGCGATCCTGGCCATGGCGCGCCACCTGGGCTTGCGCGTCGTGGCCGAAGGCGTGGAAACGCAGGAGCAGGCCGACTTCCTCGTCGCCCACGATTGCGACGGCTTGCAAGGCTTCCTGTATGCGCGGCCGATGCCGCTTGACGACTTTCCCGGCTGGCTGGCCCGGCATCAAGCTTAGCTTTCCGACATTTCCTGCACGAAACTCCTCCGCTAGAATACCGGCCTCATAGCCTGTACCTTCACCATCCCCCTTGATTAAAGCGATCTCCGATGCGTCTGGTTCTTCCCCTGCTGCCGCTCCTGCTGCTATCTCTGCTGCCCGCCGCCCATGCGGCCCCCTCCCCCGCCGCGCCCACGCCGATCACGCTGGACCAGGCCATGGCCGATCCCGACTGGATCGGCACACCCGTCGAAGCGGCATGGTGGGGCTGGAATGGCCAGCTTTACTACAAACAAAAACGCCTCGGCTCGCCCCTGCGCGACACGTTTCACGTATCGGGCGCGCATGCGAAACTCAATAGCGGCAAGAGGGTCGACGATGCGCAGCTGGCGAACCTCGATGGGCAGCAGATGATCGTCAACCGGGCCGGCACGCGCGCCATCCTGCTGCGCAACGGCGACTTGTTCGAGCGCGACCTGAAAAACGGCGCCTTGATCCAGATCACGCGGGGCGTCTCCGCCATCAGCGACCCGCAGTATTCCGCCGACGGCGGCGCCGTGCAGTACCGCAGCGGCACCGACTGGTTCAGCTGGAGCCGTGCCGACCGCCTGAGCGCCCCCGTCGCCCTGCTGCGCGCGGCCAAGGACCCGGACGCCAAGCCGGAAGCGGACGCCCTGCGCGAGCTGCAGCTGCGCCTGATCGTCAACCTGGCGCGCCAGAAGGACGACCGCGACGCGAGCCGCGAGCGCCGTCACGAAGAGCGCCGCCTGGACGCCACGCGTGCGCCGGAACCGATCTACCTGGGCGACAAAGTGACGATTTCCGGCAGCGCCCTGTCGCCGGACGGCCGCTGGCTGCTGTTCGTCACGCAAGACAAGGCCGCCGAAAAGGGCAAGCTGGGCAAACTGGCACGCTACGTCACGGAAACGGGCTATCCGGAAGCGGACGACGAGCGCACGCGCGTGGGCCGCAACATGCCGATCGCGCAAAGCCTGAAACTGGCGGACCTGCGCACGGGCCAGGTACGCGAGATCGCTTTCGACAGCCTGCCCGGCATCGCCACCGACCCGCTGGCCAGCCTGCGCGCCGAACAGAAGCTGCCGCCGCTGAAAGGCAACCGCCCCGTGCGCATCGACGCCCAGCGCGACGGCATCGCCTGGACCGATGACGGTTCCAAAGCGGCCGTGCGCGTGCGCGCCATCGACAACAAGGACGGCTGGCTCGCCACCGTCGACCTGGCCAACGGCGCCCTCGTGCCCGCGCACCGCATCAGCGACACGGCCTGGGTCAACCGCCGCGCCGAGGAATTCGGCTGGCTGCCCGACAATGCCACCCTGTGGTATCTGTCCGAGGAAAGCGGCTACGCCCACCTGTACACGAAAACGGGCACCGCACCCGCGCGCGCCTTGACCAGCGGGCAATGGGAAGTGAGCGCCGTCGAATGGAGCCGCGACGGCAAGACCGCCTATTTTATGTGCAACCCGCAAGCGCCAGGCACGTATGAAGTGTGTGCCAGCACGGCCAAGGATGGCGGCGCGCGCGAAGTCACCAGTTTGAAAGGCGTGGAAAACTTCGGCCTGTCGCCCGATGGCGGCAAGCTGCTGCTGCGCTATTCGACCAGCTATATGCCGGCCCAGCTGGCCACGGTTTCTGTCTCTGGCGGCAAGGCGACTATCCTGACCGATACGCGCAGCGACGCCTTCAAGGCGCGCAACTGGGTCATGCCGGAACTGGTGCAAGTGCCGTCCACGCATGGCGCGGCGCCCATCTGGGCCAAGCTGTATCGCCCGGCGCAGCTGGAAGCGGGCAAGCGCTACCCGATCGTCATGTTCGCGCACGGTGCCGGCTACCTGCAAAACGTGACGCAGCGCTACCCCGTGTACTTCCGCGAACAGATGTTCCACAACCTGCTGGTGGAGCAGGGTTACATCGTGCTCGACGTCGATTACCGCGCCTCGCTCGGCTACGGCAGCGCGTGGCGCACGGCCATCTACCGCCAGATGGGCCACCCGGAACTGGAAGATTTCATCGATGGCGCCAACTGGCTGGCAGCCCAGCACCAGGGAGACATCAAGAATGTGGGCATCTATGGCGGCAGCTATGGCGGCTTCATGAGCCTGATGGCCCTGATGCGCGCCCCGGAAATCTTCAAGTCGGGCGCCGCCCTGCGTCCCGTGACGGACTGGACCACCTACAACCACGAGTACACGGCCAACATCCTGAACACGCCGGACGTCGATCCGCTCGCGTATAAAATCTCGTCGCCGATCGAATATGCCGACAAGCTGACGGGCAACCTCCTGATCGCCCACGGCATGATCGACGACAACGTGTTCTACCAGGATTCCGTGCGCCTGTCGCAGCGCTTGATCGAGCTCAAAAAGGATAACTGGGAAATGGCCAGCTACCCGATGGAGCGCCACGGCTTCGTGCAGCCGGAAGCGTGGTATGACCAGTACCGCCGCATCTATCAGCTGTTCAATCGTACGTTGAAATAAGCGATATCAACAAAAAATGTCGGATTACGCGGCTGCGCCGCTAATCCGACCTACTCGCTCAGGTGTAGGTCGGATTAGCCCGCAAGGGCGTAATCCGACACCACACCCACCACAAGCACTCAGTCAAACGGCACCGGCCGCGGCGTTATGTCGCTCGATGGCGGCAGGATCGGCAGCACGAGGTGCGGCTGCTTGCCCGTGAGGGTTTTCAGGAAAGCGACGAGTTGCGCGTTTTCATCGGGCGCAAACGTGCGGCCTAGCTGCAAACGGCCCATCACGTCGACGGCCTGCGTCAGGGTGGCCGCTTCGCCATCGTGGAAGTAGGGATACGTCAATTCCACGTTGCGCAGGGTCGGCACCTTGAAGTTGAAGCGGTCGGCATCCTTGCCCGTCACGGCCGAGCGCCCTTGCGCCGTCATCGCCGTCTTGTACGGTTCCACCACACCCATCTTCTGGAAAGTATTGCCGCCGACGGCGGGGCCGTTATGGCAGGCGATGCAGCCGCTGGATTTGAACAGCTGGTAGCCGGCCAGCTCGTCTTTCGTCAGCGCGCTTTTCTTGCCCATCAGCCATTGGTCAAAGCGCGAACCGGGCGTCACCAGCACTTCCTCGAAGGCGGCGATGGCGCGCGTGACTTGCTCGATGGTCAATTTATCCTGGCCAAATACTTGCCGGAATTCCGCGCGGTAGGCGGGAATCGAGGCCAGCACGTCGATGGCCAGCTCGTGCGTAAAAGCCATCTCGCCCGGATTGGCGATGGGGCCGCCCGCCTGCTCCTGCAAATCCTTGGCGCGGCCATCCCAGAATTGCGCCACGTTCATGCTGGAATTGAGCACCGTTGGTGAGTTGATGGGTCCGCGCTGCCAGTTGTGGCCGATCGACGTCTTGATGTTATCCGTGCCGCCCATGCTCAGGTTATGGCAGCTATTACAGGAAATAAATCCGGAACGCGACAGCCGCGGATCGAAAAACAGTTTCTTGCCCAGTTCGACCATGGCCGGATTGGCCACCTTGGCGGCCGTGATGGGCTGGATCGGCTCCTTGCTGGCGGCGTGCAGCGTGCCGCTGAAAGCGAGGCTGGCGATGAAGACAAAGGGGGAGAGGGTACGGCGCATAGTCTAACTCCTGGAAGCATTCCCGAATCGGCGGTGCACGCCGGCGCGGGAATGCAGCGCGGCGGCCCGGTCGCCACCCGACCATCGCTGATTGGATGTTGATTTATATTAACTTTGACGGCTTGATAATGAAAATGACCGGCGTCAAGGATCGTCCAGCGCGCGAATCGCGCTTGCCATTTGGGCAAGCGTGGCACATGATGAAGGCATGCATACACCTACCTACTCCGCCCTGCGCGCCGCGTGCGCCGCCATCCTGCTGCTGGCCACCAGTGCCTGCGGCAGCGCCCCCGCACAAGATGCGCCGCCCGCGCCCGGCAATGCCGGCTTGCTGGCGCAAATCCAGGCGGAAGTGGGCGCCGCCGCCTGCGATTCCACGCAGCAATGCCAAACCATCGCCATCGGCGCCAAAGCCTGCGGCGGCCCCGAGCGCTACCTGGCCTGGTCCAGCAAGGACAATGACGGCAAAAAACTCAAGGCCTTGGCCCAGGCGCAAGCCGAGGCCAGCCGCAAGCAGCAGCAGGCGGACGGCATGATGTCGACCTGCTCCATCGTCACGGACCCGGGCGCCACCTGCGAGGCGGGACGCTGCGTGCTGCAAAAGAGCGCCATGGGCGGCAGCTCGGCGATGTAAAAAAAGCCGCTGGATCAGCGGCTTGCGTGATGCTGCAACACGTCAGGACTGCAGCTGCAAGGTCTTGACGATCTTGCTTTCCACCTTCTCGCCCGCACCCGAGGTGGCATTCTTGCTTTCCTTGCGCAGCAACAATAGATGGTCGCCGCTGACGCCATACTGGCGCGTCTCGTCCGTCTTTTGCGTAAAGCTGACGACGACAAAGGCGCGCCCGCTCACATCAAAGTGGAAATGGCTGGCCAGCGGCGTGCCGTCGGCGGCGATCCACACCTCGATGCCGCCGTCGAACTTCTTCACATACTTGCGGTCTTTCTCCGGCACCTTGTCGAGCGACAAGGTAAAGCTGAGCAGGCGCGCGGGCTTGCCCTTGTAGCTATCGATCTTTTCCCCGCTGAACACGGCTTCCTCGATCTCGCGCGACAGGGAATCGGCCGCCGACACCATGGAACGCAACTCCGCCGCCTTCATCTCCCCCAGCGCAAAGCCGATCGGCGTCTTGACCTTCGGGTCCTTCACCCTGGCGCGCTGCTCGGCCTCCACTTTCGCCAGCAAATCCTTGCCGTAGAGCACTTGCAAGCCCGCCGGTCCGCCCTCGACAGCCACCGTGGCCTGGCCGCTATCCTCTTCCGCCGCCTTGCCCTCGCCCTCGCGGCGCCAGGTTTTCGATTCCACCTGCGCCTTGATGGGTAGCTGGCCCTGCAAGCGCGCCAGCGCCGCATTCAGATCGGCCAGCCCGTCGGCCCGCGCCGTACCGCAAAACAAACTGAACAAGCCTGCAGCCGCCAGGCCCTGCACTCCAATACGTCGCTGCATCGCCACATCCCTTCAGCTCATACAAGGATGCCAAAACACCATGTTTTGACCATCTGTTGCATTTGAACACAGCTAGCTCTGGTCAGGTGGAAAGTCTTTCTGCTATAATTCGCCGCCTTGGCCTGGTAGCTCAGTCGGTAGAGCAGAGGATTGAAAATCCTTGTGTCGGTGGTTCGATTCCGCCCCGGGCCACCAAGAATTCAGCAGTGCATAGCAAAAAGCCAACCTCCGGGTTGGCTTTTTTGTTTTCGCCTGCAAACAACACCATGGCATCCATCCGCCGCTATGTACGCAAACGAACGGACTGCAGCCGCCCAAGGGGCCATGCTGCAGGCAGACCATCACTTTCCCTCCCGCCGCCAGCGCCCTGCGCAACACGGCAGACGGGTCGGCTGGTCAGCTCTCCCGCCACACCGCCATGCGAAACTCGCGCCCGACGCCGTCGAGCCGTTCCGTACATTACGGCTCACTGCCAAAGGATGCATCATGAAACCTACCCTGATATTGCTCGCGCTCGCCTCTACCCTCGCCCTGACCGCTTGCCAGCGCGAAGCGCCACCCGCACCGACCGTCGTCCAAGTCGTTCCCGGCCCTGCCGGCGCGCCTGGTCCTGCCGGCGCCACGGGCGCCAAGGGCGCTGAAGCGCCTGCCGGCGCGACCGGTGCCACCGGCGCCACGGGCGCCACGGGCCAGACGGGCGACAGCGGTGCCGCCGGATACGATGGCGCCAAGGGCGCTACCGGTGCGCAAGGCAACGACGGCGCCAAGGGCGACGACGGTGCCAAGGGCAAGACGGGCGACACGGTGATTGTCGTTCCGCAACGCTAATACCGTTAGCGCCGGCTATCGGCGACAACCTTGTTCAGCCACAACGCCAACCCCTGCGGTTGGCGTTGCTGCGTATGCGCTGTACCGCACAGTAACTTCGGCCGCATCGGCCTACCCTGTCGTCATGACACAGGGAGATATCGCATGCTGACGCTCATATTGATAGTGGCCCTGCTGGGCCTGGTTGTACTGTTCGCGCCCGGCCCCGTGCGCCGCGCCCTGATTTCCCCGCACCTGCTGACCCTGTTCAAGCGCATCCTGCCGACGATGTCCGACACGGAACGCGACGCGCTCGAGGCGGGCACCACGTGGTGGGATGCCGAGCTGTTTTCCGGCCAGCCCGACTGGACAAAATTGCTGGCATATGGACGCGCTTCGCTCAGCGCCGAAGAGCGCCATTTCCTTGACCACGACGTCGAACGCTTGTGCGAACTGGTCAACGACTGGGAAACGCAGCAGGCGCAGGACTTGCCACCGCAAGCCTGGGCCTACATGAAAAGCCAGGGTTTCCTCGGCATGATCATTCCCAAGCAATACGGCGGCAAACAGTTCTCCGCCTACATGCATTCGCAAGTGGTGATGAAACTGTCGAGCCGCTGCTCGGCGCTGGCCGTGACCGTGATGGTGCCCAATTCGCTGGGACCGGCCGAGTTGTTGTTGCACTACGGCACCGAGGAACAGAAAAACCATTACCTGCCGCGATTGGCTGCCGGCACCGAGATTCCCTGCTTTGCCCTGACCAGCCCGTATGCGGGCTCCGACGCGGCCGCCATCCCCGACCTGGGCGTCGTGTGCATGGGCATGCATGAAGGAAGATCGACCCTGGGTTTCCGCCTCAGCTGGAACAAGCGCTACATCACCCTGGCGCCCGTGGCGACCTTGCTGGGACTGGCATTCCAGACCAGCGATCCCGACCACTTGCTCTCCGACAACGACGCGCCCGGCATCACCTGCGCCCTGATCCCCGCCAGCCACGACGGCGTGGTGATCGGCCGCCGCCACCATCCCTTGAACGCCGCCTTCCAGAACGGCCCCACCTCCGGCAACGATGTCTTCATTCCCATCGAGTGGGTCATCGGCGGCCAGGCGCAAGTGGGGAAAGGATGGCGCATGCTGATGGAATGCCTGGCGGCGGGACGCGCCATCTCGCTGCCCTCGTCCAGCGTGGGCATGGGCAAGATGGCCGTGCGCGGCACCGGCGCGTATGCGGCCGTGCGGCGCCAGTTCAACATGCCGATCGGTAAGTTCGAAGGGGTGCAGGAAGCGCTGGCCCGCATGGGCGCCAACCTGTACCTGATGGACGCGGCCCGCACCCTGGCCGCGCATGCCGTCGACCTGGGCGAAAAGCCGGCCGTCATTTCCGCCATCGTCAAATACCACGTCACGGAGCGGGGACGCGCGCTCGTCAACGACGGCATGGACATTCTTGGCGGCAAAGGCATCTGCGTGGGCCCGAACAATTTCCTCGCCAGCGCCTACCAGCAAATCCCCATCGCGATCACGGTCGAAGGCGCCAACATCCTCACGCGCAGCCTGATCATCTTCGGCCAGGGCGCCATCCGCGCGCATCCATATGTACTCAGGGAAATGGCCGCCGTCAACGAAAGCGACGGCCGCAAGGCACTGCGCGATTTCGATGCGGCCTTCTTCGGCCACGTGGGCTTTGTGCTGGGCAACCTGGTCAGGGGGTTGTGGTACGGACTGGGCGGCGCCCGCCTGGCGGCCGTGCCCGATGCCGGCGCGCCCGCGCTGGCGCCCTACTACCGCGCCCTGACGCGGCTGTCGACGGCGTTTGCCGTCATGACGGATATGTCGATGTTCGTGCTTGGTGGCGAACTCAAGCGCCGCGAGCGGCTGTCCGCCAGATTGGGCGACGTGCTGGCGCAGCTGTACCTGGCTTCGTCAGTGCTGAAGCGCTACGAGGACGATGGCCGGCCCGAGGCCGACCTGCCCTACGTGCACTGGTCGCTGCAGGATGCACTGGTGAAGGCGCAGCAGGGCTTGACGAGCGTGCTCGACAATTTCCCCGCGCGCGTGCTGGCCGTGCTGCTGCGCACCTTGCTGTTCCCGTTCGGCCTGCCCCACCGCCCACCGTCCGACGAGCTGGGCAGCGAAGTGGCGCTGGCCCTGCAAACGCCGGGCGCGGACCGCGAACGCCTGCTGGCCGACGGCCATGTCGCCAGCGAGGGCAACGATCCCGTCGCCTGCGCCGAGCGGGCGCTGGCCTTGCTGCCCGAGGTTTTGCACATCGAAAAACGCCTGAAGGACACGCCCGAAGGCGCGGCCCTGCGGCACCTGCCGCAAAGCCTGTCCGCCATGCAGCCGTGGCTGGCTGCAGCCAAGGCGGCAGGCACCATCAGCTGCCAGGAACACAATTCCTTGCTGGAATATGCGCGCCTGGTCGACGGCTTGATCCAGGTCGACGATTTTGCGCCCGATGCGGCGCATCAGGCTCACAGCGGCGGCGTGCGCCGTCTTGACGACGCGCCGACCGGCGAGAGCCGCGCGGCCTAGTCCAGGCTGCTTTGCGGCCTATACTGAATGGAGCGGGTGCTGTGCCCGCTCTTTGCAGAAAGGAGTCGATCATGACGCGCAAATTCATCGATTGCCGGGAATTCCCCAGCGACACGCATTGCTCGGTGGCCATCTCGGCCGACAGCGAAGAAGAGCTATTGGGTATTGCTGTGGAGCACGCAGTCTCGGTACACCATCACCACGACACGCCGGAGTTGCGCCAGCAACTGCGTCAATTGTTCAAGGACGGCATGCCGCCCGAACACTTGCCCATGACGGGGCAGGCCGGCAGCAGCGGAGCCTCGCACACGCACTAGCCTGCCAGGGCTTGCGCCGGCCTCTGCAAGCGCAAGCCCAGCACAAGCGGCACCAGCGCCGCATACACGACGATCACCGACAACCAGACGGCGCCGGGCCAGTACGCCCTGACGCCAAAGTAAATGCTGGAAAACACCAGCGGGCACAGCACGGATGCCAGGCTCACGGCCGAGGCCAGCACGCCCTGGAACTGGCCTTGCCGGTCGTCGGGCACTTGCCGCGTGGCCAGCGATTGCAGGGCCGGCGCGCCGATGCCGCCCAGGGCGAACACGGGCATGATGGCGAAGATCATCCAGCTGCGGGTGGCAAAGGCCATGGCGACCAGCGCGATGCAGGCGCACGCCACGCCCCCCAGGATGGTGGCGCGCTCGCCCAGCAGCTTCACGGCGGGGCCGGGCAGGAAGGCCTGGGCCAGCGCCTGGCACACGCCAAAGGCGCCCAGCGACAGACCGATCCACAGCCCGTTCCATTCGAACGCATCGTGGCCCCACAGTGCCCAGCACACGCCATACACTTCGCCGGCCGCGCTGAAGGTAAAGAAGATGGCGGTGATCGGCAGCAAGCTTTTCTGAGAAAACACCCAGCGCAGCGGGCGCAGTGGATTCAATGCCGCCAGGTCGATTTTTTCGCATGTCGGCGTTCGTGATTCGGACAACGTGAACAAGGCCAGCAGCAGGTTGCCGGCATTCAAGATAGCCGCCGCCATGAACGGCAAGCGCAATCCGTAATCGCCCAGCGCGCCACCGAGCACGGGGCCGATGATGAAGCCGGCGCCGAACATGGCGTTGAGCAAGCCGAAACGGCGCGCCCGCGTTTCTTCGGGAGAAATATCGGTGATGTAGGCCGTGGCCACGGACACATTGGCGCTCGTCAAGCCTGCGATGGCGCGCCCCAGCAACAGCATCCACAGGCTGGGCGCAAACGCGAGGAACAGGTAATTGACGGCCGCGCCCGTGAGCGAGAGCAGCAGCACGGGGCGCCGCCCCAGGCGGTCGCTCAGCGCGCCCAGCACGGGCGCAAAGATGAACTGCATCAGCGCATACAGGGCCGTCATGATGCCGATGTACGCCGCCACGTTATCGGCATGCGTGACGTCGCGCAGCAGCGCGGGCAAGATGGGGAAGACCAGGCCGATGCCGATGGCATCGAGCACGACCGTGGCAAAGATGACAGGCAGCGCAGTCGCCGGAATGGCTATTTTCATATACTCAATCTAAATATGTACTCAGTACATAAATAGTACGCCCAGCCTGGCTGCACCATCAAGCCTTATCTGTACTCAGTACACTTCGTGTATGATCGGGGCAACATGACGATTCCTTCCGACCTCCGCTCCCGCAAACGCCTTGCCACCCGGCAAGCCATCTCAAATGCCGCCACGCGTTTGTTTTTCGTGCGCGGCTTCGAGCAGGTGACGGTGGACGAGATCGCGGCGGCTGCCAGCGTGGGGCGCATGACGGTGTTCAACCACTTCCCCCGCAAGGAAGACATGTTCTTCGACCGCGAGGAAGAGGGACGCGAACTGCTGCGCGCCGCCTTGCGCCAGCGTGATCCCATGGTGCCCCCGGTCGAAACGCTGCGCCTGCTGGCGCACCGCCTGGTACGGAAAGACAGTCCCTACGTCACGTTTTCCGCCGCCGGCCAGGGTTTTATTGCCACCATCGAGGCCAGCGAGACCCTGAAAGCGCGGGCGCGGGCGATCCGCGACGAGTTGGCGCAAGTGGTGGCAACGGCGCTGACCGACAGCACGGGGCGCGACGCGCACGATCCCCAGGCCCGGCTGGCGGCCAGCCTGCTGCTGGCCACCTGGAGCACGGCCCTGATCGAAGCGCACCGGCACTTCCGCCAGCATGGCGACACACAGCTGGCCAAGACCTGCTTTCTGTCTTTGGTGGACCAGGGGCATGTCGGTCTGAAGGCAGCGTTGGCGGGCACGCCTTACGTCTGACGTTGCCGGGCATCGGATGTCAATCCCTTGACCCAAGGCAAGGCAATCCGGCGCCAGCCCGCCTACAATCGCCGGCTTTGCCCATCCCATGCGCCACGCTCCCGAACTCCTCCTGCCTGCCGGCTCCCTGGCCAAGATGCATGCCGCCTTCGACTATGGCGCCGACGCCGTCTACGCGGGCCAGCCGCGCTACAGCTTGCGCGTGCGCAATAACGATTTTTCGACCTTGCAAGCCTTGCAAGAAGGCATTGATGGCGCGCATGCGCGCGGCAAGCAATTCTTTGTCGCCAGCAATATCTTTGCCCACAACGCCAAGCTGAAAACGTATCTGCGCGACATGGAACCGGTGATCGCCATGCGCCCCGACGCCCTGATCATGGCCGATCCCGGCCTGATCATGATGGTGCGCGACAAGTGGCCGGAGATTCCCGTGCACTTATCGGTGCAGGCGAATGCCGTCAACTGGGCCGACGTGAAGTTCTGGCACCGCATGGGACTGACCCGCGTGATCCTGTCGCGCGAACTGTCGCTCGACGAGATCGAGGAAATCCGCCAGCGCTGCCCAGAAATGGAACTCGAAGTGTTCGTCCATGGCGCCTTGTGCATCGCCTATTCGGGCCGCTGCCTGCTGTCCGGCTATTTCAACCACCGCGACCCGAACCAGGGCACATGCACGAATTCCTGCCGCTGGGATTACAAGGTGAAAAATGCCGCCGAAGACGCCAGCGGCGACCTGGGCGGCATGCAGGTGGTGCCGCTGGAATTTCATCAGGCGCTGGCCGAGGCCGACAATAACGCGTTTTCCGCCCTGCACCAGCAGCCGCGCCACCCGCTGGCCGACCAGCCCTACTTCATCGAAGAAGCGCAGCGCCCGGGCCAGCTGATGCCCATCCTCGAAGACGAGCACGGCACCTACATCATGAATTCGAAGGACTTGCGCGCCGTCGAGCACATCGAGCGCCTGGTCAAGATCGGCGTCGATTCGCTGAAGGTCGAGGGCCGCACCAAGTCGCTGTACTACGCGGCGCGCACGGCGCAAGTCTACCGCCAGGCCATCGACGACGCCGTGGCGGGCCGCCCCTTCGATATCAGCCTGCTGGGCCAGCTGCAAGGCCTGGCCAACCGCGGCTACACGGACGGTTTTTACCAGCGCCACCACACGCAGACGCACCAGAACTACATGCGCGGCGCGTCCGAGGCGGACCGCAGCCAGTACGTGGGCGACGTGCTGAGCGTGACGGATGGCTGGGCCAGGGTGGACGTGAAAAACCGCTTCGCCGTGGGCGACCGCATCGAAGCCCTGCACCCGGGCGGCAACCGCGACTTCACCATTACCCGCATGCTGGCCGACGACGGCAGCGAAATCCAGGTGGCGCCCGGCAGCGGCCACTTCGTGCGCATCGAACTCGACGGGGCGCTAAATAAAGCCTTGCTGGCGCGCTATTTGTAACCGCCAGTCTGGCGGCGGCATCGGCAAACCAGTCAGCAAGTGTTTGATTTGACAAGAGAAGTTTCGATTGCTAGCGCCTAAATAATTTGTTTAGGCTTCAACATTGCTATACGATACGGCCACCCTGCGCCCGGGGGCCTGATCGGCATCCCGGGCATCCCTGACACGTTCACCGGAATCCCCGATGCCACCTGCCACCTCTGCCCTGATCACCAATGACGCCGTCGTCCTCGGCCTGCTCGCCATGACCCTGGGGGGCGTCTTCTGGACCGCCTCGCGCGCCAACGGCTTCTGGAAAAAGTTTTATACCTATATCCCGTCGCTGCTGATGTGCTACCTGATCCCGGCGCTGCTCAATACCTTCGGCATCATCGACGGCAACGCCTCCGGCCTGTACGCCGTGGCGCGCGACTACCTGCTGCCCAGCGCCCTGGTCCTGCTGTGCGTGGCCATCGATTTCGGCGGCATTATCCGCCTGGGCCCCAAGGCCATCATCATGTTTTTGACCGGCACCCTCGGCGTCATGCTGGGCGCCCTCGTCTCGTTCGAGGCGCTGCGTTTGATCCACCCGGAAACGGTGGCGGGCGACACCTGGCGCGGCATGACGACTGTCGCCGGTTCGTGGATAGGCGGCGGCGCCAACCAGGCGGCCATGAAGGAAGTATTTGAAGTGGACGCCACCCTATTCGGCCAGTTCGTCGCCGTCGACGTGCTGGTGGCCAACGTCTGGACGGCCGTGCTGCTGTTCCTGGCCGGCCGCGCGGGCGCCTTCGACCGCTGGACCGGTGCCGACTTGACGGCCATCAATGCGCTCAAGGACAGCATCGAAAGCTACCGGGCCCAGCATGCACGCGTCGCCAATCTGACCGACATCATGATCATCCTCGGCGTGGGCCTGGGCGTGACGGGCCTGTCGCATTTCCTGGCCGGCCCCATCATCAGCTGGATCACCACCCTGCCGGCAGAATGGCGCCTGCAGGATTACAGCCTGACGTCGAACTTCTTCTGGATCGTCGTGCTCGCCACCACCTTCGGCCTGCTGCTGAGTTTTACCCGGGCGCGCAGCCTGGAAGGCGCGGGCGCCTCGACCATCGGCTCGGCCATGCTGTACGTGCTGGTGGCCACCATCGGCATGCACATGGACTTGAAAGCCCTGTTCGACAAGCCTTTCCTGTTCCTGCTGGGCCTGATCTGGATCGCCGTGCATGGCGGCCTGATGCTGCTCGTCGCCAAGCTGATCCGCGCGCCGCTGTTCTTCATGGCCGTCGGATCGCAGGCGAACATCGGCGGCGCCGCCTCGGCCCCCGTCATCGCCAGCGCCTTCCACCCGGCCCTGGCGCCCGTGGGCGTCCTACTGGCCGTGCTCGGCTACGCGCTGGGCACCTACGGCGCCTACATCACGGGCTTGATCCTGCGCAGCATGGCGGGGTGATGCCCACCCGGCTTGAGCAGCCAAACTTGCCACGACAACGCCAGCCTTCGGGCTAGCGTTGTCGTTTACTGCTCGCATCGGCCGCAGTGTCCTGAAAACTCCCCATAATGTAGCAGAAACCCCTCAAAACCAAATTTCCGCACCATTTTTGTGCGAAATCTGCGATGATAGTTTCCCAAATAGCCGATTACCTCCATGGAATTCTGATGAAATACGCATCTGCTCACGAGTATGTCCAGCATGTCGCCGCACGCAATCCAGGTCAGCCCGAGTTTCTGCAAGCCGTCACCGAAGTCATGGAGAGCTTGTGGCCGTTCCTGGAACAGCACCCGAAATACGCGGAACAAGGCTTGCTGGAACGCTTGATCGAGCCGGAGCGCGTGGTGATGTTCCGCGTGTCGTGGGTCGATGACCATGGGCAGGTGCAAGTCAATCGCGGCTACCGCATCCAGCACAGCATGGCCATCGGGCCGTACAAGGGCGGCATCCGCTTCCACCCTTCCGTCACCCTGTCCGTGCTGAAATTCCTTGCCTTCGAACAGACGTTCAAGAATGCGCTGACCACGTTACCGATGGGCGGCGGCAAGGGCGGCGCCGATTTCGATCCGAAGGGCAAGAGCCCGGGCGAAGTGATGCGCTTCTGCCAGGCGTTTGTCAGCGAACTGTTCCGTCACGTGGGTTCGGATACGGACGTGCCGGCCGGCGACATCGGCGTGGGCGGGCGCGAAGTGGGCTATATGGCCGGCATGATGAAAAAGCTCAGCAACCGCGCCGACTGCGTGTTTACGGGCAAGGGCGCCAGCTTCGGCGGCTCGCTGATGCGTCCGGAAGCGACGGGCTACGGCACCGTGTATTTCGCCGAGGAAATGCTGAAAACGCGGGGCCGCTCGTTCGAAGGCATGCGCGTGTCCGTTTCCGGCTCCGGCAACGTGGCGCAGTACGCGGTGGAAAAAGCCATGGCCATGGGCGCGAAAGTCATCACCGTCTCCGATTCCAGCGGCACCGTCATCGACGAAGACGGCTTTACGCCGGAAAAGCTGGCCATCCTGATGGAGGTCAAGAACCATTTGTATGGCCGGGTCAGCGATTACGCAGAACGCACGGGCGTGCGCTTCGAAGCGGGCGTGTCGCCATGGCATGTGCCGGTCGACATCGCCCTGCCCTGCGCCACGCAAAATGAACTCGATATCGCCGATGCGCGCCTGCTCATCGCCAATGGCGTGCAATGCGTGGCCGAAGGGGCCAACATGCCTACCACTATCGAGGCAGCCAAGGCCTTCGAGGCGGCCGGCGTGCTGTACGCGCCGGGCAAGGCCAGCAATGCGGGCGGCGTGGCCACTTCCGGCCTGGAAATGAGCCAGAACGCGGCCCGCATTTCATGGCCGCGCGAAGAAGTCGACGCGCGTTTGCTGCAGATCATGCAAGGCATCCATGCCGCGTGCAAGCAATACGGCACGCGCGCCGACGGCACGGTCAGCTACGTCGATGGCGCGAACATCGCCGGCTTCGTCAAAGTGGCCGATGCGATGCTGGCGCAAGGGGTCATTTAAGCGTAGGTCGGCTTAGCGCGAAGCGCGTAAGCCGACACCACCGCAAGCATCAACAATGTCGTCGGATTACGCGCGGCGTTGCCGCGCTAATCCGACCTACAACATCTCGGGCTTCATCAGGCTCTTGCGGCTGATGGTCCGGCCCGATACCATGAACTCGCCGTTGCCCCGGTAGTGCAGGGTTTCGGGCAGCTTGGGCGAGGTGGCCACGTGGGCTTTCACGCATTCGAAGATGAAGAAGCCGCCCTTCGGGTTGCCCGCCACCTGGGCCAGCTTGCATTCGAAGTTGGCGTAGCACTCGGTGATCAGCGGCGCGCCCACCAGCTCGGCCGGCTGCGGCGTCAGGCCGAAGGCCGTGAACTTGTCCGTGTCTTCGCCGCTGCAATTGCCGATGGCGACCACCTGATCGACCATGTCGGCCGTGGGCAAGTTGATCACGCACTCCATGCTGCGCTTGATCATTTCATAGCTGTGGTTCGCGTCGGAAATAAAGCAGCCCAGCAACGATGGCGTAAATTCCATCAGCATATGCCAGGCCATGGTCATGACGTCGCTTTCGCCCTGCCACGTTGAACTGACGAGCACCACCGGGCCCGGCTCGAGGAAGCGGCGGATATCGGCGACGGGATAATCTTCTTTGTGATAATTTTTCATCTGCTCTCCAGGACGCGGTACGCCATAGCATAGACCAACGGCGCCTTCGCGGGCGCGCGGCTGGGCGATGGCGGCGTGTCATCCGCGCCGCGATTTGCGCCGTTCATCGCAAATTTCTCCCCATTGGAGATGTTGCAACATAGAATACACTGATCAACTACTCAAGGAAACCGCCATGCGTCCTCTGTTCCTGTTGCCAGTCCTGTCCCTCGCTTGCCTCGCTACCGTCGCGCATGCCGACGAGCAAACCCGCACGGTCGCCGCCTTCAACGCCATCGATATTCGCGGCCCCATCAGCATGGAAGTGGAATCGGGCAAGGAGCAAAGCCTGCTGCTGCGCGGCGACCAGAAATTCCTCAGCGGCGTGATCACGGAAGTGGTCGATGGCGAGCTGAAAATTTCCATGAAGGATAAAGATCTCAAGAAGACCGAGGGCGACCCGCGCATCATTATCACCATGCCTACCTTGCGCAAGCTGATCGCGGAAGGCGCGGGCGAGAAGATCTTGACCAAGCTCAATGGTCCAAGAGTCGACATCAGCTACAAGGGCGCGGGCCGCCTGGCCGCCGATGGCCAGGTCGACTGGCTGCGCCTGAAGGCGCAGGGCGTGGGCGAAGTCGACACGAAAGCCTTGCTGGCGAAAAACGTCGACGTCAATTTCGAGGGCATCGGCTCCGTCAAAGTGTATTCCTCGGGCGAGCTGAACGCCGTGGTGCGCGGCATGGGCGAACTGACCTATTACGGCAAGCCGAAGATCGTGCACAAGTCGATCGCGGGCATCGGCAGCGTCAACGCCGCCAAGTAAGCTTTTCCATAAAAACAGGCCATCAGGCCACTGGAGACCGCATGACCGTTTTAGAACATACCGATGCGCCGCTGGTGCTGCGCGAGGACGAGGGTGGGCTCGTCACCCTGCGCCTGAACCGTCCCCTGCAATTCAATGCCCTGTCGGAAGCCATGCTGGCCGCGCTGCAGGAAGCGTTTGATGCCATCGCGCAGCAGCCGCACGTGCGCTGCGTGGTGCTGGCCGCCGAAGGCAAGGCGTTTTGCGCGGGCCACGATTTGCGCCAGATGCAGGCCACGCGCCAGCTTGATTACTATCAAACCCTGTTCGCGCAATGCTCGCGCGTGATGCAAGCCATTCAAACCTTGCCCGTGCCCGTGATTGCCCGCGTGCACGGCATCGCCACGGCGGCCGGCTGCCAACTGGTCGCCAGCTGCGACCTGGCCGTGGCGGGCGCGTCCGCCCGCTTTGCCGTGTCCGGCATCAACGTGGGCCTGTTCTGCGCCACGCCGTCCGTCGCCCTGTCGCGCAATGTGTCGCCCAAGCGCGCCTTCGACATGCTGGTGACGGGCCGCTTCATCGACGCCGACACGGCCGCCGACTGGGGCCTGATCAATGAAACGGTGGCCGACGCGGCGCTCGACGAGGCCGTGGCGCGCCTGGCGCAGCAGATCATGGCGAAAAGCCCGACGGCCATCCGCTACGGCAAGCAGATGTTCTACCGGCAGCGCCAGCTGCCGCTGGACGAGGCGTATGCGTATGCGGGCGACGTGATGGCGCGCAATATGATGGAAGAGGATGCGGAGGAAGGCGTGAGCGCCTTCCTTGAAAAGCGGCCGCCCGGCTGGGCGACCGTCAAGTAGCTTAACGCTCCTGTTTTAGTTGCTGCTGCACGGAAAGACTCAAGGTGCCGAGGTCTTCCTTGCCCAGCAGCGGCAATTGCGCCAGCAGCTGCATCAGGGCCGAGCTGCCCGTCACGTCCAGCTCGGACGACTGCACCAGCACCGTGCCGGCACCCGTGAAGTCAATCTGCTTTTCCTCGCCCGACAGGGTAAAACCCGTGAGCGCGCCGGCGGCCGAGGCCCAGCCCTGCACGTGGGCGTAGTCGTAGTGGTAGGAAGGGCTGGGGCAATCGGCCCAGCCCAGCACGGCCTGCTCGTCCACGCGGCACGGCAATTCCAGGAAGTGCACGGGGCCGTTCGACGAGGCGATCACTTTACCGGTGCCTATCATGGTCAGATAGCCGGGCAAGGTCGATTCCTGGCAAATCACGTCCTTGGTAAACCCCAGCAGGTTTTTCGCGCGGATGGTCATGTTGGCGTTGTCCAGGTCGTAGCACGCCAGGTCGTTGCCGTTGTCGCCCAGGATCAACTGGCCCTGGCCTTGTGCCACGACAAAGTGGTGCACGTATTTCGGTGCATTGAAGGCATTGCGCACGATCAAGTCGAGCACGCTGCTGCCCATGGCTTCGAAGCGCAGCTCGCCATAAAAGGCGATCATCTTGCCCTTGCGAATGAAGATCTGTTCCTTGACGTCGATGACATACGAAAAACGGTTCAGGTTATCGTTCTTCGGCAAGGTATCGGGGTTGTAAATCGTCATGGCTTACCTTTCGCTCGCTTGGATGTAGACCGTGCCCTGGCCCGTAAATTTCACCTGGTACGATTCGCCGGACGCCTGGCCGACAAAGGTTTTCCAGTTCAGGTCCGTGACGATGGTCGAGCTCAGCTGGCCCGTGTGGCCGATATACGCTTGCGGGTCGACGAAGACGGGCACGTCCGGCGTGACGGGCAAGCCGATGGCATTGCCGTCGGACAAAATCGCCACTTCGCCCGTGCCTTGCAAGGTGGTGGTAAACAAGCCCTGGCCCGAGGCCATGCCGCGCACCACGCCCTGCACGCCGCCCTGGTTGCCGAGGAACATGGTGCCGGCCGTCAGGCGCGCATCGAAGGCCAGCAGGGAGTCGCTTTCCACATAGAACGTTTCGCCGCGCACGGGCACGATGGTGACGAACAGGCCGCCCTGCGCGTAAAACACGCTGCCCGTGCCGCGCGCCGACATCAGGGCATAGCCCTCGTTCGTGACGGCGCGCATGGCCAGGCTTTGCACGCCCTGGCCGGCCAGGAAGGAGCGGCTGAACGCCACGTCGCCCTGGTAGGACACCATGGCGCCCTTGCGGGCGAACACTTCTTCATTGCCGAGTTTAACCTCGAGCATCTTTTCATTGATTTGCTGATAGACAGGCATCGCGGGTCCTCGCTGACTTAACGTTCGGCGGGCTGGATAAACACCACGCCCTGGCCTGTGAATTTGTGCTGGTACGATTCGCCCGAGCTCTGGCCGATCATGGTGCGCCAGTTGACATCAAAAACGAATTCCTGGCGGATATCGCCCTTGAAGCCGACGAAGGCGTCCGGGTCCACGCGCAGCGGGTGCGCCGGCGTCACTTCCAGCATGATCAGGTTGCCGCGCGAAATGACGGCCAGGTTGCCGTGGCCTTCGACGGTGGTGGAAAACAGGCCCTGGCCGGAACTGGCGCCGCGCAGGCCCGCAAAGCTGGTGCCCGTCTTCAGGCTCGTGTCGTAGGCCAGCAGGCTGCTGCTTTCGATGGTCAGCTTTTCGCCGGCCAGCGCCATGACGGTGATTTCGGCCGCATTCTGCGCGAAAAACACGGTACCCGTGCCGGCGGCCTGCATCACCTGCATGCCTTCGTTCGTCACCTTGCGCTTGAGCGCGCCGAAGAGGCCCTCGCCGCCCAGCAGGGATTTTTCAAATTTGATGCTGCCCGTATAGGCGACCATCGCGCCGGCAATCGCCAGCACTTTTTCATCCTGCAGGCGCACTTCCAGCAGGCGGTCGGTATTGGTGCGGAAACTGGTCACGCGCGACTCCCCAAGAATGCCAGGACACAAAGCCATGGCTATCCGACAAGATACCGGGGGCGTTACCGCCATGCAAGTGCTATTCCTCCCGAACGGGGGGGTGCATAAAAAAAAGGCGTGCCAGGAGGCACGCCTTGCGTTCACGAAAAGAACGGTTTATTCAGCCAGCACCGGCCTGGCGGCGCGCGCGTTCTGGAACAGCGGCACGGGATCGTTGGTATTGACCTCGACCACCGTGACGCCCTGCACCACGCCAGCGACCTGGTAGCCGACGGCGCCCAGGTGACGCTTGCCTTCGGCCAGGTTGGACCAGCTCAGGGAGACCGTCGCCGTGCCGCCCGTGTAGGCCGTGCCCGGCATCAGCGCCTTGAAGTTGCCGTTGTTCAAGCCCGGCGCCAGCACCCACGACGACAGGGTGTAGTCGGCCTGGCCGTTTTGCGGCGCAAAGCCGATCACGCACACCTTGTACGTGCCGGCGGCCGGCAGGCGCAGTTCCACCTGTTCATTGGAACTTTCATTGCCGCTGCTGCCGACCAGTACATTGGCGGCGTTGTAGACCTCCATGTCCATGTCGGTATTCGCGCCGCCCGTCGTTTCCGCGTCGTAGGTGGCAAAGCGCGCCGCCAGGGTGCCGGCCGGGATCACCACGTTGTGCACGTTCACGCCCGTGGCGCCGCCCGCCTTGCAGGCAGCCGATGCGGCAGCGCCCGTCGTCGCCTGGCCGATCGTGCGCGTCTGGCGCACGGCTTCGACGAGACCCGACTTGACGCCGACCAGCGCCCCCGAGAAGCCCGTGCCCAGGGTCAGCACCTTGCTGCCCGTGGCCGCTTCGCTGCTGACCAGCGGAATGGCGGCCAGCGAGGTGCCGCGCGCCGTCAGCGGGCTGCGCACCGTGTGCGTGCCATCCGTCCAGCTCAGGGCGCCGTAGGTCCAGGTATTGGCCGGCGCCGTGGTGCGCGTCAGCTTGACCTGGTACTGCGCCTTGGCGCCCGGCGCCAGGCTCAGGCTCGTTGGCGTCACCGCCACCGTGTAGCCGGGCAGGCTGGCCGAGACGTTGTAGACGGCGCTGCTGGCACCCACGTTGGTCACCGTGCGCGTCAGCACTTGCGTGCCCAGTACGTTGGCCGCCGTCAGCGACGCCAGGTTCAGGTTGTAGGCGGGAATGGTGCCGACGGCCTGGCAGGTGGCGGGACTGTAGACCTTCAGGTTCAGGCCGCACAGGAAACGCGCATAGTCGATTTCCGACACGTCGTACACGAGGCCGGGATCGGCGGCGCCGTTCGGCGCGATGTGGCCGGCGCCCTGGCCCCACGGCAACTGGCCCGAGTTCTTCGCCGTGGCATCCCACGACACTGAACCGTTCAAGCCATCGGGATACGTGCTGAACGCCGTCGTCATCAGCGCCGACTTGATGGCCGCGGGCGACCAGCTCGGATGCTGCTGCTTGAGCAGCGCCGCCACGCCGGCCACGTGCGGACTGGCCATCGAGGTGCCGGAATAGAAATCCCACTCCGCTGCTGGCGCCACACCACCGGCGGCCACGGCATCGCGCTGCGCCGGCGTCAGGTCGGCCGTCACGCCGGCCAGGATGTTGGTGCCGGGCGCCGACAGATCGGGTTTCAGGATGTTCGCGTTGGCCACGTTCGGCCCGCGCGAGGAGCGGTCGCTGACGATCGGCGCCTGCACCGTGGTGTCGGCGATGGTGTGGATTTCGCCCAATGCCGCCGTGCCGTCCGGATTGGCCGCCATGAACGCCTTCAGCGCGTCGCCCTGCGCCTGCGCCAGGTGCACCGTCGACAGCACGTGCGCCTGATTGATGATGGTATTGGCGCCGCCGACCACGTTGGCGATGACCACGCCCGCCCCGCCCGCCGTCTTGGCATTCGCGCTCTTGTTGACCAGCACGTTGCCGCCGCGGTCGCACACGAGTATCTTGCCAGCCACTTTCGCCGGGTCCAGATAAGCCGGGGCGGCATCGGCCGCGCCGAAGCAGCGCAGCAGATTGACGTCCGTCGGCGACACGCCGGCCAGGCCCGCGTCGCGCGAGCGGATCAGCGGCAGCGCCGGCGTCTTCGCGTTGCTCGATGCGCCTTCCAGCTTGCTGCCATTGCTGAGGATGACGTTGCCCGCGTACAGGCGGTTGTGCGTGGAATTGGCGACCGTTGCCAGCCAGGGGCTGATGTGCGAGACGGGCGCCGGCACGTCGGGCGCCGGCGTGGATGGACCGGAATTGCCGCCGGAGGTGGCGACAAACACGCCGGCCGCCGCCGCGCCGAGGAAGGCGACTTCCGTCGGTTCGTCGAAGGCGCCGCCGCCCGCGTTCGGGCCGATGGAAAAGTTAATGACGTTGACGCCATCCTTGACCGCCTGGTCGATGGCGGCCACGCTGTCGGCCGTGGCGCAGCCGTTGCGGCCAGTCGACGCGGCCGTCCAGCAGACTTTATAGGCGGCGATACGGGCGCGCGGCGCCATGCCCGAGGCCTTGCCCAGCGACACACCGTTCGAGGTGGCGATGGCGCCATTGTTGCCGCCGGCCGTGGAGGCCGTGTGCGTGCCATGGCCGCCGTGCCCCGTCAGGCCGGCGACGGAATCGCGCGGCGACAGGAACTCCGTCCAGTGCAGCGCCGCCGTGGAAGCGCGGTAGTAGCGCGCGCCGATCAGCTTGTTGTTGCAATTCTCGGCGGAGAATCCCTCGCCCGTCTGGCACGTGCCTTGCCAGCTGGCCGGCGGCGCGCCGTACACGACATTGCTGCCGCTGTGGCTGGGCACGCCGTTCTCGTCAAGGCGGTCGGCAAAGGCCGTGTTCTCGGGCCAGATGCCGCTGTCGACGATGCCGATGACGATGTCTTCGCCCGCGTGCGCCTTGCCGCCCAGCTGCTCCCAGAGGCCGCCCGGCTTGTCCAGGCCCAGGAAGCTGGGCGTGTAGGTGGTGTCGAGCTGCAGGATGGAGTCGGCGCTGATGCTGGCCACGCCGCTGTTTTTCTTCAGGGCCCGCACTTCATCGTCCGTCAGCAAGGCGGAAAAACCGTTGAAGACGACGCTGTACTGGTGCGTGATTTCAGCCGCGCTGACGGTGCCGGCCACGGCGGCCTGCTTGCTGTCGAGGTAGCTCAAATAGGCCTGCACGTCGGCGGCGCCCACATTGATGCGCGCGCCCGGGGCCGGCTTGGTGGCGGCCAGGCCGTCAACCTGGCCCGTATAGGTGGCGGCCGGCTTGTCGACCAGCTGCACGATGTAGGAACGGCGTTCCTGCGCCTGCGCCGTTTGCGCCAGGCTGGCGGCCAGCAGGAGGATGGCGAGTGAAACGGGACGTAATTTCATCTCACGCTCCTTGCACGGTGAACGCGGCGACCTTGCCGCTGCGGCGGCGCGACAGCATGCCGATGGCGCCCAGGCCGGCCAGCAGCAGCAGGTAGGTCGACGGTTCCGGCACGGCGCTGACGTTGATATTATCGAGCGCAAACTGGCCCTGGTTAAAGGCGGGGAAATCGATGGAATTGCTGCACACGCCAGTGTCATTGAAAATGCAGGCGTTGAAGGTCAGGCCCGTGAACGCATAGTTGCTGAAACCGCCCAGCAGGGAAGCGCCCTGGAAATGGTAATTGCCATCGCTGCCCTGGCCGGGAAACGCCAGCGAGGTGCTGACCACCTGGCCGTTGCTGAGGGTGCCGCTCAGCTGCAGTTCGCCCCACTGCATGTTGGGCAAGCCGGAGACGGGCGCGATGAAGGAATAGTCGAATCCGGCCAGGCTGAACGCCTGGCGGTCGGCACGCGCGAAATTCACGCCGCCATCGTTGAGGATGGCCAGGTAGTTGCCGGTGGCGCCCTGCGGGCAGGCGGCGATATCGCACGACGAACCCACGCGGCCATCGAGGATGGCGCCCACGCCGCTGACGCCGCCGCCGGCCGCCGTGGTCGGGTCGGCCAGGAACCGCAGGTTGTAGCTCGACGTATTGAGCGTCTGGCCGCTTTCATACACGTCGGGACGCAAATTATCGAAGGTCAGGACATCGGCCATGGCCGGTGCCGAGACCAGCACGGACACGGCGGCCAGCGCGGCCAGGACGGTGGTGCGGCCGCGGGTAGCGGGTGGATAGACGGTGGCGGGTGATACCCGCGCATGTGATGGACGATTCATTCTATTCCCTTGTTTGTTGTGGATAGATAGGTCGGCAGGTCTGGTGCCCGCTTTCAGCTTTTTCACAAAAGTGTCAACAAATATAGCAAATCGCATAAAACAAATATCATATTTTTAATATCATTTATTTATTTTTTATCTAAGCCTGCGAAACTTTGTTTTGTTTTATCTATGAAAGTTTGAGTAAGCTCAACGTTACATTGGAACAACAATGCATCGCACTGCAGGCGTGCGCGCCAGCGTGCCGGCGCGACTTCAGATAAGCTCGAAAACCGTGCCTACGGCCAGCGCAAGCGCCCACCGTCACATCGCGGCACACCTGTTCCATCCTGGAACAGTCATCCCCTCCCCTGCCCCGCATGACGCGCCCCCAGAGGCCCCTGCGCCGATGGCATGAAGCTTGCACAACAAAGAGATCGACCGTGCTCAGGGAGCAGCATCATGGAACACTACCAACTGGCCGGCAGCGGCCGCGCAGGCACGCGGCCGGCCCGGCGCATCCTCGTGTGCTGCGCGCTGGCACTGGCTTTTTTCCTGCTGGCCGCCAGGCTGGACCTGGCCGAACGGCTGACGCACGCGCTCTGGCGCCAGGAACACTGGCAACTCGATGAACTGGCCCTGAGCCTGTTGCTGCTGGCGCTGGCGCTGGCCGGCTTTGCCGTGCGGCGCGGACGCCAGGTGGCGCTGCTGCTGGCGCAAAACCGCGCCCTCACACAGCGCCTGCTGCGCGCGCAGGAAGAAGAGCGCTGCGCGCTGGCGCGCGAGCTGCACGATGAAGTGGGACAGGATTGCACGGCCATCCGCGCCGCCGCCAGCTACATCCTGCGCGCGCGCGACGGCGACCAGGCGAACGTGCAGGCGTGCGCCGCCAGCATCGCCCGCTCGTCGGAAGCGCTGCACGCGATGGTGCGCACGATGCTGCGCCGGCTGCGCCCGCCCGTGCTCGACAGCCTGGGATTGGCGCCGGCCCTGCAGGCGCTGTGCGACAGCTGGGCCCAGCAGCACGGCATCGCCTGCCATTTCGCGCCGCACGCCGTCCCCGCCAGCCTCGACGACTGCACCGCCACCGCCGTCTACCGCCTGGTGCAGGAAGGCTTGACGAACGTGGCGCGCCACGCGGGCGCCGACCGTGCCACGGTGGAATTGCGCGCCGATGCGCACGGCGTGCTGCACCTGGCCATCGAAGACAATGGCCAGGGTTTTGGTCCGGATAGAACGCCAGCAGATGGCTTCGGCATGCTGGGCATGCGCGAAAGAGTGGCCGGCCTGCGCGGCCATATCCGCTGGATCAGCGCGCTGGGCAACGGCTTGCGCATCGAAGTGGCGATGCCGCTGGCGGCCGGTGCGGCATGAACGCGGCCATGACCCCGATCCGCGTGATGCTGGTCGACGACCACCCTGTGGTGCGCACGGGCTACCGGCGGCTGCTGGAACAGGGCGGCGACATCGCCGTCGTGGCCGAGGCCGGCAATGGCGAAACGGCGTATGGCCTGCACCAGGAGCACGCGCCCGACGTCTGCGTGACGGATTTGTCCATGCCCGGCCTCGGCGGCCTGGAATTGCTGCGCAAGCTGCTCGCGCGCGACGCAGGCGCGCGCGTGCTCGTGTTTACCATGCACGACACGCCGCAGCTGATCGCGCGCGCATTGGACGGCGGCGCCTGCGGCTTCGTCAGCAAGCAAGCCGACCCGGAACACCTGGTCGACGCCGTGCGCGCCGCCCACGCGGGCCGCCGCTACCTCGATCCGCACAGCGCACCGGGCGTGCTGCACGGTACGGCCCGCATGGAAGCGGAGCGTTTGAGCAGCCTGAGCCAGCGCGAATTCGAAATCTTCCGCCTGCTGGCCGAAGGCCGCAGCGCCGCCGACTGCGCCCGCCTGCTGCACCTGAGCAGCAAGACGGTGGCCAACCACCAGACCTGCATCAAGGAAAAGCTCGACGTGCCCGGCCCCGCCGCCCTCGTCCATCTTGCGCTGCGCAACGGGGTCATCGAGCATATCCTCCCTTAAAACGCGTAGCGCAGACCCGCATTCACGCTGCGCGGCGCGCCGGCCGCATAGAAGGTCGCGTTGACCATCGGATACTCGCCGTTCACGGCGGGCAGCGGCCGGGCGGCAAAATTGCCGTTGGCGTCGAAGCCCGTGGCGCCCAGTTGCGCCGCCGTCGCGTACTGGCGGTTGAACAGGTTGTTTATCTGCGCAAACACACTCAGCCGTGGCGTCAGCTGGATCTTGCCGTTCAGCTCCACCACGGCGTAGCCGCCGCTCTTGCCGGAACCCAGGTATGACGGGCCGCCCGCCTGGTGCCGGTTGTTTTCATTGCCGCGCGCGTAGGAACTCGACACGGCCGTCATGGCCAGGCCCACCGTCCAGTCGCGTCCGCCCTGATAGTCCACGTGCGCCTTGAAGATATGGCTCGGTGTCAGCGGAATGCGGTTGCCGGGCGTGATGACGATATTGCCTTCCAGGCCGGGCGCCTGCGCATCGCTGCTGCTGTTGGCGCTGCCGTTGACGAGCTCCCGGCTTTGATACGTCGCCTGCAGCCACGTGTAGTTAACGCCGAAGTCCAGCGCACCGGCCTTGCCACCCGCCGCCAGTTCCACGCCCTGGTGGCGCGTCTTGCCGAAATTCTTGAAGTAGCCGAAACCGGCCTGATTGTCGGCCACGAACAGGATATCGTCGTGGTTTTCCGCGCGGAACACGCCGGCGCTCCAGCGGGCCACGTCGGCGAGCTTGCCGCGCAGACCCGCTTCCCACGTCTTGGTGACGACCTGTTTCAAGGGCGGATCGCCCGCCATGGCGTTGGGCAGGCGGCACGGGTTGTCCGGGTCGGCGCAGCCGAGTTCGATGGCCGTCGGCGTGCGGCTGCCTTCGTTGTAGCCGAGATAGGCGCTCACGCCATCGGCCGGCGCATAAGCGAGGCCGATGGCGGGATTGAAGCGGCTGAAACGGTGGTCGCCATCGAGCGAGCCGCTGCCGCCGCCGGGCGTGATGGCGTCGCGGTTGCGCACGGTGCTGCGGTTGTAGCGGCCGGAGATGGTCAAGGTCAATGCTTGATTCAGCGCAATGCTGTCGCTCGCATACACGCTCCACGTGCGCATGCGCCCGCTCAAGTCGACGCGGTTGTCGACGGGCGTGCCGTCGTCGTCGATTTCCGTACCGTCGGCAAAGAAGTCGACGGGCGTGATGCTGCGGTCCGGGTTCAGATAGCCGAACTGGCTGGTCTGGCGAAACGTGGCGTGGCTGGCATCGAAGGCGGCGCCGACCGTGACGGCGTGGCGCTGCCCGGCCAGGTCGGCCAGCGCCGTGAACTGACCCGACAAACCATAGTTTTCCTGCTGCGTATGGCTGCGGTTGAGCATGCCGTTGCATTTTTCGGCCGGTTCATCGTTCAGCAGCACGTTGCCGATGCAGCGCCACTTCGGGAAAGGCGTATTCGACGCGTTCGCCCCGCTGGCGGGAAAGCCCGTGTAGCCGGCCGCCGCCAGGGCCGCCCGCTCGGCCGCGCCGGGCTGGTAGACGGACTGGTCGAGCGACTCGTCGTTCAGGTCGCCATTGAACGTGTGCGTGTCGATCTTGCGGTAGTACACATTGCCGGACAAGAGCAGGCCGGCGCCGGCCTGGTGCTTGCCCGTCAGGTTCAGCAGGGTCGACCTGTTTTCCGTCAGGTCCGGCTTGGTGTAGACGCTGCGGTAATCGCGCGCCAGCATGCGCTGCTCCTGCAAGCCGTTGCCCGTCAGCGCATTGTCCGCGTGGGCCACGGTGACGGCGATGTCCGTGCGCGCATCGCTCCAGCCCAGCTTGCCAAACAACTGGCGCACGTCGGACGGGGAATCGTCGCGCCAGCCGTCTTCCTTGAAACGGTTGCCCGTCACATACCAGTGCCAGCCGCTGGCATGGCTGCCGCCATGTTCGACCTCGACGGCGCGCCGCTGATGCGAACCCAGGCGCGCCTCGACGGCCGTGCCGGGATTGCTCTTGCCATCCTTGGTCTGCAGGGCCAGCGCGCCGCCCAGGGTATTCAGGCCGAACAGGGGGTTCGAGCCTGGCATCAGGGTCAGCGAGGCGATGGCCATGCGCGGGATCAAATCCCAGCTGACGACATCGCCAAACGGCTGGTTCAGCCGCATGCCGTCGAGGTACACGGAAAGTCCTTGCGGCGTGCCCAGCAGGGGCGAGGCCGTGTAGCCGCGGTAGCTGACGTCGGGCTGGAAGGGGTTGTTCTGCACCTCGTTCACATAGACGCTGCCCAGGTTGCGGCGCAGGAAGGCGGAGATATCGAGCGCGCCGCTGCCGGCGATCTGCTGCGCGCCGGCCGTCTGCACGGGCGCGGCGAGCGCATCACGCGGCTGCTCCACGGTGGGCAGCGGCATGCTGCCCGTGATGATGACGGTGGGCAAGTCGTACGCCGGCTCCAGGTTGGCAGAATCGGCAAGGTCGGCGGCTTGCGCCTGGCACAGCGCCATGGCGGCCGCCGCGAATAAGGTCAGTCTCATGCAGGTCCCCGATTTATCGTGTTTTTTATTACTGTCCAGTATCGGACAGCCACCGGGGGATGGGCTAGGGAAAAACTCCCGCCGTGCTGGGAAGGGATAACAAAAGTCAGCGCTGCAAGGGAAGATAGCTTTGCTTGAGCTGGCGCAAGACAAAACTCGATTTGCTGTGGCGGATACCGGGAATTTTATACAGGCGCTCGCGCAGCAGGCGTTCGTAGTCGCGCGTGTCGCTCACCGCGATGCGCAGGTAGTAATCGTAGTCGCCGGACACAAGAAACGCTTCCAGCACTTCCGGGATCATGGCCAGCGCGTGGCCGAATTCAAACAGGGCCTGGTCGGAATGGTCGTCCAGGGTGACTTGCACGATGACGGTATCGGCCAGTCCCACCTTGGCCGCGTTGACGTTCACCGTATAACCCTCGATGACGCCATCGTCTTCCATGCGCTTGATGCGCGCCCAGCATGGCGACGAGGTCAGGCCCACCTTGGCGCTCAGGTCGTGCAGGCTGATGCGGGCATCCTGCTGCAGGGCCGTCAGGATGGCGAGGTCGAATTTATCGAGCTTCATTCCGTCAATTCCTTATTTCACAGCAAATTTTGCTGAATACTGCATTCTATACGAGAAAACCAGCAGCCTTTTCTGCCGCATCAGGCAGAAAATAAGGCCATGAAACCCGATCCAGCTCCCCTCCTCGCGCGCGCCTCCCATAACGGCGCCAGCACCCTGATCGACACCCTGCTGTCCCTGGGCGTCGATACCGTCTTCGGCTATCCGGGCGGCGCCGTGCTGCCCCTGTACGACGCGCTGCACGCCCAGCCCCGCCTGCGCCATATTCTCGTGCGCCACGAACAGGCGGCCGTGCACGCGGCCGAAGGTTACGCACGTAGCACGGGCCGGCCCGGCGTCGTCTTCGTCACGTCCGGCCCCGGCATGAGCAATACCACCACGGGCTTGCTCGACGCCCTGTGCGATTCGATACCCGTCATCTGCATCAGCGGCCAAGTGGCTACCACCAGCATCGGCACGAATGCCTTCCAGGAATGCGACGCGCTGGGCATTTCGCGCCCCGTCACCAAGTGGAACCGGCAAATCCGTACGGCCGATGAAACGGCGGCCGTTGTGCGCGAAGCGTACGCGCAAGCCACGCAAGGCCGGCCGGGGCCCGTGCTGGTCGACTTTCCCAAGGATCTGCAGCTGGCACCGGTGCAGGAAGCGACGGTGCTGGCCCCTGCCACGCCGGCCCCGATGCCGATGCCGGCAGCCTCCGATCTTGAACGGGCCGCCAGCCTGATCGCCGCCGCGCGCCAGCCCGTGTTCTATGGCGGCGGGGGCCTCGTCAATTCCGGCCCCGCCGCCTGCGCCGCCTTCGGCCAGCTGGTGAAGCTGGCGGCCGCGCCGTGCACCCTGACCTTATTGGGCCTGGGCGCCTTTCCCGCCTCGCACCCGGCCTTCCTCGGCATGCTGGGCATGCACGGCACGCTGGAAGCGAACCTGGCCATGCACCATGCGGACCTGATCGTCTGCGTCGGCGCCCGCTTCGACGACCGGGTGACGGGACGTCTCGATGCCTTCTGTCCCGGCGCGAAAATCATCCACGTCGATATCGACCCGGCGTCGATCGGCAAGGTGGTGCGCGCCGACGTGGCCCTGCGCGGCGACTGCGCGCCCGTGCTGGCGGCTCTGCTGGTGCAGCTGCGCGGGCGATTGCTGGCGGACCGCCAGCCGTGGTGGCAGCGCATCGACGGCTGGCGCACGCAGGACTCGCTGGTGTTCGACGACACGCCCGACGTCATCGCGCCGCAGGCGCTGATGCGCCGGCTGCAGGCGGCGCTCGACAGAATGGACTACCGCGACGCCATCGTCTCGACCGACGTGGGCCAGCACCAGATGTGGGCGGCGCAGCATTTGCGCTTCGAGCAGCCGCGCCGCTGGCTCACCTCGGGCGGCGCCGGCACCATGGGCTATGGCTTGCCGGCCGCCATCGGCGCGCAGATCGCCCACCCGGACAAGTGCGTCGTGTGCGTCAGCGGCGACGCCTCGATCCTGATGAATATCCAGGAACTGGCCACGGCCGTGCAGCACCGCCTGCCCGTGAAAGTGGTGCTGTCGAACAATGGCTACATGGGCATGGTGCGCCAGTGGCAGGAACTGATACACGGCGGGCGCTACAGCCACAGCTACACGGAAGCGCTGCCCGACTTCGTCGCCCTGGCGCGCGCGTTCGGCTGGCAGGCGCACACGGTGAGCCGGCGCGAAGACCTCGACGCGGCACTGGTGGCCTGCCTGGCCTCCGAAGGCCCGTACTTCCTCGACGTGCGCGTGCACGGCGCGGAAAACTGCTTCCCCATGATGGCCCCCGGCGCGGGGCACCATGAAGTAACCTTATCCAAGGGCAAGGTGTACAAGGAACGGTAGGTCGGATTACGCGAGGCGAAGCCTCGCTAATCCGACCTACGCCAACCTCCCATATGAAGCCCGGCACGAGGTGCCATGAAGCTGCCTGATCAAGGGCAAAATGTACAGCGGCCGGTAGGTCGGATTAGCGGGGCAACGCCTCGCGTAATCCGACACCACCACCGGCCGCGCCAACGATGTGGTCGGATTACGCTCTACGAGCTAATCCGACCTACGCCCATATCCGGTAGATCCAGTAGCTTTCATCTTCTTTCATGGCGCGCGCCAGTTCCGTGGGACTCAAGCCCGTGATTTCGCGCGTCTCGCGGCAGAAATGCGCCTGGTCGGCGTAGCCGCCGCTGGCGGCGACGTCGGACCATGACGCCGTGCCCTGCAGGATGGCGCCGCGCTCGTCGAGGAACAGCTGTTCCGCGCGGCGCATACGGCGCAAGGTGCGCATGGGCTGGCCGGCCCAGGCCTTGATGCGGCGCTCGATGTTGCGCGCGCTGCTGGCCAGGCCCGTCGATGCGGCCTGCACGCCCAGCCGGCGCACCCAGTCCTGGATGGCGCCGGCCGGTTGGTCGCCATTCTTGCGCGCCAGCAGCCAGCGCGGCGCCAGAAAATCCTCCACCAGCCTGACGCGGACCGCGTCGTCCGGCGCGGCCAGCACGGCGTCGGACAGGGCCAGCCAGTCGGCATCGAACAGCGCGTCGAGCGGGCGGAACTGGTCCAGCAAGGCATCCATCGATATGCCAGTCAACGCATGCAGGGCGGCCGGATAAAACATCACGACAAACGAGTGCACGGGACCGGGGTTGTAGCTGACCAGCGGATACGAACGGGGGCCGCCGAACAGCGCGGGCGGCATGCGCACGTCCGCCAGCGACAGGCCCGGCGCGGCCGCTTCCACGTGGCCGGCGACGGTCCAGACGATGCTGCACATGGGCGCGGCGGGAAAGCGGTTCAGGCGCTGCGCCGGCGGCAAGGGCGCGCAGCCCGTGGTGTCGCGCACGAGGATGGCGCGCACGCAGGAAGCGAGCGCGGCGCGCGGGGCGATCAAACGGGTCAGGGGCGTAGGGGCGGCTGGCATAGCGGCGATTGTGCCGGCAATTTCTGGCCGCGCACGATGTCGTATTCGTTCAATACAAACGGGCCGCAATCGCGTAGAGTGTGGCCATTATTGCAAGCAATCCTCGTACTTTTACCGTATCGACAGGAGATGTTCATGCCGCCACTCGACCACGCCGCCCCCGCCGTCGCCACGCCCCTGCGCCAGATCCGCCGCCTGCCGGGGCCCTTCGCCTTGCCCATCGTCGGCAACAGCCTGCAGCTCAAACTCACGCGCATCCACCGCGACGTGGAACAATGGGTACAGCGCTACGGCCCCTTCATGCGCGCCTGGTTCGGCCGCACCCTGGTACTGGTGGTGGCCGACAGCGAGGCCGTCGGCGCCGTGCTGCGCGACCGGCCCGACGGTTTTCGCCGCCCCCTGAGCAGTTCGGTGGTCTCCGACGAAATGGGCGGCGTGCCCGGCCTGTTCCTGGCCGAGGGCACGGAGTGGCGCAACCAGCGCCGCATGGTCATGGCCGGCATGGCGCCGGGCGCCATCAAGGCCTACTTCCCCGCGCTGGTGACGGTGGCGCAGCGCCTGCAGCGGCGCTGGCATCTGGCCGCCACGCAAGGCCAGGCGATCGACCTCGATGGCGACCTGAAACGCTACACGGTCGACATCATCGCCGGCCTGGCCTTCGGCACGGAAGTCAATACGCTCGAATCGGGCGAAGACGTGATCCAGCGCCACATGGACGATATCCTGCCCGCCGTGGCGCGGCGCAGCCTGTCCATGTTCCCGTACTGGCGCTATGTCAAGCTGCCCATCGACCGCCGGCTGGACCGCGACGTGGCGGCCCTGTCCGCCGCCGTGGCGGACCTGGTGCAGCAGGCGCGCGCGCGCATGGCGCACGACCCGGCGCGCCGCGCGCATCCGCCCAACCTGCTCGAAGCCATGATCGCCGCCGCCGACCTGGAAGGCAGCGGCGTGACGGACCGCAACGTAGCCGGCAATGTGCTGACCATGCTGCTGGCGGGCGAGGATACAACGGCCAACACGGTGTCCTGGATGATTTATTTGCTGCAATGCAATCCGCAGACTCTGGCGAAGGCGCGCGAGGAAGTGCGGCGCCTGGCGCCCGACGCGGCCCAATTCACGATCGAGCAGATGGATAGCCTCGATTACCTGGGCGCCTGCGCCAGCGAAGCCATGCGCTTGAAGCCCGTGGCGCCCTTCCTGCCCGTCGAAGCGCTGCGCGACACGGTTATCGGCGACATCGCCGTGCCGGCCGGCACCCTCGTCTGGTGCGTGATGCGCAACGACACCGTATCGGATGCGCACTTTCCCGACCCGCTGGCCTTCCAGCCCGAACGCTGGCTGGCCGACAGCGGCGAGGCCAACAACAAGCGCGCTTCGATGCCCTTCGGCGCCGGCTTGCGCACGTGCCCGGGCCGCTATCTGGCCTTGCTGGAAATCAAGATTGCCATGGCCATGCTGCTGGGCAGCTTCGACATCGCCGGCGTCGACACGCCCGATGGCGGCGAGGCGCAGGAACTGATGGGGTTTGTGATGTCGCCCATCGGCTTGACGATGCGCCTGGCGCGGCCGCAGTGATACCATGGGGGAATCTCAGTCAACGTGCTTTCCCCATGCAAATTCACCTGGAATCGCCGCAGCAAGCGGACGTGCAAACCCTGATCGCCGAGCTGGATGCCTATCAACAAACGCTGTATCCGGCCGAATGCGTCTACTCGCTGGACCTGGCGTCCCTGCCGCCGGAAACCCTGCTGTTTGCCGTCGCCCGCGATGCGGCAGGTGCGGCGCGCGCCTGCGGCGCCATCGTCGTCACGCCCGATTTCGGCGAGGTCAAGCGCATGTATGTGCACCCGGACAGCCGCGGTCTGGGCCTGGCCAAGCGCCTGCTGGCCGTGCTGGAAGAACAGGCGCTGGCGCGCGGCTGCCGCTTGCTGACCCTGGAGACGGGCATCCACCAGCCCGAGGCTATCGCCCTGTACGCGCACCACGGCTACCAGCGGCGCGGACCGTACGGCGACTATCGCGACGATCCGTTCAGTGTCTTCATGGAAAAACCGCTGCAGGCGGCCACATGAGCGCCCCATCCGACAGCCTGCTCGACATCCGCGCGCGCCTGCGCGCCTTTGCCGACGAGCGCGACTGGGACCAGTTCCACACGCCGAAAAACCTGGCCATGGCCCTGTCCGTGGAAGTGGCGGAACTGGCCGAGCACTACCAGTGGCTGCCCACGGGCGCGGATAGCGAACTGGACGAAGCGAAACGCACGGGCATCCGCCACGAGCTGGCCGACGTACTGATGTATCTGGTGCGCCTGGCCGACAAGAGCGGCGTCGACCTGCACGCGGCCGTACTGGAAAAAATGGAACTGAACGCGCAGAAATACCCGGCGCAGCAGGTACGTGGCGACGCGCGCAAATATAGCGAATATTGATAGGCCCACCCGTGCGTGGCTGCCGCGCAAAAAGGCGTAGCATCAAGCCATGCCTACTTACCGCCCTCTTCTGCTGCCCCTGCTGGCAATGCTGTTCCATGGCACTGTTGTGCTGGCGCAAACCGCGCCAGTGCCGCAAGTCAAGGTGGACGCCACGCGCGACCCCGTCGATAAATCGTATCGCAAGATGCTGCAGGGCGTGGACCGCTTCGAGCGCGACCATGCGCTGGCGCCGCATGCCGTGCTGCGCTTTCGTCTGCTGCCGCGCCAGCCCGGCGTGGACATGACGGGCGTGCAGCTGCGCATCGCGGGCGACACCGTCAGCATCCCCTTGCCGCTGGCCGAGGACAACAGCTTTACCCCCGTGCGCAATGCACAGGCCGCGCGCGAGGATGCCGTGCTGATCGCCAACCGCAAGGCGACCACCATGAGCTGGCGCGCGCAGGTCATCACGCCCGGCTTGCCGCCCGGCACGCGGCGCCTGGGCGACCTGCGCCTGGAATGCCGCGCCGGCATGGATTCGGGCCTGATCTCGAACGACCCGCAAATCATCGCCTGGCTGTCCAGCATGCTCTACAGCACCGACAAGGTCTGCTCGCAGCCGGACGGCAATTATCTGTTCTTCACGGAGCGGCCCCTGTTCGGCGTGACCCTCGTGCATGGGGAGCGGCGCCTGGCCCTGCCGTTCAAAATGCTGTATGCGGGCGGCGAGCAGACGCCCGCCTCGCTGCCCTATTGCGATTGCCAGGTCTTGCTCGACCGCACGTATTACGCGCCCCTGTGGGATGCCAGCTGGCCCGACGATACCCTGCTGGAATTTGACTATATGGACGAGGTGGCGCCATGAAGTGGCTGGTATTTCCCGTGCTGGCATTGCTGGCCGCCTGTTCCGGCACGCGCGCCTTGCAGGCAAGCAAGAATGTGCCTTACGCCACCCTGGAACAGACGGTGCAGCCGGGCAGCAGCACGCGCGAACAGGTGCGCGCCGCGCTGGGCGACAGCACGGCCATCCGTTTCGACAGCGGCAATGAAGTGTGGATGTACAGCTACCCGGCGGCCTCTGGCGCGCAGGGAGAATATGTCATTTTGTTTGGCGGGGATGGGGTGGTGAAGAAGGTGCGCAGCGGGGACGTGTACCGGGTGAAGAAGTAAGAGTAACCCCACAGACAAAACCCGCGGGGAATGCTCCCAATGGGAAGCATTCCGGTCACGCAGTGACTGACCCCAGCCTTTCGCCGTTGGGGTAATTATCTTGCCTTCAGCAAGGCCCGCGACGCCACGCTGGGGCTGCGCCCCACGCCGGCAGCCTTGCGCTTGGGCGAGGCCTTCAATTTGAAGATGCCGATCGACTGGGCCACGCTCTCGGTGCGCTGCGCCAGGCTGGTGGCGGCCGCGGCCGCCTGCTCGACCAGGGCCGCATTCTGCTGCGTGATGCCATCCATGTGGATGACGGCCTGGTTGACTTGGCCGATACCCTGGTTCTGCTCGCGCGTGGTCGAGGAAATCTCGTCCATCACTTCCGTCACGCGGGCCACCGAGGCGATCACTTCCGTCATGGTGGCGCCCGCATTGCTGGTCAGCACGCTGCCCGCATTCACGGTGGCGATCGAATGGTCGATCAGGTTTTTCACCTCTTTCGCCGCCGTGGCAGAACGCTGCGCCAGGCTCCGTACTTCGCCCGCCACGACGGCGAAGCCGCGGCCGTGCTCGCCTGCGCGCGCCGCTTCCACGGCCGCGTTCAAGGCGAGGATGTTCGTCTGGAAGGCGATGCCGTCGATCAAGCCGATGATGTCGAGAATCTTGCGCGACGACGAGCTGATCTCGTCCATCGTGGTGACCACTTCGCTGACGATGGTGCCGCCCCTGGCCGCGACGGTCGATGCCTGCACCGCCAGGTCATTGGCCGTGGCCACGTGGTCGGCGCTGTTTTGCACGGTCGATGTCAGCTCTTCCATGCTGGCCGCCGTCTGCTCCAGGCTGGACGCCTGCGACTCCGTGCGGCTGGACAAGTCCATATTGCCCGTGGCGATTTCCGCCGTGGTGATGCGGATATCCTCGAAGTTGGCGCGCACGTCGCCGATGATGCTGTGCAAGTTGATATTGGTCTGGCGCAAGGCCGCCATCAATTGACCCATATCGTCGTCGCGCACCTTGTCGATCACGCCCGTCAAGTCGCCCCCGGCCATCTTGCGCGCCACCGTAATGGCGTCGCCCAGCGGCGCGACGATGGAATTGTGCAGATGGGCCCAGAAATACAGCATCAGCGCGACGGCGGCAGCGGCGGCGCCGCTGAGCCAGCTGCGCGTGGCCGTGCTCGTGTCGCCGTCGATATTCCACACGGCGCAGCCGAGGATGGCCAGCACCACGCCCAAGATGATGCAATGCAGGGCGATGTCTTGCGACAGGCTCAGCTTGCGCCACTCGGCCAGCTTGGCGGCCCAGCCCTGGCGCACGACGCGGCCATTGCGGATCGCCAGGTTCGCGCTATTGCCGTCTTTAAAACTTTTATACAGGGCTGCCGCTTCGTTGATCTGCTCGCGCGTGGGCTTGGTGCGCACGGACATATAGCCGATCGGGCGGCCGTTTTCGATGACGGGTGTGATATTGGCGAAGACCCAGTAAAAGTCACCATTCTTGCAACGGTTCTTGACCATGCCGGTCCACGGCATGCCCGTCTTGATGGTGTCCCACAGGTCGGCAAACGCTTCAGCCGGCATATCGGGATGACGCAGGATATTCTGTGGCGCACCCAGCAGTTCCATTTCTGAAAAACCGCTGACCTCAATGAAATACTGATTGGCGTAATTGATGTTTCCCTGTAAATCCGTGGTGGAAACAATCGTCATGCCTTCATTTAATACGTATTCATTTTGCGTGATAGGCGTATTGACCCGCATCGTCGCTCCTCTATTTTTATCAACTAGCATAACAAAATCATAAAAACAATATACCACATCAAGCACCCATGATATATCGCCCCGGCGGCAGTGACACTGGTCAAAAAATTTAATAAAAACCAATTCATTTATGTTTTAGAATTTACTTTGATTCAACTAGATTGATTTTATTGAATGTAAAATTCAAATTGGAAGCAGACACAATAATTAATAAAAAATTATGTATCGATGCGGCAGCCAATAAATATGGTGTTTGCGCCGATAAAAAAACGCGCAAGCGCCGCAATATGCGCCGGCCCATGACGGGGCCTGCCGCCAACCATAACGCCGCAACCACGAACATTTCTTGAGGGAAAATAAAAACTGGCGCGAACGCGCCAGTGGGGGAACTGTCTCCAATCCGCGACACAGGCGCCGGGGAGGCGCCTGTGCAGGGACAGCTTACTTGAATGATTTACGCGGTGGCGATTTCGGACGCGGCGGCGCAGGCTTGCGCTCCGTCGTGCCGTCATCGAGGCTGATGCGCAGTTTCTGGCCCGACACGACGACCGATTTCAGGTGGTCGAGGATTTCCGGCGGCATGCCTTCCGGCAGGTCCAGCACGCTGTAGTTGTCAAAGATATCGATGCGGCCGATATGCTTGGCTTCCAGGTTCGCTTCGTTGGCGATGGCACCCACGATGTTGCTTGGCGTCACGGCGTGCTCACGGCCTACTTCGATGCGGTAAGCCGTCACGCCTGGACGTGGACGTTCCTTCTTCGGCGCGCGCGGCGCAGGTGCTGCGTCGCCCGCGTCCGCTGGCGCATCCTTGAACGCTGGCGCGGACTTGGCTGCAAACGGCTTGCGCGGCGCGGCTGGCGGCGCCAGGTCCGGCGCGTCGCCGTCGCGGCTGATGCGCAGCTGCTGGCCCGCGACCCACACGGTCTTCAGCTGATCCAGCAATTCTTTCGGCATGCTGTCTGGCAAGTCCAGGACGCTGTAGTCGTCATAGATTTCGATGCGGCCGATGTTTTTCGAATCGATGCCCGCTTCGTTGGCGATGGCGCCCACGATATTGCCCGGTTTCACGCCATGCTGATGACCGACTTCAATACGGAAGGTCTGCATGCCGGCGTCGGCCGGACGCTGGATGCGTTCCTTTTTCGGGAAGGCCGGGCGTTCGCTGCGCTCGTTACGGTCGAAGCGGTCACCGCGTTCCGGACGGTCGTTGCGCTCAAAACGGTCCTGGCGCACAGGACGGTCGTCTTGCCACGTGGCTTGCTCGCGCGCTTTGTTCTTGTCCAGCAGCAGCGGCGTATTGCCACGCGCCATCTTCGCCAGGGCGGCGGCGATCTCGATGGCGGGAATGTTCTGTTCGCGCTCGAAATCCTCGATCAGCGACTGGAACTGCTCCAGTTCGCCCAGGGCCAAGGTTTCGCTGATCTGTTCCTTGAACTTGGCGATGCGCACGTCGTTGACGGCCTGGATCGTCGGCAATTCCAGCATGCCGATCGGCTGGCGGGTCGAGCGTTCGATGGCTTTCAGCAAGTTCTTTTCACGCGGGGTGATGAACAGGATCGCTTCGCCGCTGCGGCCGGCGCGGCCCGTGCGGCCGATGCGGTGGGTATAGCTTTCCGGATCGTGCGGCACGTCGTAGTTGACGACGTGGCTGATGCGCTCGACGTCCAGGCCGCGGGCGGCCACGTCGGTTGCCACGAGGATGTCGATCTTGCCGTCTTTCAACTGCTGGATCGTGCGCTCGCGCTGGGCTTGCTGGATGTCGCCATTGATGGCGGCGGCCGAGAAGCCGCGCGCTTGCAGCTTGCCGGCCAGCTCTTCCGTGCCCAGCTTGGTGCGGGCGAAGATGATCATGCCGTCAAACGCTTCCGCTTCCAGGATGCGCGTCAGCGCGTCGAGCTTGTGCATGCCCGACACGAGCCAGTAGCGCTGGCGGATGTTGTCGGCCGTGCCCGTCTTGGCGGCGACCGTCACTTCGGCCGGGTTCACCAGGTAGGTGGTGGCGATGCGCTTGATGACGGAAGGCATGGTGGCCGAGAACAGGGCCGTTTGATGGCCGTCTGGCGTTTCTTTCAAGATACGTTCGACGTCGTCGATAAAGCCCATGCGCAGCATTTCATCGGCTTCATCCAGCACCAGGGTTTTCAGCTTGGACAGGTCGAGCGAACCCTTGTCCAGGTGATCGATGACGCGGCCAGGCGTGCCGACGATGACGTGCACGCCGCGGCGCAGGGCCGACAGCTGCGGGCCGTAGCTTTGGCCGCCGTAGATCGGCAGCACGTGGAAGCCGGGAATGTGGGCGGCGTACACCTGGAACGCTTCGGCGACCTGGATGGCCAGTTCGCGCGTCGGTGCCAGGACCAGGGCTTGGGGTGAGCTTTGTTTCAGATCGATGCGCGACAGGATAGGCAAGGCGAAGGCGGCGGTTTTACCCGTGCCCGTTTGCGCCTGGCCCAGCACGTCGCGGTTGGCGAGCAATAATGGAATCGTGGCCGCCTGGATAGGCGACGGTGTTTCGTAACCGACATCCTTGAGCGCGCGAATCAGCGGCTCGCTCAGGTTAAGGTCGGAAAATAAGGAAATTGGTGTATCAGACATGAAATCACTCACAAGTTCGCTCGAATCGCCCAATGCGAAAGAGTGTATCTGCTAGTTTACTCTTTACTGGACCTTACCGGGTGGAACGAGGCGGCAGAACGCCATTTTTTGCATCCTAAAACGCAGAAAAATCGGCGATCCGCACGCAATTGGTGCAAAAACCAAGCAATATTATGTGTTTTGCAATAGATTCGGCTGTTTTACAGATGCGCCTCGATATTGCTTGCCGCATCGACCGAGTGGCGCAAGAACTCCAGCAAGTCCTCGTTCAGGCGGTCCTTGTGCGTCGTCGCCAAGCCGTGCGGCGCGCCCGCATACACAAGCAATTTGCTGCCGATGATGAGCTCAGCCGTGCGCCGCGCCGAGGCGGCGATCGGCACGATCTGGTCGTCGTCGCCATGGATCACCAGGGTCGGCACGTCGAATTTGGCCAGGTCGTCCGTGAAATCCGTCTCGGAAAATTGCTTGATGCACAGGTAGGACGCCGGCATGCCCGCCTGCATGCCTTGCCGCCAGAAGCTGTCGCGCACGCCCTGCGACGGTGTCGCGCCGGGCCGGTTATAGCCATAAAAGGCCTCGCTCAAGTCGCGGAAGAATTGGCTGCGGTCGGCCTGCACGCCCGCGCGGATGGCGTCAAACGCGGACAGCGGCAAGCCCAGCGGGTTTTCCGTGGTTTGCAGCATCAGCGGCGGCACGGCGCCCACCAGCACGGCGCCGGCCAGGCGCTCGGTGCCATGGCGGCCGATGTAGCGCGCCACTTCGCCGCCGCCGGTCGAGTGACCGACGAGGGTGGCGCCCGTCAAGTCGAGCGCGGCTATCAGCGCGGCCAGGTCGTCGGCATAGGTATCCATGTCGTTGCCATCGAAGGGCTGGCTGGAGCGGCCATGGCCGCGCCGGTCGTGCGCGATGACGCGGTAGCCGTGCGCGGCCAGATAAAACATCTGGTCTTCCCAGGCGTCGGACGACAATGGCCAGCCGTGGCTGAAGACGACGGGCGGACCGCTGCCCCAGTCCTTGTAATAAATCAAGGTGCCGTCGGCGGTACGCAGGGTATTGGTTGAATGCAAGTCAGGGGTAGTCATGGAACGCTCCTTGTCGGTGGGCCAGCGGCCATTGTGGCCGCAATCGGCTTGCGCACGCCGCGCGCTACGCCAGAGCATTGCGGTAGAGTAAGATTGCCGCTGCTTTGCTTTCCCGTATTCACTTTTGGAGTTGTCATGCGCTTTCCCGTCGTCCTCGCCGCCAGCCTGTTCAGCACGGCTGCCCTCGCCCAACCGCTCGTTGCCGAAGCGCCCTTGCGCGCCCATCTGTCCTTCCTGGCCGACGATTTGCTCGAAGGACGCGGCACGGGCCAGCGCGGCGGCGACCTGGCCGTGCGCTACCTGGAAACGCAGGCGGCCGTGGCCGGCTTGCAGCCATTGAAAGATGGCAGCTACCGCCAGGCGCTGACCATCGTCGGCAGCAAGGCCTTGCCATCGAGCACAGTGACCTTCAGCGCAGGCGGCAAGACCTTGTCTCCCGCCTTCGGCAAGGACATCGTCTTTGGCGCGGCGAATGGCCAGCAGACAGTGGCGTTCGACGCGCCCGTGGTGTTTGCCGGCTACGGCATCCGCGCCCCGGAAGAAAATTGGGACGATTTCAAGGGCGTTGATTTAAAAGGGAAACTGGTCATCATGATGGTCAACGACCCGCAGCCGACCGCCGCCGAACCGAACCGTTTTGCCGGCAAGTCCCTCACGTATTACGGCCGCTGGGTCTACAAGTACGAGGAAGCGCTGCGCCAGGGCGCCGCCGGCGTCTTGCTGATCCATACGACCGAGTCCGCTTCCTACCCGTGGTCGGTGCCCGCCAACGGTTTCGGCCATGAACGCTTCAACCTGGCCGGCGCGGGCAATGCGATGGAAGGCTGGCTGCAGGAAGACATGGCGCGCGCCCTGTTCCAGGCGGGCGGACAGGACCTGGACGCCTTGCGCGCCCAGGCCGAAACGCGCGAATTCCGCCCCGTGGCCCTGAACGCGACGGTCAGGGTGGCACTGAATAGCCAGGTGCGCAGCATCGAGCAATTCAACGTGGCCGGCATCGTGCCGGGCACGGACCCGAAGCTCAAGGATGAAGCCGTCATTTATTCGGCCCACTGGGACCACCTAGGCAAGGATGAGGAAGGCAGCGCCCGCGCAGGACAGAGCGACCATATCTACAACGGCGCCATCGACAATGCCTCGGGCGCGGCGGCCCTGCTGGCCATGGCGCAAGTGGCCGTGAAACAGCCGGCGCGGCGCACGCAGATCTTCCTGTGGCCGGCCGGCGAGGAAACGGGCATGCTGGGCAGCACGGCTTACACGCGCGCGCCCCTGTGGCCGCTGGCCAAGACGGCAGCCGACCTGAACCTCGACAGCATGAATTTCGTCGGCAAGACGCACGACATCGGCGTGGCCGGCGCCGAGCGCAGCAGCCTGTACGCAAGCGCCGCCAAGGTCGCCAAGCGCATGGGCTTGCGTTTGGCGCCGACCATCCCCGATCTGTCCGGCGCCTTTTACCGGGCCGACCATTTTGCCTTCGCCAAGGCCGGCGTGCCCGCCTTCAACGTGGGCTCGGCCGTGTTTTCCGGCGACGGCTCGTTCGACTTCGTCAAGGAGCCGACAGCGTCGAGCGAGCGTCTGGTCGCGTTTAAAAAGGATTACCACCAGGTCACCGATGAGTATCACCCGTCGTGGGACTTGTCCGGCATGGTGCAGCAGGCGCAGTTCACCTTGAACCTGGGCTACGAAGTGGCGAACGACAAGAATTTGCCGGTATGGAACAAGGGCGAGGCATTTGGAAAAGTGAAACGCTGACGTCAAGCGTAGGTCGGATTAGCGGGGCATCACCGCGCGTAATCCGACAACATTGTCAGCAGAGTTGGTGGTGTCGGATTACGCGGCGTAGCCGCTAATCCGACCTACGCTCCTTGATTCAAATCGCCATGATGCGTTTCAGGTCGACGAATGCCGTCTCGTACAAATGCTGGAACGCGCCCACCATGACCTCTTCCACGCCTTCGGCCGCATCGAACTCGCTCGACCATTCGGCCACACAGGAAGCGGCGCCCGGTTCGCCCGTGACGCGCAAGGTGGAACGGTAGTTCTTGACGGGGATCGGGCCCGAGACGATGGTGTAGCTGTAGCTCTTGTCCGCTTCGCTGTAGCTTTGCAGGCGTTCGGCGATGATGGCGCCGTCCGTGGTTTTCAGGCGGCGCACGCGGCCGCCATGCTCGGACAAACTGGTCTTGATGGAGCTCGACCATTCAGCCAGCGACTGGAAGCCGCCGATAAAATCCCACACTCTTTCGGCGCTTGCCGCCAATGTTACAGAAACAATTACTTGGGCCATCTTTAATTCGGTTCCTCATCCAGGTTTGCCGGGCGCCGCGCCCGGCCGGCCGGAGTTGCCCGGCACAGCCGCTATTTTAGCGCCCATGCGGCTTTGCTGCTGAGCAAACCATGGCTACCAGCCAGCCTGGGATGGCTGCCTTACAGATTTTCCGCCAAGAAAATCAGCGAATTGCCATGCGCGTGGGCCGCCGCGCGCTGCTGGTAGCTGTCGCGGTGGGTGCAGTTGAAACCGTGCTCGGCGCCCGGGTAGATATGGATTTCCACGTCTTGCCGGTCTTCGAAGCGTTCGGCGATCTTTTGCACGGCTTCCGGCGGAATATGGCTGTCCTGGCCGCCGAAATGCATGAGCAGCGGCACCTGGATCTTGTCGGCCAGGTCCAGCTTGTTCTGGATGCCGCCGCCGTAATAGGCGATGGCGGCGTCGACCAGACCGGCCGCGGCGGCCTGGTACGACAGGCGGCCGCCGAAGCAGTAGCCGACCGAAGCGAGCTTTCCCGTCACTTCCGGACGCGCGCGCAGGACGGCGACGGTGGCGGCGATATCGGCGTCGGCGTGCGGATTGTCGGTGGCCTGCATCAGTTCGACGGCACGCTTCCAGCCGTCCGCGTCATAGCCGAGTTCAATGTGCGCGCCGGCGCGCCAGAACAGGTCCGGCACCAGCACCACATAGCCATCGGCCGCGTACTGGTCGGCCACGGCACGGATGTGCTCGTTGACGCCGAAAATTTCCTGCAACAGGATGATGGCGGGGCCCTTGCCCACGTGCGGCACAGCCAGGTAAGCCTGGAAGCTGCCGTCCGGGCCGGCGATATCGATCCACTGCGAAGTTGTGCTCATAGAAACTCCAGTCTGAGGTTGGGGGAGGATGCCACAAGCAGGCATGTTACTGGTTTTTCGCCGTGTCTGCCCCCGCCCTTGGTCCAGGCTAATACATCTCGCGCAGGTAAATCACGGGACCCGATCTGAGGATGCCAAAGACGACGTGCCCCAGGGTGCTGGGCAGGTAATGCAAGCCGCTGACAGACACGTCGACGCTACCCGCCACGCCGGGTGCCAGCAAGACCAGTTGCCCATTGGGTGGAGGCAAGGCGCCCTGCTTGAATGCATAGGTGCCGGCCTGCACTTTCAGAACGCCATTGCACGCGCCAGCGCCCGAGGTAAATCCCTTGCCGCAGTTGGCTAGCGTGACCCCGGCACTCCCGAACTGCGTGACGCTATCGGACACATTACCCAGCCAGCCGCTATTCCAGTATTGCACCTGTACGGGCAGGCGTATCGGCAGGCGCTCGGAACCGTAGCTATGGGGCACCATGATGCGGCCCGTGAGCACGGTCAGCTTCGCTTCCGTGCCGGCATCGGACGGCGCCGACGTCACGGCGGTGCCGCCGGCATAGGTAGTGGTGGCACGGAACAGCACGTCGGTCGGCGGCGCCAGCGCGACCGTACCGGCCGGTACCGCAAATGCGCCGGGAAAGCGGTAGGCGATCTGGCTGCTGGCCACGCCCGCCGTGAAGCTGGCCGGCGCGATGCCCGTCACGGTCGTTTGCGCGGCAGTCCCGTCGCTCAGCCGGCTGCCCGACGGCGCCGCCGGCGGAAAGGCCGTCAGGCCCGTGGCGGCATCGTAGGCGCGCAAGGCCACCTGGGCCGTCAGGGCCGTGTCGCGCCCGTCGAAGTTGAGCGTCGTCCCGTTCGCGGCATTCTGCGCCGTGACGCGCAGCTTGAACGGCTGCTGCGCATAGATGAAACTGCCCGCCGCGCAGGACAATGGCGCCTTGCAAGGCATGGGCTCAGTGCCAGGCACCTCCGTGACGAAGTGGTGCGGGATGAATTGCACGCTGTTGCTGGCGCCCGTGGTGAACGGCGGGATGACGCCGTTGACGGCGGGCGGCGGGGCCCCGAGGTAGGTGGCCATCGTCGCCGTAAACTGGATGGTGCCCGCTTCCGCCCAGCTCAGGTTGCTGGCGGTGCCGATGCCGTTGTTAAAAGTCAGGCTGCCCGCGACTGCGGGGTTGGCGGCGCCGGAAAAGGTGGGCGCGACGAGACTACTGCCCAGCAGCACCGTCTGCGCCGTCGTTTCCCTGCCAAAATTGGCCGTCACGGCGTCGGCCACGTTCACGGCCGACACGCTGATGCGGGTGGCGGGCGCCACGGGCAACGCGGCCAGGCCCGCCCGCTGCGGCGTGGCGATGGCGCTGAACACGAAACGCCGGGGCCCCACGATGACGTTGCCGCTGCCCGTCATGGTCAGGCCGCTGTCGCTGCCGCTGGTCGGGGCATACGTGGCCGTCAGGCCCAGTGCGCCTGCATCGGCGTACAGCATGTTCGGCGTGGCCAGGCCGTCGGCATCGAAGGCCAGTTGCACGGGCGCACCGGTCGCGCTGCAGGCGCTGCCCGCGTTGGCGGCCAGGGGTTTATACGTGCCATCCTTGTCCTGTATGCGCGCGGGCAAGGTGCCCGTGCCGGGATTGGCGTAGTTGCAGCGCAACTGCAAGGTCTTGTTCTGGTTGGAAAACAGGGGCACGCAGGCGCGCGGGTTCGACGGCGACACCTGCAGCGCGCTGATGGCGACGGACCCCTCGGCCTCAGAATAACGGGGGAGGCCGCTCACCTGCAGCGCGCTGCTGACAAATGCCATCTGACAATTGGTCACGCTGCCGTCGACGCTGCTCTTGCAGACCAGCGCCCCCGTCGTCGCCGGCGTGCTGCTCAGGCCCAAGGGAACGTTGCTGGCCGGCGTGGTCTGCGCCACGCTGGACGCGGCCGTGCCTGTCGCCGGTAGGGTCGCGTTGAGTTGTGCCACGGCGCCGCCCGGCGTCAGCGTGACCTGGGCCGCGCCCGTGTAGACGGTGCTGCAGGTCGCGTCGGCGCAGGCCGTCACGGTCACGGGCGCGGGCGCACAACTGAGCGCCGAAGGCGGATGCGTGATCTGGAAGTGATCCGGCCCGGCCTGGGTGCCCGGGCCGCACTTCGGCCCCATCGGCTCATTGAAAGCCCAGCCGCTGTTGTTCGTCACGCAACTGCACGGGTTCGACGGCGTGTACGCCTTGCAGGTGATCGTCTGCTGCACGCGGCCCTGCCAGCCCAGCGTGATGTGTTCGACCTTGGCGTTGCCCGTGATATAGGCGTTGGACGAGTCGAGCGTCACCTCGCCGGCGTCCACATTGCCCTTGATGCCATTGCCGGAAGCGATCGACAAGGAATTGCTGGCGTCCACGTCGCCCGTGACGAGCAGGCCCGATGCCTTCAAGTCGATCGTCGGCGATTTCAGATTGCCCGTCACCTGGCTGCCGGAACCGATGGTCAGCGAGGTGGTCGCCGTGATATCGCCCTGGATGCGGGTACTGGAGGCCAGGATATTGACGACGGTGCCGCTGATGGGACCGTTGATGACGGAACCCGAAGCGATTTCCACCGGGCCCTTGGCGCTGATCTTGCCCGTCACCTTGACGTTGTTCGAGCCCATCTTGATGGTGGTGGCGGAAATATTTGCCGTAATGGTCTGTTCCTGCGCGCCCATGAGGAAAGTGCCGCCCTCGGCGCTCAAGCTGCCCCCCGTCACTTTCAGGTTCGACGGATTGATGTCCTTGATGTCGAGATTGCCCTTGACCGTCAGCGCGGCATTGCCGCTCATCGTCAAGCCCTGGTTGTAGCTCATCGCCAGGGAACTGTTGACCGTCACGCCATACGCGCTGCCGATGACGATGACGTCGGTGGAGCCCGGCGCCAGCGAGGCGCACGTGTATTGCAAGCCGTCCGTGCTCAGGCTGCAGCCGCTGACGGTGCCGCCATTGAAGTTGAGCGTGGCCGCGTGGGCAAGCGAGGAGCCCAGCAGCAATGTCAGGGTGGCAAAAAAGTGAAGTAAGCGCACGATATCGAGGAATCCGGTGGGTGGGGAGCCAGCGGGCGCGCGGATTATTCCATGCTAATCTACGCCATCGCTGTTATTGCATTATGGCAGTATTTATCTCCTTCACGCATATCGCATGATCAAGCAAAGTCCCAAAGAATTTCCCCTGCGCACCGTCGACATCATCGTCTACCCGGGCTTCAAGGCGCTCGAAGCCATCGGCGCCATGAAAGTGTTTGATTACGCCAACACGCATTTGCGCCTGCGCAATCTGCCCGGCGGCTACGACGTGCGCATCGCCTCGACGGCCATCGGTCCCGTCGAGTCCGACACCCTGATGTCGCTGCACGCGAGCAAGGCGCTTGACGCCAGCCGCCTGCCCGACCTGGCCGTCATCGTCGGCTGCCACCACGTCGAGCAGGTGCTGCAGGACATTCCCGCTCTCGCCGCCTGGGTGGCCGAGGCGGCGCCCCGCATCGATACGCTGGCGGCGCTGTGCACGGGCTGCTTCTTCCTGGCCGAGGCCGGTGTACTCGACGGCAAGAGCGCCGCCACGCACTGGAGCGCCGTGGACAGCCTGCGCCAGCGCTACCCCCTGATACAGGTCAATGCCGACGCAATTTTCGTGCGGGAAGGGAAATTCTGGACGTCGGCCGGCGTGACGGCCGGCATCGACCTGGCGCTGGCCCTGGTGGAAGACGATTTCAGCCGCGATATCGCGCTCGAAGTGGCGCGCGACCTGGTCGTGTATCTGAAGCGGCCCGGCGGCCAGTCGCAGTTTTCCGTGCACCTGTCGAGCCAGATGACAACGCATCCGACCATCCGGCAATTGCAGGGCTGGATCATGGAGCACCTGGCCGACGAGCTCACGGTGCCGCTGCTGGCAGCCAGGCTGGCCATGAGCGAGCGCAATTTTACGCGCGTCTTCCAGCGCGAAACGGGCACCAGTCCCACGGAATTCATCGACACGGCGCGCTTCGAAGTGGCGCGCCGCTTACTGGAAGACAATGTGTCTTCCTTAAAACAGGTGGCCGTGCAGGCGGGTCTGCACAGCGAGGACAGGCTGCGGCGCCTGTTTCAAAAGAAACTCGCCATCACGCCGCGCGACTACCGCGAGCGCTTTTCCAGCACGGCGCGCTAGGCGCAGCGAAGGTCAGCGCGGCTTGCCGTGACGCACGTGGCGCGTGGCCACTTGGCGGCTTTGCCGGGCCAGCGGTGTAAACAGCAGTGCGCACAGCAGATAGGTGGCCAGCAGCGCCAGCCAGATGGCGGGCGTGGCGAGGATGGCGACATTGCTCCACCACAAGGCCAGCAGGGAAGACAGGGCCGCGCCGAAGAAGACGGGCAGCATGCGGCGCAAGGTCGCGAGATAGGCAGTGGCAAACATGGACGGCTCCCAAAGCAAGACATGATGTCTTCACACTAGCAGGGGCAGGCAGCGAAGTACAGCCTGCCGCCCAGCCCCGTCCGTCAAGTGTTGCGCAATGAGTACATCCGTTAAGATTAGTACAACACGACGGAACGGATCGATTCGCCGCTCTTCATCAGGTCGAAGCCTTCGTTGATGCGTTCGAGCGGCAAGCGGTGCGTGATTAGGTCGTCAATGTTGAGCTTGCCTTCCATATACCAGTCGACGATCTTCGGCACGTCCGTGCGGCCGCGTGCGCCGCCGAAGGCGGAACCGCGCCATTCGCGCCCCGTCACCAGCTGGAACGGACGCGTGGAGATTTCCTGGCCCGCTGCCGCCACGCCGATGATGAACGATTTGCCCCAGCCCTTGTGCGTGCACTCGAGCGCCTGGCGCATCAGGGTCGTATTGCCCACGCATTCAAAACTGTAGTCGGCGCCGCCGTCCGTCAGTTGCACGATGGCGTCGACCACGTTGTCCACTTCGTTCGGATTGATAAAGTGCGTCATGCCGAACTTGCGGGCGATGGCCTGGCGCGCCGGGTTGATGTCGATGCCGATGATCTTGTCGGCGCCGACCATTTTCGCCGCCTGGATCACGTTCAGGCCGATGCCGCCCAGGCCGAACACGGCCACGTTGGCACCCGCCTCGACCTTGGCCGAGAACAGCACGGCGCCCACGCCCGTCGTCACGCCGCAGCCGATGTAGCAGACCTTGTCGAACGGCGCGTCTTCGCGGATCTTGGCCAGGGCGATTTCCGGCACGACGATATAGTTCGAAAAGGTGGAGGTGCCCATGTAGTGGAAGATGGGCTTGCCGTCGATGGAGAAGCGCGAGGTGGCGTCCGGCATCAGGCCGCGGCCCTGGGTCGAGCGGATCGACTGGCACAGGTTGGTCTTTTGCGACAGGCAGAATTTGCACTGGCGGCATTCCGGCGTGTACAGCGGGATGACGTGGTCATCCTTCTTCAGGCTTTTCACGCCCGGGCCCACGTCAACGACGACGCCGGCGCCTTCATGGCCGAGAATGGCAGGAAAAATACCTTCCGGATCGGCGCCGGACAAGGTGTAGTAATCGGTATGGCAAATGCCCGTGGCTTTGAGTTCGACCAGTACTTCGCCGGCGCGCGGGCCGGCCAGGTCGACTTCTTCGATGGTCAGCGGGGCGCCCGCCTTCCAGGCAATCGCGGCTTTGGTTTTCATGGGGTGTCTTCCTGCTCGGTTTCAGATGCGCCATTATCGGACGCCGGTGAGCGGGGCGGCGCAAGGGACCCCGCGCTTGTCTGAAAACGCGGCGCATTTGTCCGATGGCGCCGCACGTTTGTGGCAGCTCAATCTTCCCGCCCTACAGACGCGCATTCTTGGCACAAGCCCAGCACCGATCGAGCAGCCATTGCCGCGTTCCCGCAGGAGACTGACATGCGCCCTTTCCTTCACCGCTCTGCCCGCCCCTGGCTGGCCCTGCTGCTGGCATGCTGCCTGGCCCTGCTGACCGCCTGCGGCGGCGGCCATCACCACCCGACGCCCGGCGCGACCACGGGCGATCTGACCGTCACCATCGGCGGCTTGCCGGCCGGCGTGGCGGGCGCCGTCACGGTCACGGGGCCTGCGTCGTACAGCAAGACGCTGACGGCCACCACCACGCTCACCGGCCTGGCGCCCGGCGCCTACGCCATCAATGCCGCCAGCGTGGCGCAGGGCACGGGAAGCCTGGCGCCCACGCCCGTCACGCAACAGGTGCAGGTCAATGCGGGCACCACGGCCAGCGCCAGCGTCCTGTATGCGGCGGCCGCGCCGCTGGCCCTGCGCCTGCAGGAAGTGGCCAGCGGCTTGAGCTCCCCCCTCTTCCTCACGGCGCCGCCCGGCGACAGCCGCCTTTTCATTGTGGAGCGTCCCGGCCGCATCCGCGTGGTGCAGAACGGCAACCTGCTGGCCACGCCCTTCCTCGACATCAGCACGCTCACCACCACCAGCGGCGAACGGGGCTTGCTGTCGATGGCCTTCCATCCACAGTACGCCAGCAATGGCTATTTTTTCATCTACTACACCAACCTGGCTGGCGATATCGTCATCGAGCGCAGGCAAGTGTCGGCCGGCAACGCCAACGTGGCCGATCCCCTGTCCGCGCTGACCATCCTCACGATTGCCCACCCCACGTTCAGCAACCACTATGGCGGCTTGCTCAGTTTTGGGCCGGACGGCTATCTGTATGCGGGCACGGGCGACGGCGGCGGTGGCGGCGACCCGCCCCGCAATGCGCAAAACACGAATGTGCTGCTGGGCAAGCTGCTGCGCCTGGATGTCAACGCCAGCACGGTAGCCCAGCCTTACGCCATTCCGCCCGGCAACCCATTTACCGGCACGGCGGGCGGGCGCGGAGAAATCTGGGCCTACGGCTTGCGCAATCCGTGGCGCTACGCCTTCGACGTACCGGCCCAGCTGCTGTATATCGCCGACGTGGGCCAGGCCAACTGGGAGGAAGTCGATGTGCGTCCCGTGGGCCAGGCGGGCAACAACTATGGCTGGAACATCATGGAAGGCGCGCACTGTTACAACAGCGCCAGTTGCAATCAGGCGGGTCTGGTATTGCCCGTTATCGAATACGACACCGGCAGTGCGGGCAACTGCTCCATCACGGGCGGCTATGTGTACCGGGGCACGGCCTTGCCGGAACTGGCGGGACAATACCTGTATTCCGACTACTGCGGCGGCTGGCTGAAAAGTTTCAGCTACAGCAATGGCGCCGCCTCCGCTGTGACGGACTGGGGCATCACGAACGTGGGCAACATCCTGTCGTTTGGCCAGGATGCGCAAAACGAGCTGTACATGCTGAGCGGCACGGGCAAGGTGTACCGGATTGTCCGTAAATAAGCATAGGCCAGTCAGCGTGCGCAAGCAGTCATGGCAGCGCACGCCTGAGGCGGCGTTTTTCGACGGGGCACGGCGAACCGGCTAGAATTGGATTTTTTCGCCGCGCCCTGCGCACCAGCCCAAGAGAACACCATGGCCCGTTTGAAACTTGAATTCCCCGAAGACCAGTACTGCTATTCCTCGCAACTGACGGTACGCACGACGGACATCAACGCCGGCAACCATCTCGGCAACGATTCCATGATTTCCATGATTTCCGAGGCGCGCGCCCGCTTCCTGTTCGAATATGGCGTGCGCGACATCGAAGCGGACGGCACCGGCATCATCGTCACCGACCTGGCCACCACCTACCGCGCCGAAGCCCATGCGCGCGACCAGCTGCTGTTCGAAGTGGGCGTCATGGATTTCAACAAGTATGGCGGCGACATCACCTTCCGCATCACGCGTCCGCGCGACAACACCCTGATCGCGATGGCCAAGTCCGGCTTTGTCTTCTTCAACTACAAGCGCAGCCAGGTCGTGCCCATGGCGGAAGAGTTCGCAAGCAAGTTTCCACTGGTGAACTGGATCGATTGAAGGATCGATTAAACGGGCCGTCATGCCGCCATGCTGTATGCTTATCAGGAAGACATTAAATCTGGAGCGGCATGCAATCAGCAATCACGGCAAGACTCTGCCTGGCCCTGGCCCTGCTGGGCATGTTGCCGCCCGCCCTGGCCGCGCCGCAAACCGTGATCCTGTACGGTGACGATGACTATGCGCCGTACAGCTATGTGGAAAACGGCGCCTTCAAGGGCATGTACATCGATATCCTGCGCCAGGCGGCCAGCCGGATGCCCGGGTACCGGCTGGAACTGCAGCCGCGCCCCTGGAAACGGGGGCTCGATGCGCTGGAAAAAGGCAAGGTTTTCGGCTTGTTTCCGCCCGGACGCAAGACGGAACGGCCATACGTGCAGCCGTACTCGGCCATGCTGCACCGCGAATCGGTGGTGCTGTTTTGCCATGACGCCGTCATGCGCACGCCGCGCACGCACTTCCCGGCCGACTTTGCGGGCCTGACCATCGGCGTCAACACAGGATTTTTACTGTCGGAAAAATTGATGGCGCCCGCCCGCCAGGGGCTGCTGCGCCTGGATGCGGCCAAGGGCAATGAGGCGAATCTGAAGAAACTGGCCCTGCGGCGCATCGATTGCTACGCCAGCGACCGCGGCGCGGCACGCCATACGGCGCGCCGGCTGCAAGGCGAACTGGCCGGCTACGGTTTTCACTTGCGCGAAGTGCTGGAACTGTCGTCCGAAGCCACCTACATCGCCTACAGCGCGCGCAACACGCCTTCCTACAAGACCGATTTCATCGAGAAAATGAATGCCGCCCTGCTTGCCATGCGGCAGAACGGCCAGCTGGCGCACATCGAAGACGCTTATTTGCGTTGATTACCTGCGCTGAACGGCGCGCGGCTGCAAGGTCAGGACGGGACTGCTGCGGCCCTGGGGCTTGACGCCGAAGGTATTCTTGAACCACTCGTCGATCATGCGCTTTTCATAGCGCAAGGCATCGTTGCTGGAATAACGGTTGATATGTTGCAAATAGGACATATCCGACAGATAAGCGTTGCCGCTGGCAATGACTTTGCCATGCTGCTCGAGCGTATAGCGCAAGCGCAGGCGCGGCCAGTCAGCACGGCCCGTCATCACGCGCACATCGAAGGCGCCGCGGCGCGCCGGGTCTTCGCGTCCCGCCAGGTCGACATCGGTGATTTCGATCCTGAGGTCCTGACCGGGGGGCAAGCTCTTGCCTAACCAGCTGAAGTGATCCGCCAGGCCCGCCAGCACCTGCTCCCGGTCGCGCGAGCTGAACGGCACGTCGGAATAGTCGTCGGGTTTTTCGAACGTCACCTGGACGCCCGCCCAGGCACTGCTGCCCGCAGCCAGCGCCAAGGCGGCTATCCATGTTTTCGTCATCGTGGAAATACGCATATGCCTTCCCTCCAGAAAGTTCACGGCCCGGCGGCAGCTCCATGCCGGCCTCTGCCTGCCCTGCCTGACTATAGCCTGAAGTGAACATTTCCGGAGCGCAATACGTTTCGCGTGGCGCCACGCGACTGACCGGGCCGTTTACTTGCGCGCGTGGCGCTTTACCTTGATGCCAAAGGTATCGGCATACCAGTCATCGATCATCAACTTTTCATAGCGCAACTTTTCATTGCTGAAGTAAGGATTGAGACGGGTCAGGTACGACATGTCGGACAGGGCAGCATTGCCGCTGCTGATGACCTTGCCATCCTGTTCCAGCACATAGTGCAGGCGCATGCGCGGCCAGTCGACCCGGCCATTCATGACGCGGATATCCTGGCCCGCACGCAGCGACGGGTTTTCACGTCCCGCCAGATCCACGTCCGTGACGTCGATTTTCAAGGTTTGCCCGGGCGGCAACAATGCGCCCAGTTTCTCGAAATGCCGGCTCAGTTCCTTCAGCACGTCGTCGCGGTCCTGCGGATTGAACGGAACGTCCGTGTATTGATCCGGTTTGCTGAACCGCACTTCAGTTCCTGCCCAGGCCGCGCTGCTGGCCAGCAAGGCCAGGCCGGCGATCAGGGCCCGTGTCGTTTGCTTTTGCATGATGTACCCTTTCAGGAAATATGAGTGGCATGGAGCCACTTCTTATGCCTGTCCAATATAGCGCGCTCCAGTCCCTTCTGGCGCGTAATTCATACCTTGTTACTTTTCCGGTTTTTCGCCAAGAAGGAAAGACGCCGTATTTTTTTGCAGATTCATTAGCAATATTAATTAAAACAAAGTATTGTCTTGAAAATATAGTTGCCTAAGCGATAAAGTATAGATAGTGTAGAAAGCATGGATTTAAAGTGCTTTTTTAGCACGTGTGTTGCATGATTTTAGTCAATTGTTCTTGCTTATTGTTAATACTTAGCGGTCGGTCTACAATCGACAAAATGCGCCCGAAAAACGCGCAACGCCGGTCATGGCGCACAGGAATTCCTGGCGCGGGCGTCTCAGCATTGCGTCAGTTATGCCTTTTAGCGGAACTCGCCCTTATGTCATTTTTGTCATCTGCATCGCCCAAGTTACCTCCCTGGAAAGTCCTGCTCGTCGATGATGAACCCGACATCCACGACATCACCGAACTCACGCTGAGCCGTTTCCGTCTCGAGGGCCGCGCCCTGAGCTTCGTGCACGCGTACAGCGGCGCCGAGGCCAAGCAGGTGCTGGCGCGCGAAGAGGGCATCGCGCTCGTCTTCCTCGACGTGGTGATGGAACGCGAAGACAGCGGCCTGGAGGTGGCGCGCTGGATGCGCGAAGACCTGGGCAACCAGTTTACGCGCATCGTGCTGCGCACGGGGCAGCCGGGACAGGCGCCGGAAGAACGGGTGATCGTCAACTACGACATCAACGACTACAAGGAAAAAACCGAGCTCGACCGCACCAAGCTGTTTACCACCACCTTTGCCGCCCTGCGCGCCTACCGCGACATCATGAAGGTGGAAGAGGCGCGCCAGGCCCAGCTGCACTACCGCGAAGGCCTCGAGCGCGTCATCGCCGCCTCGGCGCACATTTTCAAGCAGCGCAACCTGCGCGACTTCGCCAGCGGCCTGCTGCAGCAAGTCGTCGCCCTGCTGCGCCTGGAAACGAGCATGCTGCTACGCCTGCGCGGCGCCAGCGCCATCACGGGCGAGCAGGACTATGAAATCCTCGCGCAGATCGGCGACCATGAAGCCGATGGCGGCATCCTCAGCCCGTCCCTGCTGTCGCAGCTGGACGACGCCAAGAGCAATAAAATTTCGCGCCTGCATGGCGACACCTATGTCGGCTATTTCCCCAACAGCAGCGGCAAGGCCTCCCTGCTGGTGCTCAAGGGCGTGGAAGAGATTTCCGACCTCGACGCGCAGCTGCTGGAAGTATTTTGTTCCGGCGTGGCGATCGCCTTCGACAACATCCTGCTGACGCAGGAAATCACCGATACCCAGGCCGAGCTGATCCTGCGCCTGGGCGACGTGGTCGAATCGCGCTCGCACGAAGGGGGCAACCACGTGCGCCGCATGGCCGAAGTGTGCCAGCTGCTGGCGCAGGCCTCCGGCATGTCGGAAGAGGAAACCATGGTGCTGCGCCACGCGGCGCCCATGCACGACATCGGCAAGATTTCCACGCCCGATGCCGTGCTGCTGAAACCTGGCAAGCTCGACGCGGCCGAGTGGGAAATCATGAAGCAGCATCCGACGGTGGGCATGTCCATCCTCGACGGCTCGCAGCGCCCGCTCTTGAAGGCGGCCGCCGTGATCGCCCACCAGCACCATGAAAAATTCGACGGCAGCGGCTACCCGCAAGGCCTGGTGGGCGAAAACATCCACAAATACGCGCGCATCGCCGCCGTCGCCGACGTCTTCGACGCCCTCATGCACAAGCGCTGCTACAAGGATGCCTGGCCCCTCGAGCGCGTGGTCAGCTACCTGCGCGAAGTGAGCGGCAGCCATTTGGACCCGCAGTATGTGGAGTTGCTGATTGCGAACCTGGACGAGGCCCTGGCGCTGAATCAACGTTTCCCTGATTAAAAGCTGGCGGTGGTGTCGGATTACGCGGCCTTGCCGCTAATCCGACCTACGTAGCATGCCTTGAACTAACGCTTCCCCGATAAAAAGCTGGCGTAGGTCGGATTAGGCCGCAGGCCGTAATCCGACACCACCGGCAGCCACGCCAACGATGTTGTCGGATTACGCGATCTGCACACCAGCAAAACACGCCTCGGCCCAAGCCCCCAACACAGGTATTCCGGGCCAAGCGAGCCTGAAAAATGTCGAGGGCAAGGCGCGGCGACGCAGACAGTACGCATGTACGGCAAGGAGCCGCAACGCCGCCATCGGCATTTTCTCAGGCCCGCGTCTCCGGCCCGCCGTTTTTAGCCTAGCCGCCGGCGTCGGATTACGCGGCCTTGCCGCTAATCCGACCTACGTGGCTCCAGCGGAAAGCGTATCTTGTAATGCAACCCCATCCCCGGCGCACTGACCACCTTCACCGTCCCGCCCAGCGGCCCCGTCACCAGGTTGTACAGGATGTGCGCACCCAGGCCGCTGCCGCCCGAGCCCCGCTTGGTCGTGAAGAAAGGATCGAACAGCTGGCCCAGGGTGGCGCTGTCCATGCCCATGCCGTCGTCGCTGTAGTCGAGTTCCAGCATGTCGCCGGCCGTCCTGGCACTGATCTTGATCCTGCCCGGCTCGCCTTCCGCAAAGCCGTGCACCAATGAATTGACCACCATGTTCGTGACGATCTGCGAGACGGCGCCCGGATAGCTGCGCAGTTGCACCTCGGGCGCGCAATCGATCTCCACCTTGACCGGCTTGCCCTTGAGCTTCGGTTGCAAGGACAGCAGGATTTCATCGAGATATTTGCGCAAGTTAAAGCTGCGCAATTCGTCCGAGGACTGGTCCACGGCCACCTGCTTGAAGCTGCGCACCAGCGCCGCGGCGCGCTGCGTGTTCGTCGTCATGATGCGCAGGGTCTGGTCGATGATGTCGAAAAATTGCCGCAAGCCGTCTTCATCGAGCTGGCCGCCGTCCAGGTCTTCGCGCGTCAGCTTCAATTCCTGCACCAGGTGGCTGGTGGCCGTCACGCAAATGCCCAGCGGCGTATTGATTTCATGCGCCACGCCCGCCACCAGGCGTCCCAGGGACGCCAGCTTTTCCTGGCGCACCAGTTCCGACTGCGCTTCCTGCAAGGCGTTCAAGGCGCTGTTCAGGGCCGCGTTCTGCTCTTCCAGCGCTTCCTTGGCCTGGCGCATGGCGCTGTCGGCCTGGATGCGGGCCATCGCCACGGCCACGTGGCTGGCCATGAAGGCCAGCACGTCCAGTTCCGCCTGGCCATACACGACGGATTCGTCGTAGCTTTGCACGATGATCACGCCATACTTTCTCTCGCCCAGCAGCATGGGCGCGCCCATCCAGCTGGCGATGCCCACATTGCCCAGCGGCTCGTCCATCTCGCCGCTGGCCACCAGCGCCGCATAGCTGTCCGCATCGAGCAGGCACGCCTGCCGGCGCGCCAGCACATAGGAACTCATGCCGATGCCGTAATGAAAGCGTTTTACGGGCGCCTGCGCATCTTTCTCGTCGACGAAATACGGGATCGTGATGTCCTTGTTGTCCGGGTGGTACAGGGCGATGAGGAAATTCTTTGCCGTCACCAGTTCGCTGATGATGGCGTGCAGGCGCGCATACAGGGTCGTCGCGTCGGCCGCCTGCGCCGACAGGTTGGCGATTTCATACAGCGCATGCTGCAGGTTTTCCGCGCGCCGGCGCTCGGCCACCTCGTGCGCCAGCAGGGCCGTGCGCTCCTGCACCGCCTTTTCCAGCCGGTCCATGCTTTGCATGCCTTGCAGGGCGCTCGACACGTGCGTGGCGATCAGCGCGAACAGGGCCTGGTCTTCCAGGCTGAAGCGGTGCTGCGCGTCGTAGCTCTGGATGACGATGGCGCCGAGCACCTGGTGCTGCTGGTCCAGCAGCGGACAGCCGATCCAGTGCTCGGCCGCCGTGCCGCCGCCCCAGGCGCCGCCGCCGATGGCGCGCATGGCGTCGTCGTCGGCCGTCATCACCAGCTGTTTGCGGTTGACGATGACCCATGCCGTGGGCGACTGCGCGGCGCTGGCCAGGCGCACGCCCTCGTCCGGATCGGGCGCGGCGTCGAATTCGTCGACAAAATACGGGAAGCGCACGAGGCCGTGGTCGCGGTCGCTGAGCGCCACGTAAAAGTTGGCCGCATACATGATGCGCCCCAGCGCCGCATGCACCGCCTGCAGGAATTCGCTGATATCGCTGCAGGTGCTCGAGCGCTGCCCGATTTCCAGCAACACGGTCTGGACGGCTTCCAGGCGGCTGAGACGGCTTTCCATGGGTGACTATGTACCTTGTGCAAGTATATGTTCTGAAAATCAATATTATCAGTTCAGCCCAGCCTTGGCACGGCATAAAACGCAGAATCTTGCCTTGAGCGATAGCAACACTCGCCACGCGCGCATTTGCCACCTGGCCGATACAGTGGCAGACTAGGCCCCTTCCTACAGACCAGACCGTCCTCATGACTGCCACGCTACGCGCCTCGCTTCGCCCCTACACCCTCGCCGGCCTGCTGGCCTTTGCCGCGCTGGGCATGCCGCCATTGTGCGCCGCACCAGCCAAGGCGCCGGCGGCGGAAACGGCCGATGGCGGACGCTATTTCGGCCCCCTCGTCGCGGGCAAGATGCACGGCCAGGGGCGGCTCGAATACGCGAGCGGCGCGTTTTACGAAGGGGGCTTCGCGCGCGGCGTGTTTTCCGGCCAGGGCAAGCTGCGCCAGGCGTCCGGCGTCGAATACACGGGCGCCTTCCGCCAGGGCGCCTTCGACGGCATCGGCCGCTACACCTCGCCCAAGGGCGAAATCTATGCGGGCAGCTTCGTCAACGGCAGCTTCGAGGGACCAGGCCGCTTCCAGGGCGCCGACGGCGCCACCTTCGAGGGCCATTTCAAGCACTGGCGCCCGCACGGCGCCGGCAAGCTGACCGACACGGACGGCACCGTCTTCGAAGGCGAATTCGTCCAGGGCCAGGTGCAGGGCAAGGCGAAGGTCACCACCAGCGACGGCATCCACTATGAAGGCGAGCTGAAAGACTGGAAATTCGAGGGCGAAGGCGTGCTGCGCACGGTCGACGGCGACGAATACCGGGGTGGCTTCAAGAATGGCCAGTTCGACGGCAAGGGCGTGCTGCGCTATGCCGTGGCGCAGGCGGACGGCCGCCGCGAAGACAGCGGCAACTGGACGGAAGGCCAGCTGGACGACCCGGCCGCAGACAAGCTCACGCGCGACAATATCGAGCTGGCCCTGTACAACCAGCGCACCCTGCTCGACGGCGCCCTGGCCCGGATCGCGCCGCGCGATGCGGCGAAAAAGATCAATCTGTACCTGCTGGGCGTGGCCGGCGATGGCGCGCAGGAAGTGTTTCACCGCGAAACGGCCTTCGTGCAGCGCCAGTTCGACCGCGATTACGGCACCGTGGGCCGCTCCCTGATGCTGGTCAACAGCCGCAACACGGTGGCGCAGCAGCCGATGGCCACGCGCACCAGCATCGCCGCCAGCCTCGACGCCCTGGGCGCGAAGATGGACAAGGCCAACGACATCCTGTTTTTATTTCTCACCAGCCACGGCTCGCCCGAGCACGAACTGGCGCTGGCGCAAAACGGCATGGACTTGCACAGCCTGCCCGCGCAAGAGCTGGCGGGCATGCTCAAGCACAGCGGCATCCGCTGGAAAGTCATCGTGATCTCGGCCTGCTACGCGGGCGGCTTCATTGCGCCATTAAAAGATGACAACACCCTCATCATCACGGCCGCGCGCAGCGACCGCACCTCGTTCGGCTGCGACGACCAGAACGATTTTACTTACTTCAGCGAAGCGTATTTCAAGGAAGCCTTGCCCAAGAGCGCCGGCTTTGCCGAGGCGTTCGACAAGGCCAAGGTGCTGGTGCAGGCGCGCGAGGCGGCCGATTTCCTCGAAGGCGGCATGGAGGCGGAAGAGCATTCCGAGCCGCAGCTATTCCAGGGCAAGGCGATTGCCGCGCAGCTGAAGGCGTGGCGCGCCCAGCCACGCTAAGCACGGCACGGCCGCCCGCCTTTCTGTACAATAGCCGTCACCATGCGACAATTCTTCCTCATTTTGCTGCTGTTCGTGCTTCCGCTCCAGATGTCCTGGGCCGCGGCGAGCGCGTATTGCCTGCACGAGGAAGGCAAGGCGGCGCAGCACCTGGGCCACCACAGCCACCAGCACAAGGCCGATGCGGACAAAAAACCCGCCGGCGATAAAGCTGAGCAGCAGAAAAAAGGCCAGCCGCACAGCGATTGCAATGTCTGCCATGGCATCGGCCACGCATGGCTGCCGGCCGGCTCCAGCCTGCCGGTCGGCGACATGGCGTCCGTCAACGCGGATACGTCCCCCTTCTTTTACGCTTCCCACATCCCGGACGCTCCCAAGCGCCCTGACTGGTCGTCGGCCATCTAGGCCGACGGGACGCTTCTTTCACTGATCGCAATATGCGGGCCTGACTAAAGCAGGCGCCAGCCTGCGCGTCCCGTCGAATTCTTTTTCCATTCCCTGGAGAATTCGATGTACCAAATCATCTTGTTACTTTCCGCTGGCCTGCTGGCCGGCAACTTTGCGCACGCGCAAACACCTGAAGAAGCCGCCGCTCCCCTGACCCTGCCCGCCGCGCTGGCCCTGGCCGAAGGCGGCAACGCCACCCTGTCGGCCGCCCGCCATGAACTGGCGGCCCAGGGCGGCGCCATGCAACAGGCGCGCGCCCTGCCCAACCCGGAACTGCAAACCGTGCTGGAAGACACGCGGCGCGCCACGCGCAGCACCACCGTGCAGCTGAACCAGCTCATAGAGCTGGGCGGCAAACGCGGTGCGCGCGCCGCCGTCGCGCAGCAGGGCCAGGAACTGGCGCAGGCCGGCCTGTCACTGCAGCAAGCCGACACGCGCGCGCAAGTCACGTCCGCCTTTGTCGACGTGCTGGCGGCGCAGGAAGGCTTGCGCCTGGCCGACAGCGCGCAGGCGCTGGCCGCGCGCGCCAGCGACATCACGGCGCGCCGGGTGACGGCCGGCAAGGCCTCGCCTGTCGAGGAAACCCGCGCCAGGGTCGCCGAAGCGAGCGTGCGGCTGGAACTGAACCTGGCCCGCAGCACGCTGGCTGGCGCCCGCAAGCGCCTGGCCGCCCTGTGGGGCAATGCCGCGCCCCGCTTTAGCGTAGCCGAGGGCCGGCTGGAAACCTTGCCGCAGCTGCCGCCCGCCAGCGAACTGGCGGCACGGCTGGAGCAGGCGCCGGCCGTGCGCCAGGCGCGCAGCGCGCTGGCCCAGCGGCAAGCCATGCTGGACGTGGAACAGCGGCGCGCCACGCCCGACGTCACGCTCAGCATCGGCATGAAGCGCTCGGAAGAACTGGGCCGCAACCAGGCCATCATCGGCCTGGCCCTGCCGCTGCCTTTGTTCGACCGCAATGCCGGCAACAAGCTCGACGCCTTGCGCCGCAGCGACAAGGCCAGCGACGAGCTGGCCGCCGCCCGCATCGCCGTGCAGACGGACGTGGCCGCCGCCAGCGAACGCCTGGCCACGGCCCGGCTCGACGTGGAAAGCTTGCGCCTGGATATCTTGCCCGGCGCCCAAAGCGCCTACGACGCGGCCAGCAAGGGCTTTGAGTTCGGCAAGTTCGCCTTCCTCGACGTGCTCGATGCCCAGCGCACCTTGCTGCAAGCCAAAAACCAATACCTGCGCGCGCTGACGGAAGCGCAGCACGCCGCCGCCGAGATCGAGCGCCTGCTGGGCACACCAGCTCCCCTGTAAGGAATACCCTCCATGAACATCACACTGAACAAAAAGCAGGCGATCGCCATCGCTTCCATCGCGGCCGCCGGCATCGTGCTGGCCATCCTCATCCTCGGCACGGGCAATTCCAGGACCGCGCCGTCCACCGCCGTCAAGGTGGAAGCCCACGCTGAAAAGAAAGACGAACACGGCCACGAGGAAGTGGAAGGCAAGCTGGAATTGACGGCGGCGCAAAGCCGCGCGGCCGGCGTCGTCATCGCCACGGCCGCGCCCGGCCGCATCAAGACGACGGTCGCCCTGCCCGGCGAAATCCGTTTCAACGAAGACCGCACGGCCCACGTCGTGCCCCGTCTGGCCGGCGTGGTGGAAGCCGTGCAGGCGGACCTGGGCCAACTGGTGAAAAAGGGGCAGGTACTGGCCGTCATCGCCAGCACGGAACTGTCGGAACAGCGCAGCACGCTGCTGTCGGCGCAGCGGCGGCTCTCCCTGGCCCGCTCCACGTATGAGCGCGAAGAAAAACTGTGGCGCGAGAAAATTTCGGCCGAACAGGATTACCTGCAGGCGCAGCAGGCGTGGCGCGAGGCGGAAATCGCCGTGCAGAATGCGCAGCAAAAACTCAGCGCGCTGGGCGCCAGCGGCGCCGGGACCGGGGCCAGCAAAGGGCCGCTGAACCGCTACGAGATCCGCGCGCCGTTCGACGGCATGGTGCTGGAAAAACACATCACCCTGGGCGAAGCCGTCAAGGAAGACGCGAACATCTTCGTCATTTCCGACCTGTCGACCGTGTGGGCGGAAATCGCCGTGCCGGCGAAAGACCTGGCCACCGTGCGCATGGGAGGCAAGGCCGAGGTGAAAGCCAGCGCTTTCGACGCCAGCGCGCAAGGCACGATCACCTACGTGGGCGCACTGCTGGGCGAGCAGACGCGCACGGCCAAGGCACGCATCAGCTTGCAGAACCCGGACATGGCCTGGCGCCCGGGCCTGTTCGTCACGGTGGAAGTGGTGTCCGGTGAAGCGGACGCGCCCGTCACAGTGCACAGCACGGCCATCCAGACGGTGGAAGACAAGCCCGTCGTCTTCGTGCAGGTCAAGGATGGCTACCAGGCCACGCCCGTGGTGCTGGGCCGCAGCGATGGCAATCTGACGCACATCAAGCAGGGCCTGGTCGCCGGCACGCCGTACGCGGCGCAAGGCAGTTTTGTCCTGAAGTCCGAGCTGGGCAAAGATTCTGCCGGCCACGAACATTGATCACGTCAAAGCTAAGGAAACCATCATGTTTGAACGCTTGATCCGCTTTGCCATCGACCAGCGCTGGCTGGTGATGCTGGCCGTGGCCGCCATGGCCGGCCTGGGTATCTACAGCTACCAGAAGCTGCCCATCGACGCCGTGCCCGACATCACCAACGTGCAGGTGCAAATCAATACCCAGTCCGCCGGCTATTCGCCGCTGGAAACCGAGCAGCGAGTCACCTTCCCCATCGAGACGGCCATGGCCGGCTTGCCCAACCTGGAGCAGACGCGTTCGCTGTCGCGCTATGGTTTGTCGCAAGTGACCGTGATCTTCAAGGATGGTACGGACATTTATTTTGCCCGCCAGATGATCAACGAGCGCCTGCAGGAAGCGAAGGAAAGCTTGCCGGCCGGCATCACGCCGAAGATGGGGCCCGTTTCCACGGGTCTCGGTGAAATCTATCTGTGGACGGTGGAAACGCAGGAGGGCGCGAAAAAGCCGGACGGCACGCCCTACACGCCGACGGACTTGCGCGAAATCCAGGACTGGATCATCAAGCCGCAGTTGCGCAATGTCACGGGCGTCACGGAAATCAATGCCATCGGCGGTTACGCCAAGCAATACCAGGTGGCGCCCTACCCGGAAAAACTGGCCGCCTACGGCATCAGCCTGCAAGACGTGGTGACGGCGCTCGAGCGCAACAACAGCAACGTGGGCGCCGGCTACATCGAAAAGCAGGGCGAGCAGCTGCTGATACGCGCGCCGGGCCAGGTGGCATCGAAGGACGACATCGGCAACATCGTCGTCGCCAATGTGCAGGGCGTGGCGATCCGCATCCGCGACGTGGCCGACGTGGTGCTGGGGCGCGAGCTGCGCACGGGCGCGGCCACGGAAAACGGCCGCGAAGTGGTGCTCGGCACCGTCTTCATGCTGATCGGGCAAAACAGCCGCGCCGTGTCGCAAGCCGTCGACAAGAAGATGATCGAGATCAACCGCAGCCTGCCGAAAGGCGTGCACGCCGTCACCGTGTATGACCGCACGGTGCTCGTCGACAAGGCCATCAATACGGTGAAGAAAAACCTGCTGGAAGGGGCGGTATTGGTGATCGCCATTTTGTTTTTGTTCCTCGGCAATATCCGCGCGGCCGTCATCACGGCCATGGTGATTCCGCTGGCCATGCTGTTCACGTTTACGGGCATGGTGCAATACCATGTGAGCGCCAACCTGATGAGCCTGGGGGCGCTCGATTTCGGCATCATCATCGATGGCGCCGTGGTCATCGTGGAAAACTGCGTGCGCCGCCTGGCCCATGCGCAGCAAAAACTGGGACGGCCGCTGACCTTGCAGGAGCGTTTTCAGGAAGTGTTTGCGGCATCGCAAGAAGCGCGCCGCCCCTTGCTGTACGGGCAGCTGATCATCATGGTCGTGTACCTGCCCATCTTCGCGCTGACGGGCGTGGAGGGCCGCATGTTTACGCCGATGGCCCTGACGGTGGTCATCGCCCTGCTCGGCGCCATGCTGCTGTCGATCACCTTCATTCCGGCCGCGGTGGCGCTGTTTATCGGCGACAAGGTGGCGGAGAAGGAAAACGCCATCATGCGCGCCGCCAAGCGCTGGTACGCGCCGCTGCTGGACAAGGTGATGCGCAACACGCCCGTCGTGTTGACGGGCGCGGCGGTAGCCGTCGTGCTGTCGGGCTTGCTGGCCACGCGCATGGGCAGCGAATTCGTGCCCAGCCTGAACGAGGGCGACATCGCCATCCAGGCCCTGCGCATCCCCGGCACCAGCTTGACGCAATCGCTGGCCATGCAGCAGCAGCTGGAAAGCAAGCTGATGGCAAACCACAAGGAAATCGCGCGCGTGTTCGCCCGTACGGGAACGGCCGAGATCGCCTCCGACCCCATGCCGCCGAATATTTCCGATGGTTACATCATGCTGAAACCCCGCGACGCATGGCCAGAACCGAAGAAGTCGCGCGAGCAATTGCTGGCGGAAATCGAAGCGACGGCCACCAGCTTGCCGGGCAACAATTACGAGTTTTCGCAACCGATCCAGCTGCGCTTCAATGAACTGATTTCCGGCGTGCGCAGCGACGTGGCCGTGAAACTGTTCGGCGACGATATGGGCGTGCTCGACAGCACGGCGGCGAAGATTGCCGGCGTGCTGGGCAAGATACCGGGCGCAACAGAGGTAAAAGTCGAGCAGACGACGGGGCTGCCCATGCTGACGGTGCAGATCGACCGCGAGCAGACGGCCCGCTATGGCCTCAATATTGCCGACGTGCAAGCGGCGATCGCCACGGCCATCGGCGGGCAAGAGGCGGGTACCCTGTTCCAGGGCGACCGCCGCTTCGACATCGTCGTGCGCCTGCCCGACAGCCTGCGCAGCGACCTGGAGCAACTCAAACGCCTGCCCATCGCCCTGCCCCTGGGCGCGGCGGCGGAAGGCCGCGCCCGCTTCATCCCGCTCGGCGAAGTGGCCAGCCTGCAAGTGACGCCGGGGCCGAACCAGATCAGCCGCGAAGACGGCAAGCGCCGCATCGTCATCAGCGCCAACGTGCGCGGGCGCGATATCGGCTCCTTCGTGGCCGATGCCACGCAGCAGTTGCAATCGCAGGTGGCCATTCCTGCCGGCTACTGGACCAGCTGGGGCGGCCAGTTCGAGCAATTGCAGTCGGCCACGAAACGCCTGGAACTGGTGGTGCCCGTGGCGCTGGCGCTGGTGTTTGTGTTGCTGTTCGCCATGTTCGGCAACGTGAAGGATGGACTATTGGTCTTCAGCGGCATCCCGTTCGCCTTGACGGGCGGCATCGTCGCCCTGTGGCTGCGCGACATTCCCATGTCGATCTCGGCAGCTGTCGGTTTCATCGCCCTGTCCGGCGTGGCCGTGCTGAACGGCCTGGTGATGATTGCCTACATCCGCCAGCTGCGCGAACAGGGCATGCCCTTGCAGGATGCGATACGCGAGGGGGCCATCACGCGTTTGCGGCCCGTCTTGATGACGGCGCTGGTGGCGTCGCTCGGTTTCGTGCCGATGGCCATTGCCACGGGCACGGGCGCCGAAGTGCAGCGTCCGCTGGCCACCGTGGTGATCGGCGGCATTTTATCGTCGACGGCATTGACGCTGCTGGTGCTGCCGCTGTTGTACCGGCTGGCGTATGCCGTAAGAGGCAGGTCGGATTAGCGGGGGCCGCCGAGGTCGCAAGCGCGTCATCCGACACATTATTGACGCTGGTGGTAACGTCGGATGACGGCCTTGCAGGCCTGATCCGACCTACCTGTCCATGCGTCGGTTCCGCGGACGCAGGTCGGATTAGCTCCGAAGGAGCGTCATCCGACACATTATTGACGCTGGCGGTAACGTCGGATGACGGCCTTGCAGGCCTGATCCGACCCACCTGTCCATGCGTCGGTTCCGCGGACGCAGGTCGGATTAGCTCCGAAGGAGCGTCATCCGACACCAGCATCGGCGCCAACAATATGCAGCTTACGGCCGGCGGTAGCCGCCTTCGATCCAGTTCGCGGCGGACGTGGCGTTGAACTTGAACGCGGCCGAGGTGCGCACCTTGGCGATCTGTTCGCCGTCGGCGTCGTAGGCGCTCAGTTCCGCGTACGGGTGGTCTTCGTCGGGCACGATGTCGAACATCACCTTGATCTGCCCCTCGTCGGTGGCGACGAACAGGTTCTTGTGCAATTGCGCATGCAGCTGCTGCTCGTGGCGGCGCAGCACCTCGGACGCCGTCTTGACCAGGGTGTTGAAGGCGTTGACGTCGAGCGGCTTCGGGTTTTTCTTGTCGCGGCCCATGGTCCACGGGCCCACGAGGGCCGGCTCCGGTTCGCCATCCTTGATCATGGCCACGGCCCAGCCTTCATCTTCCTCGTTCTTGATCACGCGCGCCGTCCAGCCATTGCCTACCCACAGGCGCGGCTCCTGGATCGGGGCGTCATTGTCGTGCTCGGCTGCTTCGTCGGAAAAGTCGGGGAAATCGGTACTCATGGCGGTGCTCGTGATGGAAGGTCGGGGCTAGCATGATAGTCGAAAACGCCCGCCCGTGCCGCCTTCACGGCGGCATGGGTGAACGTTCAACGCTTCCGTCCGGCATCTTCCCAGGCAACTGTCAGCACATGGACATGGCAGGCCGGTTGGGCCAGGTCAGCGGCGGGCCGGGCGGTACCCAGCGCGGGTCGATGGCCGGCAGCGGCGCATGATAATTAAAAGGATTGATGATGATCGGCGGTATCGCCGATGGCGCGCCGACGGGCTCGGCGCAGGACTGCGTGGCGCTACGCTGGCGCGTGGTTCGATGGTGAAAAAGGGATAGCGATTGATCCCCGGTATCTGCAAACAAAAGCATGTTGCCCTCCTTGCGAGACTGAGGTGTTCAGTATAGGACGGCTTGCGCACATTACAAGAAAAGAAATCTTGTTCCAGATCAGTGTTTTCTGGGCGCCAGCGCCTTCCATACCGTGAAAATGACGGCCTGTCGCACGCCGCTGGCGGCAAGCGGGGTGCGCGCCTACAGTGTGACCATGCAATACCCGATCACCCACACACCGAGGCTTACCATGAAAAAATTGCTCACCTTCGTCCTCATCGTCATGCTCGCCTGCCTGTTCCTCGACAAGATCGGCGCCACGGACATGCACATGCAGCTCAACGGCGACGAGATCGACGGACCGCTGGAGTGGCTGTTCGGCCTGGTGTTTGCCGGCGGCGGCTTGCTGATCGCCGCCATTGCGCTGGTATGCGGCGCCGTCGTCACGGGCGTGGTGCTGGCCGGCGTGGGCGTGGTGCTGATCGCCGTGGTGGCCCTGTGCGTGGCGCTGGCGCTGGCCTTGAGCACGCCCGTGCTGCTGCCGCTCTTGATTCCCGTCGCCATCATCTGGCTGATCGTCAGCCGCAACCGCAAACAGGCACAGACGCGTCAGCACAGCCTGTAATCACTGCGCCATGAACTTGCTGAGCACGCCGTCGCCGCCGCCGTCATTCTGTTCGATGCGGTTGCGCCCACCCCGCTTGGCCCGGTACAGCGCCTCGTCGGCGCGCGCCAGCACGGCGTCGCAATCGGCATCGGTACCGACCATGGCGGCCATGCCGATGCTCACCGTGATGGTGAGCACAATGCCGCCATCGATGGTCAGCGAACTTTCCGCCACGCGCCGGCGCAGCCGTTCGGCAAACACGGCGGCGGCGCTCAGATCCGTGCCCGGCAGCAAGATGGCGAATTCCTCGCCGCCCACGCGGCCCGGCACGTCGACCTTGCGCAGCGCCTGGCACATCAGCGCGCCCAGGTGGCGCAGCACGGCATCGCCCACGGCGTGGCCATGCTCGTCGTTGACGCGCTTGAAGTGATCGATGTCGAGCATCAGCACGCTGGCGCAGCTGGCCAGCTCGCGCTGCAAGCGAGCATGCTCGTTTTCCAGCGATGCCATGAAGTGACGGCGGTTCGGCAAGCCGGTCAGGAAATCCGTGGTGGCCAGCTGCAACAGTTCCGCGTTCATGCGCTTGCGCTCGGTGATATCGAGCGAAGACACCATGACGAAATCGAGGCTGTCCGCATGCCCGGGCATCACCAGCAGGCTCAATTCATTTTGCCGCGCCGCGCCGTCGAGACGCACGAAGCTGCTTTCGCACTCGTACAGGTGGGCGCCGCCAGCCAGCGCCAGCAACGCATCGCCGAAACGGGGCAAGGCGCTGTCATCGAAATTCTGTGCCAGGCTCAGCGCGCCGCGGCGCTGGTCGTCCTCGTTGGCGCGCACCTGCGCCAGCGCGGCACCGTTCGCATCGATGATGCGCACCAGGCCCGCCAGCTTCCGCAGCGCGTCCGGATTGGCCTGGAAGTGGGCGCCCAGGTCGCGCACGCCCGCCTGCTCGAGCGCGTCGAGCGCAGCGCGCACGGCCGACCAGTCCTGCTCCCACAGGGCCACGGGCGCGTGGTCGTACAGGCTGCGGAAACGCGCTTCGCCGGCGCGCAGGGCCAGCGCCACCTGCGCCTGCTCGATGGCCATGCCGGCCAGGTGCGCCGCCTCGCTGAGCCGCGCCAGATGCGCCGCGCCCGGCAAGGTCGGCTGGCGGTGATACGCCATCAGCACCCCGAGCAGCTTGCCCGAGCCGCCACGCACGGGCTCGGCCCAGCATGATTGCAGCTGGGCCCGGTACGCCAGTTCCATCGTTTCCTGCACATTGGCATGCAGGTCGCCCACGATCACGCGCTGGCCGTCGCGCACGGCCTGCGCGGCGATGCCATGCACGCCCTGCAGGGTGTCGAGGTCGTGTCCATGGCTGGACAGGTTGAAAAACGCGGGCAAGCCCGGCGCCGCGCCCAGCACCAGGCGGTGGCGGCTTTCATCGAGCAGCAAGATGCTGCACAGCATGGCGGGATGGTCGGCTTGCACGCTGAGCACCACGCTTTCCAGCACCCGTTCCAGCGGCGCGCCCGTGGCCAGCATTTCCAGCACTTGCCGCCGCGTATGCTCGCGCCGCTCCATCTGGCTGCGCTCGCTGATATCGCGGAAGGTCCACAGGCGCGCCTGCTCATTGCCCAACTGCATGCTGCGCACATATTGTTCGATCACCCGTCCATCGCGCAGGTGCAGCACGTCGCGCCGCTCGCGGTGGCCGTGCGGCGCATGGGCGCGTGCTCCAAGGAAAGGCACCGCCTGCTCCAGCTGGCTTTCCACATGGCGCACCAGCGCCGCGCCATCGGCTTGCCAGTCGAGCGCGTCGGGCACTTGCCACAGGTCGCGGAAACGCCGGTTCGAGGTAAAGATACGGCCATTGATGTTGTCGACCAGAATGCCGTCGATGGTCGAATCGAGGATGCTGCGCAGCATGGCCTGGCTCCGTTGCGCCGCCTCGGCCATCGCCAGCACGCTCGCCTGCCCCTGCTCCAGCTGGCCGGTCAGCTCGCTCGAGCGCGCCAGCGCCGCCTGGGCGCGGGCGCGGCCCGCCGCCAGCAGCCAGGCCGCCAGCGCCAGCACGATGCTGGCCAGCAAACCGGTCCAGGCCACCAGGCGGGGCCGCGCCAGCAGCTCGCCATCGAAGCCCGGCATGGCGCGCACGCGCAAGGTCCAGGCGCGCCCGGCGATGGTGATCGCCTGCAGCGACACCAGGCTGTCCGAGGCGGCAGAGGACAAGGCGCCCGGCAGGCTGTCATACATCAGGGCCGCCTCGGCCAGTTGCGCGCCGTCATAGATTTCCAGGTCCAGCTGGCGCGCCGCCTCGCCGCCCACGCCCGCCATCAGGTCGCCCATGCGGAACGGCGCAAACACCCAGGCGCGCAAGGCGGCGCGCCGCTGCTCCACGCTGGCATGCGGCAAGCCGTTGTCATACACGGGCAGTACGACCAGGAAACCATGCGCCTGGTCGCTGCCGCCATCTTGCACCAGGTGGATCTTGCCCGTCATGGCGGCCTGGCCCGTGTCGCGCGCCTGCTCGAGCGCGGTGCGGCGCACGGATTCGGACCAGATGTCATAGCCGAATGCCAGCAGGTTGCTGTCGCTTAAAGGTTCCAGATACGTGATGGGCGCATGCCAGACCCGCTGGCCGAACGGACGCACGGCATAGCCGGGATAGCCTTCCGCGCGTACGCTGGCCTCGTGCCGCGCCAGGGCGGCGCCGGGCACCAGCGGCAGGTAGCCGATGCCGTGAATGCCGGGAAAGTTTCGGTCGACCTGCTGTACCGCCAGATAGGCATGGAATTCGCGGCGCGTGACTTCCTGCGAACTGGCATACAGTCCCTGCACCCCGTGCAGCACCTGGATATAGGTCCGCATGCGGCCGGCGATGTTGCCCACCAGTTCGCGCACGCGGAAATCGAAATCGGCCTGCACCTGCTGTTCGCTGGCGTCGTGGGCATTGCGCCAGGCGCCATACGTCAATCCGAGGCACAGCGCCAGCACCAGCGTGGCCAAGGCGCGCGGCCCCACCCAGTGCGACACTGGCCGGGCAAACCACGACGAAGACGCGCGTGTAGACATGGCAGGCTGACAGGCAGGACGACATCAAACCGCGACACTGCCGGCAACATGGCTGGCAGCGGGCTGCACGATTACCATCGGTAGTCGATGAGAATGATAGTACGTTACAGCGGGCGCCCTTGCAATGCCGAATATTGTATTAAAAAGACCACATATTTCATCGATGCAATGATGTGTACTCCAGGAAAATTCAATGCCATGAAAACCATTCCCGCCGGCTGCTATGATCGCCCCGTCATCCATCATCAGGGAGCCGCGTTTGCAGCACGATAGCTGGCAGGGAACACTATGGCTGGCGCCGGATTTTGCCATCTTGCATGGCGCAGCGGGCACCACGGACAGTCACGCCCATTATGCGCACCAGCTGATGCTGAGCACAGGTGCGCCCTTCACGGCCGAGCTCGACGGCATCGTCCACACGGCGCGGCACTTGCTGGTCGAAAGCCTGCGCCCGCACGCCATCGTCGGCGCACCGGCGCCCATGCTGACCATCTATGCGGAACCGCAGCGCCTGGGCGGTGGAGCCTTGCTGGCGGCCGCCGCCCATGCTGGCGCGCCCACGCTGGAGCATGTCGCCGCCGCATTGCAGGCCCAGCCGCGCGAGCCCTTGCCCGATCCCCGCTTGCGGCGCGCGCTGGAGCAGGTCGACATATTGTTGTCGGGCAAGGTCAGCGCGGCGGCCGTGGCCGGGGCCGCGCATTTGTCGCTGAGCCAGCTGGAACGCCTGTTCAACGCCCAGCTGGGCTTGCCCGTGCGGCGGCTGGTGCTGTGGCGCCGCTTGCGCCTGGCCATCCGTTTCATCTTGCTCGGCAGCACTCTGACGGACGCGGCCCACGGCGCCGGCTTTGCCGATGCCGCGCATTTTTCGCGCACCATGCGCAGCCTGTTCGGCGTGCGCGCCGACCGCAGCTTGCGCCAGCTCGACGTCAAGCTGCTCGATTGACCTGCCGGCTACGACCCGTTGCGCAAGCCGGCCGGCAGCTCGGGCGCGCGCACGCCCTCTTCCGCGCGGAACGGCTCGATCAATTGCGCCCCATATGCGACGGGGTAATCGGGCCGGCTGCCGATGCCCAGGTCCTCGCTCCGCATGCGGTAGCCCGGGGCGTCGAAACAGGTGCCCAGCAGGCGGTCCCAGCACGTAAAAAACAGGCCGAAATTCACGTCGCCGGCCGTGCCGTATTTCATGTGATGAAAACGGTGCAGCGGCGCCCAGGCAAACACGTGGCGCAGCGGCCCCATGCGCATGTCGACATTCGCGTGCTGCAGCAACAGCTGGATCGCCACGGCAAACGCCAGCACGGCCATGACACGCTCCGGTATGCCCAGCAGCAGCAAGGGCAGCATGCCGCCCGCCGCTTCCAGCAGCAGATGCAGCGGGTGTTTCATCCAGCCATTGAAACCATACAGGCGCTGCACGCTGTGGTGCACGGCATGCAGTTTCCACAGAAAGTAATAATGATGACTCAGGTAATGCACCAGGGTAATGCCGCAGTCGGCGATAAGGATGGCCAGCAGCAGTTGCGCCCCGAACGGCAGCTGGACTGGCCAGAATGCGCCCAGCGCCAGGTGTCCTGCCAGCAAGGGAAAGGCAGCCAGGCCCAGCAGGTACAGCGCCTCGTTGACGAGCGCATGCACGACATCGCGCCAGCCGTCGCCGTGCGCATGGTTCCACGCGCCGTCATACGGCAGGTAGCGTTCGGCAAGAAAGGACGTGAGCAGGGCCAGCAGCAGCAAGGGCGGCAAGACCCAGAGGGAATAGTGGCACGCCGCGATCAGGCAAGCGGCGGCGCCGATGAAGCCGGCCCATAACACGGGGCCGTACAGCGCGGCAAAGAGGGATGTCATGGCAAGGCGCTCCTGTGGCAAAAACCACAGCATGGCTTGTCCCCCTGCCGCGCCGCTTGAAGAAACGGCGCAAACTGATTATTTCAGGGCCGGTTTCGCCGCCTTCCTCGCCGCGTATTGCTGGTAGCCGTTCGCGCGCAGGGAGCAGGCGGGGCAAGTGCCGCAGCCGTAGCCCCAGTCGTGCAATTCGCCACGCTCACCCAGGTAGCAGGTGTGCGTACCGCTGCGGATCAGGTCGACCAGCGGCTGGCCGCCCAGGTCTTCCGCCAGGTCCCAGCTTTGCGCCTTGTCCAGCCACATCAGCGGCGTTTCCAGCTTCAGGCGCGTATTCATGCCCAGGTTCAGGGCCACTTGCAGCGCTTTCATCGTGTCGTCGCGGCAATCCGGGTAGCCGGAAAAATCCGTCTCGCACATGCCGCCCACCAGCACCGTCAAGCCGCGGCGGTAAGCCACGGTGGCGGCTACCGTCATGAACAGCAAGTTGCGGCCGGGCACGAAGGTGTTCGGCAAGCCGTTTTCCTGCATGACGATCTCGACGTTCTGCGTCATGGCCGTATCGGAAATGGCGGAAATCAATGACAGATCGATCATGTGGTCCTGGCCCAGGCGGCTGTCCCACTCGGGCGACTGCCGGCGCATCTGCTCGAGCACGCCGGGACGCACGGTCAGCTCGATCGCATGGCGCTGTCCATAGTCAAAACCGATGGTTTCCACTCGGCTATAGTGCTTGAGAGCCCAGGCCAGGCAGGTGGTGGAATCTTGTCCACCGCTAAAGAGCACCAGTGCGGAGTCCGTTGCTAGCATAATTTCTTTCTTTTCAGTTTGATTCTGTTCCAATTGTGCGCGGAGAAACATGATTCCCAGCGCAAAAAATACTTATTCGTCCGCCATCAGTTTACCTATTCCGGTAACATGCAGTCAGCATTTACTCATCTGGAGCACCATGTTTTCTGCACGACCCATACGGCATACGGCTGCCGGCAAGGCGATACGACCACGAATTTTGGCACAAGTAGTGACAAAAGCAATGGGTCAACTGACACTGGCGGCCGCCGGCAGTGTCATCTCGCTGTTTCCCATCGCCCATGCCGGGGCCCAGGAGGCCACGCAAGATGCTGCTCCAGAGAGCGCCAGCGCCACGGAAACGGCGCCCGCCCCGCTGCAGTACGAGGTCAAGGTCAACGCCCCCGGCGACCTCGATGAACTGCTGGAAAAAAACCTGGACCTGGAACGCTTCCGCGGCAACCCGCGCATGGACCGCGAGCAATTGCAGCGCCTCGTGCGCGATACGCCCGAGCAAGCCAAAAACCTCATCGCCACGGCCGGCTACTACACGCCCGTCGTCACGGTGCGCGTCGACACGACGGGCGCCAAACCCGTCGTCATCGTCGACGTCGATCCGGGCCAGCCGGTGACCATCGACAAGGTCGAGCTGGAATTGCGCGGCTTCGATCCCACGCCGCCGCTGGCCGCTTCCGAACCCTACGATACGGAAGCCCTGAAACGCAGCTGGGCCCTGAAGACGGGCAGCGTGTTCCGCCAGGCGGAATGGGAAGCGGCCAAGCGCGCGCTGCTGCGCGAAGTGGTGCAGACGCGCTACCCGCGCGCCCAGCTGGTCGATACGCAAGCCGTGGTCGACCCGGAAACGCACAAGGTCTCCTTGCTGGTGGTGCTCGACAGCGGCCCCGAGCTGCGCTTCGGCGAGCTGCGCATCGAAGGCTTGAAACGCTACGATGCCAGCATCATCCGCAACCTCGACAAGATACGCCCGGGCGACTATTACAGCGAATCGGCGCTGCAATCGTTCCAGGCGCGCCTGCAGGACACGGGCTACTTTGCCAGCGTGGAAGTCAGTGCCGACATGAGCAGCATCCTGGGCGAGCAGATCGAGGCGGGCCAGGAAAGCCAGCAGGCCGAGGCCGCCGGCGCCGCGCCAGAAGCCAGGCCCGCCAACCGCGGCCCCGCGCCGCAGCTGCCGCTGGTCGTGCGCGTGACGGAAAACAAGCAGCAGAACGTCAGCGCCGGTCTCGGTTTCAGTACGAATACGGGGAATCGTGCCCAGCTCAACTATGACAACCTCAACGTATGGGGCACGCGCTTCAAGAGCGCGATCACCATGGAAACGAAGAAACAGGCGGCGCACGCCAATTTTTACTTTCCGACCACCGAGCGCGGCTACAACGACAGCGCGGGCGCCTCGTTCGAGCGCAGCGATATTTCCAATGAAATCACGGCCGTCACCACCATCTCGGCCAAGCGCAACTGGGGCGGCACCAACCTCGAGCGCAGCCTGACGTTCGAGTTCCTCAGCGAAGACAAGACGGTGGTGGGTCTGGAACAGACGCGCAGCAAGAGCTTGCCGCTGACTTATGCCATCACCAAGCGCAGCCTCGACAGCCTGCTGTTCCCCACCAAGGGCTACGTCATCAACGCCCAGGTGGGCGGCGCCCTGCTGCCCCTGCTGACGGACGAGCGCTTCGTGCGCGTGGCCGGCAAGGCCGTGTATTACCGTCCGCTCGGCGAAAAGGGCGAGCTGATCGTGCGCGGCGAAATGGGCGCGCTGGGCTCGAAGGAAAAACGCGGCGTGCCGGCCGTCTACCTGTTCCGCGCGGGCGGCGACCAGTCGGTACGCGGCTATGGCTACCAGGAACTGGGCGTGAAGGAAGGCGACGCCACCATCGGCGGGCGCTACATGCTCACCGGCAGCGCCGAATACCAGTACTGGTTCAAGCCGAAATGGGCCATTGCCGCCTTCTATGACGCCGGCAACGCGGCCGACACGGTCAAAGCGGCCATGACGCCGAAATCGGGCTATGGCCTGGGCGGGCGCTACAAGAGCCCCGTCGGCCCCATCAATGTCGACGTGGCGTATGGCCACGCCGTCCACGCCTACCGTTTGCACTTTTCTCTGGGATTCACTTTCTGATGTCCGATATTTCTACCGAGTCCCCCAACGGCGCCGCGCCGCCACCGCCGGCGAAAAAACCGCGCCGCTGGGTGCGCTATGTGCTGATCGCCGTCGCCAGCCTGGCCGTGCTGCTGGGCGCCGGCTTCTGGTTCCTGGGCCGCGAATCGACCTTGCAGATGCTGGTGCAAAAAGTGGCCAGCGCCAGCGGCGGCGACATCGCAGTGTCGGGCGTGTCCGGCTCGCTGTACAACCGCATGCACCTGGGCCACGTCAGCTACCGCAGCAAGACGCAGCACATCACGGCCGACAACATCGACATCAACTGGTCGCCGTTCCAGTTCTTCTCGGAAGGCATCGCCATCAGCGAACTGCACGTGGCCAGCCTGTCCGTGGAAAGCACGGCGCCGTCCGAGGAACCGTCGACCATGCCCGCCAGCCTGGCCGCGCCTTTTAAAATCGGCATTGCCGACGCGCGCCTGGACAAGGTGACCCTCGTCAGCGCGGGCGGCAATACGGTGTTTGAAAAAATCCATTTCACCTTGTCGGGCGACAAGTCGCAATGGCAGCTGGAAGATGCCTCGGCCGTCACGCCGTTCGGCCAGGCCACGGCCAGCGCGACGATCGCCGCCACGCAGCCGTTCAAGCTCAGCGGCAAGGCGGGCTTGACGCAGATCAACCCAGCCGCCGGCGAAAAACCGGCCGCCCTGGCGCTGCAGCTGGGCGGCGACCTGAACGTGCTGAACGTCACGGCCAAGGGCAATGCGGGCGCGGCCACGGCCGACGCCCAGCTGGCGCTGGCGCCGTTCGACCCCGTCATCATCCTGCGCTCGGCCAGCATCAAAGGCCGCAACATCAATCCGGGCAAGTTCGACGCCACCTTGCCGCAGGCGGACCTGAGCCTGGAACTCGACGCCGCCATCGACACCCGGCCGACGAAGCAAACCGTATCGGGCAAGCTGGCCATCCTCAACCACGCCGCGCCCGGCCCCATCGACCAGCAAAAGCTGCCGCTGCGCCAGTTCGAAGCGCGCCTGGGCGGCACCCTGACGGCCACGACCCTGGAATCGGCCATCATCGATTTCGGCAACGCGGGCAAGTTCACGGGCGGCGGCAAACTCAACCGCGACGCCGTCGATGGCCCCATCGGCACGGCGCAACTGACCTTGCACACGGACAAGATCGACTTGCAGCACATCTACAGCAGCATCAACAGCACGAAGATCGTCGGCGATATCGTGCTCGACAGCGACGGCAAGACGCAAACCCTGCGCGCCAAGCTGGGCGAAGCCAAGCTGCGCCTGGACATGGAAGCCACCCTGGCCGATTCGCTCGTGCAACTGCGCAAGGCAACCTTGCAGGCAGGCAAAAGCAGCGTCAACGCGACGGGCCAGATCAGCCTGAAGGATGAGCAACCGTTCAAGGCCGTGGCCAGCACCAGCCGCCTCAATCCCGCCGACTTCGGCGCCTTCCCCGTGGCCGACCTGAACCTCGACGTGCGCGCCCATGGCCACGTGGCCCCCAAGTGGCTGGCGAACGCGGACTTCACCGTGCGCCCCAGCAAGCTGCTCGACCAGCCCCTGACCGGCAAGGGCAAGCTGACGGCCGATGCGGCCCATTTCAGCGGCATCGACGTGCAATTGGCGCTGGGCAAGAACAACGTGACGGCCAAGGGCAACTTTGGCGGCGCCGGCGAAAAGCTCAACTGGAATGTCGATGCACGGCAACTTTCCGCCCTGCAGGGCGACTTGCTGGGTACGGTGCTGGCCAGCGGCGTGGTGCAGGGCACGCTGCAGCAGCCGCGCACGACGTTTGTTGCCGACGCGAAAGGACTGGGCCTCGCCAGCGGCAAGCGCCCCGCGCCCGACAGCGCCATCCACGCCAGCGGCGACGTGGGCTTGACGGGTCCGAAGCAGCAGGCGGAATTGAAAATGACGGGTTCCTTGCAAAAGATCAACCCGGCCGCGTTTGGCGCATCCATGCCCAACGGCAACGTGAATGCGGATTTCAACGGCAGCGGCCGCCTCACCAGCGACTGGCAAGTGGCCCTCAACCTGGCCCTGCGCGAATCGACCCTGCAAAATGCCCCGCTGGCCGGCTACGCCAAGCTGTCGGCCAACGCGAAACGCATCGACAGCGTGGATACGGAACTGCGCCTGGGGCCGAACAGCCTGCTGGCCAAGGGCGCGCTGGGCGGCGCCTCCGACCAGCTGACGTGGAAACTCGATGCGCCGCAACTGTCGACCCTGGGCCCCAAGTTTGCCGGCGTGCTGCATGCGGCCGGTTCCGTCTCGGGCAAGATGGACGCGCCCGCCGCGCAGCTGACGCTCGATGGCAAGGATCTGACCTTCTTTGGCGACCAGCAATTGAAAGCCGTGAAAGGCAGCGCCAGCGTGGGCGCCGGCCAGGGCGCGCTCGACCCCATGGTCAGCAGCCTGGAGATCACGGGCTACAGCACGCCCACCTTCAAGCTGGCCAGCGCCCGCCTGGGCACGACGGGCACGCGCGGCAGCCATACGGTCAGTTTGACGGCGCGCAATGACGATTTCGACGCCACCGTGCAAATCCGCGGCAGCCAGAGCGGCGCCGCCTGGACGGGCACGATCGACAGCCTGCAAAACAAGGGCCGCTATGCGCTCGTGCTGCAAGCGCCCGTGCCCGTGAAAGTGGCGGGACCGGCCGGCAGCGGCGTGGCGGGCCTGGGCCAGCCCGAGCAGATCAGCGTGGGCAACACCGTCATCAAATTGCCGGCAGGCAGCATCACCATGCAAAACCTCGTCAAGAACGGCCCCCGCTGGACCAGTTCCGGCCAGGCGGCTGGCGTGGCCCTGACCTATCTGGCGCAAGTGATCCCGTCGCTGCAAGCCAATGCGCGCAGCGACCTGACCCTGGGCGCGCAATGGTCGCTCGACATGCAGGTGCCGACGGCGAAACAGAAAGATCCCTCGCTGGCCGGCATGCTGCACATCTACCGCGAAAAAGGCGACGTGACGGTGGGCGTGGAACAGCCGCTGGCGCTGGGCTTGCGCACCTTCGATGCCCGCATCGATGTGGCCAACCAGCAGCTGCGCCTGGCCGTGAAACTCGATGGCGCACGCGCGGGCCAGAGCGATATCAATGCCACCGTGCAAATGCTGAACGGACGCATCAGCAACGACAGCGCCCTCTCCCTGACGGGCACCACCAGCATCGATTCACTGGCGTGGCTGGCGCCGCTGACGGGGCAGCCGGGCCTGGAACTGGGCGGCGCCTTGAAGGTGGCCCTGTCCGGCAGCGGCACCATCGGCGCGCCGCAATTGAATGGCGACATCAACGGCAGCAAGCTGCTGGTGAACTGGGCCGACCAGGGCTTGAAATTGCGCAATGGCGTGCTGCAAGCCAAGCTGGCCGGCGATCAATTGCAATTGCAGCGTTTGAGCTTTGACGGCGGCGACGGCAAGGTGCAGGCCGATGGCTGGGTACGCTTTGCCAATGGCGAAGCGAGCCTGGAACTGAAGCTGATGGCCGACCGCCTGCAGGCGCTGTCGCGCCCGGACCGTACCTTGGTCCTGTCGGGCAACAGCACCCTGGTGCGCAACGACAAGCGCTTCAGCTTCGAGGGCAAGTTCAAGGCCAACCGCGCGCTGATCGAACTGGCGCCGCAGGATACCCCCACGCAAAGCAGCGACGTCGTGGTGCTGGGCAAGGAAGTCAAGGGCGGCAAGGAAGCGCCTTCGCTGCCGCTGAATATCGACCTGGAATTTGACCTGGGCAACGCTTTCCACCTGCGCGGCATGGGGCTCGACGCGGATCTGGCCGGCAATGTGCGCGCCAGAGTCATCAACCGCGCCGCGCCGCGCGTGACGGGCAGCATCAAGGTCACGAACGGCCAGTACGCCGCGTATGGACAGAAGCTGTCGATCGAGCGGGGCTTGATCGCCTTCACGGGCGCCTACGACAACCCGTCACTGAATATCCTGGCCGTGCGCAAGCGTCCCGAAGGCGAAGCGCTGTCGGAAACGAACGTGGAAGCGGGCGTGGAAGTGCGCGGCACGGCGCAGGCGCCGACGGCCAAGCTGGTGTCCACGCCGAGCGTGTCGGACAGCGACAAGCTGGCCTGGCTGATCCTCGGTCACGGCGCGGAAACGGCGGCCGGCGATGAAATGGCCCTGCTGACGACGGCCGCAGGCGCCCTCTTCGGCGGCTCCGGCGGCGGCTTGCAGGGCAAGCTGGCCAATTCGCTGGGCCTCGATGAAGTGGGCCTGTCGCAGGCGCAAGGACTGGAAAGCACGGTCGTCACCGTCGGCAAGCGGCTGTCGTCGCGCGCCTACCTGACGTTCGAGCAAGGCACGAGCACGGCGACGAGCCTGGTCAAGCTGCGCTACAAACTGAACCGCCGCATCACTTTGCAGTTCCAGACGGGCACGAACAATGCGCTGGACGTGTTGTATACGTGGGCGTTTGACTAGAATGGCGGCCAACAATGTTGTCGGATTACGCGGGGCGTGGCCCCGCTAATCCGACCTACGGCCCATGTGCCTCCACGTAGGTCGGATTCGCGGCGCAGCCGCGTAATCCGACACCATCAGAAACAGCAAAGGGCGCCTCGGCGCCCTTTGTCTTGATCTGCCGCAAAGGCGATCTTACTCGGCCACGTCGAGCCCCCGCTCGATCATGCCTTCGACATACGCGCGCAGATATTGCTCCAGCGCGGGGCCGGACAGCACATTGGCCGTCAGCGCGCCGTGCGGCGAGCCTTTCAGCACGCCGTCGTGGTACACGCGCGCAATCCAGGCCACGTCCGCGCCCTGGGTGTAATCGAGTTCATAGTCGAACGATTCTCCGCTGACTTTGCGTGTGTAGACTTCCTTGACAATTGCCATCTAAAACAGCCTTTCTTGACGAGATTAACTGGGATGCGGGTGCGGCACGGGGTCTTCCTGCGGCACCGGGTGCACGGGCCCCGGGTGGCGCCCGGGCGCTTCTTGCGGCTCCGGCGCCGGCATGGGTTCATCGACTGGCGCCGGGTCGGGCGCGCGGTGGGCGTGGATGACGGTCATGGCTGGCCTCCCTGCAGACAAAGGAAGACCATACCACGAGTTGCGCGCCGCCGCCCTTATTTGCCGGCCGGCTTGACGTCGGCGGCCGGCGGCGCCGCGTTCTTCACATATTTCTCCAGCCAGTTGTTGCTTTCATACAGCATCTGCATGATCGATTCGCGCGCGCGGTAACCGTGGCTCTCGTTCGGCAGCATCACCAGGCGCGCCGTGCCGCCCAGTCCCTTGACGGCCTGGAACATGCGCTCGCTCTGGATGGGGAAGGTGCCCGAGTTGTTGTCCTGCTCGCCATGGATCATCAGCAGCGCATCCTTGATCTTGTCCGCATAATTAAACGGCGACATGGCCTGGTAGACGGCCGGCGCCTGCCAGAACGGGCGCTCTTCGGCCTGGAAGCCGAACGGCGTCAGGGTGCGGTTGTAGGCGCCGCTGCGGGCGATGCCGGCGCGGAACAGCCGCGTGTGCGCCAGCAGGTTGCCCGTCATGAAGGCGCCATACGAGTGGCCGCCGATGGCGATGCGGTTGCGGTCGGACACGCCACGGCGCACCACCTCGTCGACGGCCGCCTCGGCATCGGCCACCAGCTGCGGCAGATACGTGTCATTCGGCTCCTGCTCGCCGTTGCCGACGATGGGGAACGATGGATTGTCGAGCACGGCGTAGCCCATGGACAGGAAGGCGGCCGGGCCCCAGTAGCTGACGGCATTGAATTTGTAGGGCGAGCCCTTGGTCTGGCTGGCGGCGCTGGCCGTCTTGAATTCCTGCGGATACGCCCACATCAGGGTCGGCAGCGGACCGTCGCGCTTGACGTCATAGTTCGGCGGCAGCATCAATGTCGCCGTCAAGTCCACGCCGTCGGCGCGCTTGTAGCGGATCAGCTCTTTCTGCACGTCCTTCAGTTGCGGCAGCGGATGGGGGAAATGCGTGAGCGCCGTCAACTGCGCGGCGCCCCGCTGTTTCAGGTTGCGCACATAGTAATTCGGCTGCTCGGTCGGCGATTCGCGCGTCGACAGCAAACGGCTGCCATCCTCGTCCAGCACGGCCACCACGTTTTCATAGTAGGGGGCGGCGCTCTGGAACAGGCGCTCCTTCTGCTTCGTCGCCAGGTTCAGGCGGTCGATGAACGGCCGGTCGCCCTCCTTCGATGCGCCCTGGCCGTCGAGCAGGATGGAACCGTCAGCGGCGATGAGCAAACGCGGCAAGCCGGCCGCGTCCGTGCGCATGACGGGCTGGCCCGGATCGTTGTAGCGGTCTTCGAACGATCCCGCGTACACGAGGTCGGCCGGCGTGGACGGTTGATCTGGCGCAATGCGCCACTGCTTGACGGCGCGCGTCTTGTACCACGCTTCGCCGAGCAGGGCCAGATCGCCGCGGCCCCAGGCCACGCCCGCGTAGCGCGAACCGAGCCTGGCCAGCACGGCCGGTTTGTTGGTAAACGGGGCCGCCTGCGTGTAGACGATGTCGCGGATTTCGGCCGCCATGGCCGGGTCGCCGCCGTCCTGCGCTTCGGCCCACACCAAAGTAGCGGGCGCATCGACGCGCCAGCTGACGGAACGCACGCCGGCGGACACGGCATCATTGCCTGGCGGCAGCCCTTCCTCCAGCGGCAGGGCCGCCACCGCGTGCTCCACCTTGCCATTGAGGTCGCGCACGTCGATCTTGTGGCCGAAATCATGCGCCGGCACGATGTAGGAATACGGACGCACGATGCTGGTCGTCAGCAGGTGCTTGCCATCGGGCGAGGCCGAGACGCGCGAGAACTGGCCCGGCTGGCCGACCAGGCGCTGCTTGCCCGCCACGTCCAGCAAGGCCAGCTGCACCGTGATGTAGTGTTCGAACAGCTGCGCATCCTGTTCGTTTTTCAGCAAGTCGGGATAGGTGCGCAATTGCTTGATGCCGCCGCCCGGCACACTGTCCTGGATGGACGGGCCCGTCGGGATGCCGCTGGCCACGGGCGCCGCGCCGAGCTTGGCCGGCTTCAGCTGCACCAGCAAGGTCTTGCTGTCTGGCATCCAGGAAAAGCCGCGGCCATACACGGCCGACAGGGGGGTGCTGGACAGCTTGCGCGCCGCCTTCGTCTGCACGTCGAGCAGCCACAGTTCCACGCCCGACTCCTTCACGCCCCTGGCGGGATCGGCAAAGGCGATGTGCGTAAAGGCCAGGTAGCGCTGGTCAGGCGACCAGGCCAGATCGGCGATGCGGGGTGCCGCCGGCAGGCCGCTGACCTTGATTTCCTTCTGCGTATCGATGTCGAGCAAGCCCAGCCCCGTGTGGAAACTGAAGCGGCTGGCCGAATACGTGCGCGGATTGATGCGCAAGCCCGCCAGCTTCAGTTCCGGCTGCGCCACTTCGCCGATGCCGGGCAGGGATGGCGTGGGCAGCACGGCGGCCAGGTTGCGTTTCGGGCTCAGGCTCAGGGTCGGCGCGCGCGGCGCATCGACGATGGCTTGCAGGGGCGCGGGCGGGGCTTGATAAGCGCCATCTTGCGCCATGGCCAGGGAAGACGAGGCCATCAAGCCAACAGTGATGGGCAGCAAAGGCAAACGTGTAGACATGGAACTCCAGTGTATGAAGGTGGTGACAACAAGCGAGCGCACCGCACCGCTCATGGCGGCGCTTTGTGACAGGGCATAGTGCGTTCAGGCCAAGTAAATGTCAACCAGCAACTTTTACCGTTTGACAAGCATCGCCGCCCATCCCCATCTGGCTTACAATCGCTGTTTTACCCGCACCCGATTGCCTACATGGAAACCACTACCCTCGCCCTGCTGTTCCTGGTCCCGCTGCTGGTCTGGCGCATTTATTCGCGCCTGAAGAAACTGGTGGCGCGCCAGAAGTCGCAGCTGTGGCGGCACTGGAGCGTGGCGGTCGCGTTTCCCGCGCTGCTGCTGTTCCTGGCGACGACGACGAAATTCGAGCTGCTGCCCCTGTCGAGCCTGGGCGCGGGCGCGCTGGCCGGCGGCTGGCTCGGTGTGCTGGGCCTGAAGCTGACGCGTTTCGAGCAAGTCGGCAAGGATTTCTTTTTTACCCAGCACCGCTATCTGGGCCTGGCCATCACGATGCTGTTCATCGCCCGCTTGCTGTACCGCGGCATGGAAATCTACCTGAACACGCGCCTGGACGTGCCCGTGCCGCCGCCGCCGTTCGGACAGAGCCCGCTGACCATGGCCGCCTACGGCCTCGTCATCGGCTACTACGCCGTGTATGCGTGGGGCCTCGTGCGCTGGCGCCAGCGCAACAAACCGCTGCAAGCCGCCGAGTAACTCAGTAGTACTGGCACAGGCCAGTACACGTCGTCACCGACAGCGCCTGGCGTATCGTCGCCAGCGCCGGCGCCAGGACCGGATCGAGATCCTTGTCCGCATCAGCCAGGCTGGCCAGCAAACGCTCGCGCAAGGGCGGCGCCATCAGATTGGCATTCGCCGTGGCGTGCTGCGCCGCCGCTTCCAGCATCCGCTGCTTTTGCGCCACGTTCCAGAACGGCACTTGCACGAACTGCACCACGCTCGTGAAAACAACGGCCGTGTTCTTGCTGAACGCCCGCGCGCGCAGACGCTCGGGCCCGCTCACCGCATCGGCCGGCTGGGCGCTGAATTCCTGCTCCATCAGTCCGATCAAATGGCCATGGCAATGCATGCTGAAAGCAAACAAGGTGCTCATTTCATCGCCATAATTGGCCAGGTTCCGCGTCACTTGTTCCTTGCGCGCCTGCTGCAGCTCGGCGCCTGACAGCGGCAACGGCCGTTCCAGGCCAAACGCATAGTATGTTTTTCCCAGACGCATGGCCTTTTCGCACACGGCCACGCTCTCGTTCACGTCCTGCAGCGTGGCGACGGGCGCCTGGAACAGGCGCGGACCGTCGGCGATCTGCGCAAACAGCTGCGCCACGCCAGGGTCGCCCAGGCGCGGCAGACCGGCCTGCGGCGTCGCCTTGGCCATCAGCGCTTCCAGCTGGCCGCTGGCTTGCTGGAAATCGGTATAGCTGTCGGCCCAGGCGGCGGGCGCCACGAGGGCGGAGGAAAGGCAGAACAGGCGGCCGATGCGGCACAGCGGCGGGGAAATCGACAGGGACATGGGATCAGAAGAACACTATTGGATAACTGGCAATTATAGGCAATCTATATCCATACTGCATCCAATCAGGCGATGATGGTGACGCGCGGCCAGCGCGCCGCATAGTCCTTGCTGGCCAGGCGCTGCGCATAGCCGTCTTCGCTGATGCGCGCCGGGTTGCGCCGGATCACCATATTGAACAAGTCATCGAGGCCATGCGGCGCGACGATGCCGATCTCGCCGTCAGGCTGCAGATAGATGCCGACAGCCGTGGCGAACTCGGGCCAGGAAGCGATGGCGTCATCGAGCGACAGCAAGGGCGGCACGGCGTAGCCGAACTCGTCTTCAAACCACAGGTGCACCCGGGCCTGGTTGCACACTTCCCACGGCACGCCGGGCAGCGCCGTTTCCAGGCGCTGGCGCAGCCGCACCTCGCTTTCCGCAAGCACATCGTGCGCGTCGAAATACGCCACGTCGACGTCGTTCAATGCCGACGGTTGGGTGAAACCGTGCAAGGCGTCCCACACGAGCTTGCGCACGGCGCCGGCGCCGATGCAGCAGTGGGGCAAGCCCAGCTGCGCCACGGCCTGCAGCATCTGCATGCACCATGGCGTGGCACGGACGATGGCGCGCAGGCGCGCGGCCAGCGCTTCCTGCGTGCTCATTCCTATGGCCGGATCTGCGGCGCCACGCCGTCGTTGCTCACCGTGCCTTCGACATTGCCGAAGTACACGTCCAGATCCTGCTTCGGACGGAAGTTGCGCAACTTGACTTGCAAAGTGGTGGGATTGATCTTGGTGAATGTGCCGGGGAAGCACAGGCTGACCAGCTCGTCCGGCTTGCCCTTGACCAGGTTCAAGGTGAAGTCTTCGATGCCATTCTTCCAGGTGTTACCCGTCGTCAAAATGTACGACACCCAGACGGCATTGACGAAGCCGCCTTCGCCCTGCTGGGCCGCCAGCCGGTTCCACGTCTTGTAGAAGGCCTTGTCGCCGCAGTATTTCTTTTCAAAGGTATTGCCATCGCCCAGGTAGGAAGCGCCGGGGCCGGCTGCGACGAACGGCGCATATTGATGACGCACGCGCACGACTTTACCGGCGGGGAATTTCTGCTGCCACAAGTAGATGACTTTCACGGTCCAGGCCGGCACCCACTCCTCGTCGTACAGCTGGGCCAGCAGACCCTCTTTGATCATGATCTTGCTCTGCGCGGCCGTCAGCGGCACCACTTTCTTGTCGAACGGCGTGTGCGAAGGGAAATACGCGATCTGCGCGTCGGACAAGCCCAGCTGGCGCAGGCGGGCCGTCACGTCGGAGCTGCCGAGCTTGGCGACAAACGTGGTTTTATACTCCTTGCGCTTGCCGTCCACGTCGACGGTAAACTGCTGCGGCTGGCCGTAATACGTGGGCGAGCCATGGTAGCCGGAAGAGTATTCGGGCAAGGGGAAGAAGATCGTTTCTTCCACATCCTTGGCCGATTCATTGAGGAATTCATACTCGACCTTGATCAAGTCCGTGCTCACGCTGAGCACTTCCTTTTTCATGGCCACGGCATCCGTCTTGCCGAACAGGATGCCGCCCGCGCTGACGGAGCCGATGCCGTCGTTGGCCACGGCTGGCGCCGAACACGCCAGCGCCAGGGCCGCGGCCAGAACAAGCTTGCGCACGGTCATCACGCCGCCTTGCCCGGTGCGGGTTCGATCCGGCGCTGCAGCACGAAAATCGGTTGTGCCCATTGGGTATCCTTCTTTTTCTTACTGGTGATCAAGGTCAGCTCCGAGGGATCATAGACATCCGTGTTGTGCGTCAACGGCGTCGTCATCAGGTATTGCGCTTCCGTATTTTTCAGGAATTCGCCGACCAATTGAATGTTGCGGATATCGAGGTGGGCAAACGGTTCGTCGATGAAGACGAAGCCGCCGGAACCGTCTTCCGATTTCAGCAAGCCGATCAGGAGCACCAGCGACTTCATGACCTGCTGCCCGCCCGACGCTTCGCCATCATTCATGCCGATCACGCCCTTGCCGTCGAATTTGAAGCGCACGTGCAAGCCCGCCTGCGACAGCTGCACATCGTCGTTTTCCAGGCGCACGGGGTCGGCATGGACTTCGATGCCGGCCAGCTCGCCCAGCTCCTTGATGTTCTTGCTGTAGGTCTTGATGGTGTAGCGCAAGCGCTCCATGTAGGCGCCTCGCGCATTGCCCGTCGCTTCGATGGCGCGGTTGTTCTGGTAGCGGCGCTCGTCCGTTTCCGACTGGCGGCCATGCAACTGCTCCGACAGGCGGTGGTGCTGGTCGATGACGGTGGCGTCCAGTTCCCAGTCGTCGCGCGCGAGGCTGTTTTGCAGGCTGGCCACGCGCAAGTCGACCTGGTGCGCATTCTGGTGTTCGGCCACAAGCGCCGCGCGGCGTGCGGGCCTGCGCCAGCTTTTCGGCAAATGGCGCCACGCATGGCGCAGGGCCAGCAAGGCGCGCGCATGCTCGGCGCGCTGTTCAATTTGTTTCTTGTAGCCAAGGCGCGAACCCGCTTCCGCTTCGGACAGGGCCAGGCGTGCGTTTTGCCACACGGTATCGGCACGCGTGCGCGCCACGGTGGCGTTCTTGGTGAGATTTTGCAACTCGCCCAGGCGGCCGCCCACTTCCAGGCGCTCTTCCTTGAGCGGCTTCGAATTGCGCAGCGCTTCAGCGAATTCTTCCTGGCGCGCACTGAGTTCCTTGGCCGCGTCGACGCCGGCGATGCGCGCTTTCAAGGCGCCCACTTCCGCCGCCAGTTTCGAGATCGCCAGGGTGAGCGTGTCTTCCTGGCCTTCCAGGCCCGGCAAGGAGCGCAGCAGCGCTTCCAGGCGGCCGCTGCGGCCAGCCTGGCCGAAGCGGTAGCGCGACGCTTCCACGAACAGCGAGCGTCCGCCGCGGCGTTCACGGTGATACGCCTCGGGCGTGATCCACTCTTCGTGGTTGCCCAGCTTGAAGCCGGCTTCGACGGAGTCGACGCGTGCAATGCGCGACAGCTGCTCGATCAGCCAGCTGGGCACAGGCGCGGAAAATTTCACCACCGCCAGCAAGCTCTCGTCTTTGGCGACGGGCGCCGTGACCAGGTCCGGCACGATGAAGTGGCGGTAGCGCTCCTTCTCGGCCAGGCGGTAGGCAGCGGCAGCATCCTTGGCCTTGTCGAGCAGCACCACCGAGGCGTAACCGCCCAGCACGCCTTCGACGGCGCCCTGCCAGAGGCTGTCCGTCACTTCGACGATGTCCGACAGCATGGCGTGGGATATCCCCGCGTCGCGCAGCGCGCGGCGCATGCCGCGTACATTGTCCGGCTCCGGCATGGCCGTCTTGCCTTGCAGCGCGGCAATCGTCGCCTGCTCGCCCGCGATGCGGGCCGACAGGGCGTCGCGCTGCTGGCGCTGCTGCAGCAATTGCGCTTCCTTCTGTTCCAGCTGGGCCGCCACTTCGGCGATGTCGCTGCCCGAATCCGCCGCCAGCTTGTGCAAACGGTCCTTCTGTTCCAGCAGGCTGTCCAGCGGTTTCAGTTTTGCATTGATCAAGGACAAACGGCTCTGCAAGCCGATCGATTCCTGCTCCAGCAGGGTTTCATTCATCTGCGCGTCGGACAGGGCTTTCGCCTGCGCGGCCAGCGCATTGCGTTTATCCGTCAGTTGCTGGTCCGCCTGCGCCATCGGTTTGCGCGCATCGCGCAATTGCCGGCTGGCGATGGCCGCCTTTTCGCGCGCCTCGTGGTATTGCAGGCTGGGCAGCACTTCTTCCAGCAGGTTGCGGCGTTCCTTATGTAAACCTTCCCACTGGTGGTAATTGGCCACGCGCAGGCGCAGGCCTTCCAGGTTGGTCTTCGACGCTTCGAGTTCCGTTTCGAAGCGTTTCAGCTCCACTTCCGTGTCGCGCTGGTGGCGCTTGGCTTCGTCGTAGGCATCGAGCACTTCCTTGTCGCCGAACACCTGGAACACCAGGTCGAGCAGCTGGCGCGGCGCGTATTCGCACAATTTATCCGTCTCGCCCTGCTCCAGCGCCAGCACTTTCGACATGGCCGGCGACAGGCCCGCATTGGCCAGGCGCTTGCGGTAGTTTTCCACGCCGAGCCAGTCGTTGGCGTCCGTGATGTCCTCGATCTGCACATTGCCCGGGCGCATCAAATACTGGCGTTTCCAGTCGCCGCCATTCTTCTGGATCTGGCAAAACAGCGTTACTTCATCGTCGCTGAAGAAGCCCGAGCTGCGGAACGGCCGGTTCGACAGCTGCTTGCCCACGTTCTTGTTGTCGACCACGGCGCGCAGCCAGGCCGTCTGCTGGCCCGAATGGCGCGCATAGTGTTTATACGTGCGCCCCATCGAGCAGTCGAGGCCGAACAGGGTGCGCAAGGCATCGAGCAAGGTGGTCTTGCCCGAGCCGTTCTGCCCCGCGATGGTGATGATCTTCGCGTCGAGCGGAATATTCTTGATGCGCTGCCAGTAATCCCAGTGCACCAGTTCAAGTGATTTGATATGAAACATGGGCGCTTTCAGTGAGGGAGATCGGACACGGGCTCGTCGCCCGCGTCAGGCAGGTCGCCGATGTCGGCGGACAGGTCGTCTGTCAGGTCGGCGTCAAGCAGTGAATCGCCGCTGACGGCCACCAGGCGCGCGGGCGCCCGCTTGAACACGTCGGCCAGGGCGCCGTTGATGATGCGTTCTTTCAAGACGTCCGTATCCATCATCAGGTCCAGCAGCGGGCCTTCCAGGATGACATCGCCGCGCCGCTCGATGAAGCCCAGCTTGGCCAGGGTGCCCAGATTCATGTCCATGCGCGTCTTCTTGCCCAGCTTGTCGCCGAAGTCCGACAGCAGCGCCTTGTAGGAAATACCGATCGACGCGTCTTCCGCGCGCGGCAGCGGTTTTTCCGTGCCGAACATGTCATTTTGGTCGTCGTCCGCGTGCTGGTGCGTTTCCTGGCGTTCGCGCTTGGGCAGGATGATCTGCGCCCACAGCACCACCAGCAAGGCCACGCCATCGCGCGCCAGACCGAAATTATTGTTTTGCCACACGTCGCGCGCGCCGAAGATCTTCGGCTCGATGGTGCGCGTCAGGGCCAGGGTCACATGGTCGGCATACACGTTGTCGAGCAGCTTCAAGCCGCAGGCCAGCAGGCGCGCATCGATCTCGGCGCGGAACAGCTCGTCGGACAGCACGCGCTTGACGAGCTTGTCGTCGCGGCGCAGGGTTTGATGCGTGAGCAGGCGCGCAATCAGGATTTGGGAATCGTCATTCATCGGCTGTGCCGCTATCTAAATCAAGTGAAACATTCAGTGAAAGCGAGGCGATCGACATGGCCGCCACGTGGGGGTCGGACAGTTGGACCATCTCGTCGGTCGGTGTAAAGGTGATCGGCAAACGGGCCAGTTCGGCCGTCGAGCCTTGCAAGCTCGCTTCGGACACGTCGCCGAGCAGCGGCAGCATCGAGGCGCGGTAGGACGCCACGGCAAAGCTGGCCGGCAGCAGCGAATCCTGCACGGGCACCGATTTCGGTCCTTCTTCGCCGATGCTGGGGAAATTGCCCAGGCTGGCAAAGTTCGACAGGCGTTCGAGCAAATCATCGAGTTCAAGCTGCATGGCGGGACCGTCGCTGATGGTGGTGGGCGCGTCCTCTCCGCTGGGCAGGCCCGTGTTGATGACGCCTGCCGCCCGTTCGGACAGCAGTTCCGTTTCGGCCACGTCGATCATTTCGGCCGGCGTGGAGAACAGGGGGACGACGGGCTGGTCGATGGCGCCTTCGGCCAGGCTGGCCAGGTCGTCGTGCAGCAAGAGCCAGCGCTTGATGTCGGTGGTCGACAGGCCGGACTGGCCCAGGTGCACGCGCTGGCGCTCGATCTGGTTCAGGGCGCGCGAAAACATGCCTTGCATGTTGAGCAATTTACTTTGCGCCCGGCCGATCGCCTGCGCCGCCTTGTGCGTGGCGCTGTCCGCGTTTTCATCGGAGGTGATGGCCACGAGAATCTCGGAACCCTTTTCCACCCAGTCGCAAGCCATGTTCCACTTCGCCTGCGCCGTGCGCAGCCGGAATTCGGAGCCGGAAGCGATGGCGTCGGAAAACTCTTCCGTCAAGTCCACCAGGCGGCCCAGCAAATGCTGGAGTTGTTCGACCGATACGCCGCCCACGGCTTGCGCGCCCGCCACCTGCGACAGCAGAAAACCCATTTCCGCTTCGTCTTCCGTCTGGCCCAGGCCCAGCAAGCTGTCGATGGCCGACAGCACATTGCGCGCCATGGGTGTGACGCGGTACACGCCCTGCTGCGCATCCCAGGCCAGCAGCTGGTTCGAACGCAGGCGCAGCAAGACCGTTTCCAGACTTTCCGGCAACAGATACGCGAGCTTGGTGTTGATATCGGCGCGCGTGTAGGCGGACGTGGCGGCATCGGACGCCAGCTCGCGCAACACCAGCAGACGCACCAGCACGCCATCGAAACCGCCGTGAAACAGGGCAGTAAACACTTGCAGCAAGGGCTGCGCCCGCTTCAAGTGAAATACTTGCTCGATTTCATCGGCCGAAATATTGGGCTGGAAATGCGCCTGCAAGGAATCGTGATGCTCTTGCTCTGTCTGATTTGCATCCGTAGCCACGGCTGCACTTGCCATTATATCAATCATTCTTTTCCGGATGAGTGTTCAGCGGGCGGCGCGGCGGGCTAACGCAGCGCTGCGGGGCGGGGGCGTCAGTATATCAGTTCTGACATGCAATTCGACTTGTGGAAGAGGGGCGATGGCGCTGTCGACAAGCCGAGTGTTGCATCAGCAAAAAAACCAACAGCGAAAATCCGGGGTCAGACCCGGCGGGTCTGACCCCAGCATTTGCCGTTAGGGGTGAAAAATAGAGAAAATCAATATTTGCTATGATAGCAAGCACTTACTTCTTGACGATCTTCTGCAAGGTTTGCTCGACATAATCGCCACCGTCCGCGTCGGCGAATGTCACCTTCACGGGATACCATTCCAGCGACGGCGCCAGCCACAGGTCCACTTGCTGGCCCTTCTTGTCCGGCGGCGGCGCCTTGACCAGGTGGATGGCGGCGACCTCCCCCATGCCCGTGGCGACCATCTCTTCCTTGACCACCTTGAAGGTCCACGGCTCGGCATCATGCGCGCCGGCGACGAAGAAGGCCCATTCCGAGCCGGGGACGAATTTCTCGGGCGCGGCGCGCGCCACGCTGGCCAGTTGCCAGACGGCGCTATTGCGGTCCTGTTCGCCGCCTTTCAGCGGATAGGTTTCATCGCCTTCGCCAAAGACGATGGTCTTGCTGTCGCGCTTGAAGGTGGTCGTGACGGCATCCTTGCGGAAGCGCTTTTCCACGAATTGAACGGGCGCCAGGCCGTAATCGTCGACCGCGCCTTCGCTGCGCTGTTCGAGGATCTTGCCGAACAGGGCCGCCTTGGTTTCGGCCAGCAGCGAATACTTGCCGTCGCCCACGCGCCAGTTGCTGACCGATTCGCCGGACAGCCCGATGCCGCGCTGTTTGGCCTTGATCGAATACACGAGGTCGGCCGACGGCACCAGCTTGTACGGGCGCTTGATGGCGGGATGCTCCAGGGGGGCGTCGGCCATGGCAGGCGTGAGGGTGGCGGCCAGCAGGCTGGCGAGCAAAATGCGTTTCAAAGTAGTCATTTATTTTCCTGTAGCGTCATTGACGCGAATTTGGGTCACGGTTTGCGTGGTGAGCGCCCCGTTCGCTTCGGTATTGCGTATTTGTACCGGATACCATTGCATGGACGGCGCCAGCCAGATATCAAGCTGCGACGAATATGTGCCCGGCTTCGGCGGCCGGCGCAAATGCCAGGTCACCAGGCGGCCCATCTTGGTGTCCAGCTCTTCCTCGCCCACCAGCTGGAAGCGGAACACGGTCGCTTCCTTTTCCTCGCCGACAAGGATGTCAATATTGCCCGCCAGCTGGTTGACGTCGGCACGGCCGATGGCGGCCAGCTGGAACGGCACGGTCGCCTTGTCCTGCGCCCCCTCCTGCCATGGCACCGTCGCCGTCGTGGCTGAAAACGTGATGGTCTTGGCGTCGCGGTTGAAATGCGTGGCCGTTTGCGCGCGGCCCTTGCGTTTTTCCGTGGCCGTGACAGGCACGATGCCGCTGCCGTCGATCATGCCCTCGCTGGTCAGCACCAGCAGGTTGATGCGCGTAATCAGCATGCTCAGGCCCACTTCCAGTTTCAGCTGGTACGTGTCGCCCCGGTTTTCCCACGCCATGCCGGCCACGCCCTGCCACTTGGTGCCGTCCGCATCGCGCCGGTCCACGTGCAGGTCGAACTGGGCCGAAGCGGGCGCATTCGTCTTGTAGCGCCGCGCCTGCTCGACGGGCGGTGGCGGCGGCGCGGGAGCCGGCGCGGCAGCTTCCGCCACGGCGGGCGCGGGCGCCGTGATGGCTGGCGCGCTGGCCGCCGGTGCCGCGGGCGTCACCGGCCCTTCCGGCGCGTCGCTGGCAGGCGCCGTCAACTGGGCCGACTCGCTCGACGGCAGCTCCGTCGGCGGCGGTGGCGGCGGCAAGCGAGGCTCGGGCAAGGGCCGCAGCTTGGGCGGCGGCGGCGGCGCCACCGGCACGGGTTTGGGCGCCTCGGCGATCAATGCCATGCTCACCACCTGCGCATGATCCTGCCCCAGCGGCACCATGCTGGCATGCGAGGTGAGCCATTCCAGCGCCACGTAATGCAGTGCGCCGATGACCGCGACAAAAATGACGGTGCGGCGGCGCGGTGGCGAAAAGAAGGAGTCAGGCATCATAGGCCGTAGTGTAACGCCTTCCCCCCACTTCCTGCTTCTTGCCTGTGCTCAACTCCTGCTGTTTTATGTAAGAAAATGTTGGCGGCTTTGCGTCAGTTGCAAGCTGATATCTGCTACGCTAGGCACATCCACCTACCAGGAGATTTCGCATGGCAAACCCGCAAATGCCCCAAATGCCGGGCGCAGCAGTTGTGACCGACACCCTCGACTTCGTCAAAAACCTGTGGGGCAGCATGAGCGTGCCCGGCATGGGCGTGCCCGGCATCACTGCGCCCACCATGTCGGTGGAAGAGCTGGACAAGAAAATCAATGACTTGAAAGCCGTCGAAGCCTGGTTGAACCTCAATACCAGCATGCTGCGCGGCAGTATCCAGGCATTGGAAGTACAGCGCGGCACCATCGCCACCCTGAAATCGATGGGCGCGTCCCTGGCCGCGGCCATCACCCAGCCCGGTGCCAGCGAGAAAACCGTGTTTGAATCGGTGCCCTACGCTTCCGCGTTTTTTCAGCAAGCGGCACCCGCAGCGCCAGCGCCTGAACCGAAACCGGCGCCTGCACCCGCGCCCGAACCGGCTGCGGCGGCGCCCAACGATGCCGGCAGCCAGGCGGCAGCCCAGCTGGCCAATCCAAGTGCCTGGTGGAATTTGTTACAAGATCAGTTCAAGCAGGCCGTGTCGACAGCGATGTCGCCCGATGCGGCCAGTGCGGCAGCGGCCAGTTTTGGCGGTGGAGCCACGGCCGGCAAGTCCGCCAAGCCGGCAGAAGCAGGCATGGCAGCCAAGGCCAAAGCCCCGCTGCGCAAGGCGCCGGCAAAGCGCGCGGCACCCAAGTCCAAGGCGCCAGGCAAATCCTGACGTCGCGGAGAGGCGATGTGATCAGGCGATACGATGAATGCGGATCGCCTCGATCTGATTGTCGGCCTGGCGTTTTACGTCACCGATCGTGATCAGGCCTTCGTCGGCCAGCGCCTTGGCGTGCTCGTACGAAGACTGGAATGTTTCCAGCGTGTCTCCCTTGGCGGCCACCGGGCGTACCCAGGCAACGGCGCCGACTTTCATTTTTTTGTATACTTCATTGACCACATCACGCATAGTTTCTTCCTTATTGTTGTAGAGCAACTCAAGCGCAGGCGAACCCACGCTGGCCCCTAGTTTATCATCCGGCACGCTCCCGCACGGCTTTTCCCCCTTTTTCCGGCGCCGGCGGCGCTTTTCCGCCACCTCGACAGCCTCTTCCGGCCCGGGCGGGGGCGTCAGCTGCACCAGTTGCTCCATCAATTGCGCAAAGCGCTGCTGGCCCGGTGCAATTTTGTCTACATACAACAACACTTCCATCGCCTCGGCCGCCAAGTCCGCCTGGTAGCCGCGCTGCTCCAGGAACGATACGATGATTTGCGCGGAATTGAACAGGATGCGCAGGTTGTTCGGCAGTTTTTCGCGCGCCGCGCGCATCCAGGCCACCGCTTCGTTGAGCTTGTCCGTCTTCCACAGCAGCACGCCCTTATTCATCAAGTCCGACGCTTCCTTGCGCGAGGCGATGATCAGGCTCGTGCCTTCGTCGCCCATCTTCGCCTTGTCGAAGATCTTTTGCACCTCGTCCTGCACCACCTGGTTGTCGTGGTTGTTCTTCACCACGTAGCACAGCAGGCCGGCCGGCGCATCCTTGACGCCGACGGCGAACAGCAGGGTCGCCAGTTCCATGCAGATGCTTTTCTCGGGCCGCGCCGGGTCTTCCAGCAGCATGGCTTCGAGTTCGTCGCCGCACTTGCGCGCGCGCCGGTAATCGCCCGTTTCGTGGTGCACCATGCCTTCCGTGATCTTCGCGCGCAAGCCGATCTGCTCAGGCGAGAATTCGCGCTGCGCCAGCAGCAGCCATTGCAGCGCCTCCTTGGCATCCTTCTTCAGTCCGCACACGCGCGCCAGGCCCAGATAGGCGTCCGGCGTCTTCATGACGGAAAACTCGCCGATGGAAATACACTTGCGAAAAGCCTTTTCCGCCATGCTGACATTGCCGATTTTTAAGGCGGCGAGGCCCAGGTTGCGCTGGCGCGGCACGGAATTGGGCGACAGGCGCGCCGCCTTTTCCAGCACGCCGCACGCTTCCTCGTGCTGGCCCATCAGCTGGTAGGCGACGGCCATCTGGTCGTAGGCGTCGATGTAGTACTTGTTCTCGACGATCACGCCCTGGAAGATCTGGCGCGCCGCCTCGTGCTCGCCGTTATTCATGCGGATCTTGCCCAGGCCTGCCTTGGCCCAGCTGTAATCGCGCTCGGCCAGCACTTTTTCGTACACGGCGCGGGCCTTTTCCGGCTCGCCGCTTTTCAGCAGCAACGACGCCTTCATGCGCAGCAATTCCAGCTCGTGCAGCTTGTTGACTTCGATCTGCGCATCGCACAACTTGGCCGCGCGCAGATAATCCTTTTCCATGCAGGCCTGGTCGATTTCACGGAACACCTGCTTCTTGTGCCACACGCGGTTCAAGCGCGTCAGCAGCACGCCTTCCGTGATCGGCTTGATCAGGTAGGCGTCGGGCTGGTGCTCGGCCGCGCCCATCACGGATTCCACGCTTTTCTCGGCCGACACCATCAGCCAGACGCTCGACGGCGCCGTCAGGTTGCGCACGCGCGTCTCTTCCAGCACTTGCTGGCCATTCTTGCCTTCGCCCAGATTGTAATCGCACAGCACCACGTCGTAGCGCGTCTTGGCCAGCAGCTTCATGGCTTCGCCGCCGCTGGCCGCCTGGTCGATATGGCGCGCGCCCAGGTTGCGCAGCGATTCGCGCAGCAGGATGCGGATGCCGATGAAGTCGTCGACCAGCAGATAATGTTTGTCGGCCCAGTCGGTGCTGCCCGCTTCGGCGGCGGTGGCGTGGCTGTCTGTCGTCATGGCATCCTCGTTCAGGGCAGGCGCAGGATGAAGCAACCGCCGCCCAGGGCGCCGCCATTTTCCAGAGCGATGCTGCCGCTGCTGCCCCGGTGCTTGTGCATCTTTGCCACTTCGCTGGAAAAATACAGGCCCAGGCCCGTGCTGTTGGTGGAAAAATTCACGCCGGCGGTCATGCCATCCATGGCCGCGCTGCCCGCGTCGAGCAGCGCCTGGGTATAGCCGTCGCCATTGTCTTCCACGCGCAGCTCGAGCATATCGTCGTGCTCCCGCACCGACAGGCGTATCGTATCCTTCGTGTAGCGGATGGCGTTGTTGATGGCATGCGCGAGCACGCCGATGACCAGGTCTTCGTCGAGGGTCCAGATCAGCTCCGGCGGGCAAGCCGTCTGCAGATGGATGCCTTTCGAGGCCAGCAGGATCTTTTCCTGGTCCACCACCTGGTCGATGACCTGGCTCACCAGTTGCGGCTGTACGTCGAAGGGGTAGCCGGGCTTGCCCACTTCCTTGTACAGGGCCAGCAGCTGGATCAGGTTATCGTTGAGGCGCTTGGTCTGGTACAGCATCTGCGCCATCTGCAGATAGGCGGGGTCGGCCTGGGGCGTCGGCTTGGCCTGCTCGGCCGCCAGCAGCGACTCCAAAGTGCCGCTGACGACGCTGATCGAATTTTTCATGTCGTGCACGGTCGACGCCAGGAACAGGAATAGCTCGGGCGAGCTGTGTTGATCTTCCACCGGATATCTCCTTGGGCCGCAGCTTGAATATTGCCAAGGATAAATTATACCGCCAGCCTGCGGGCGCCAGCCAGCCGCGCGCAAAGTCCGTGATTTGACGCAACAATGCCGCCCCGCTGGCGCAGGGGCGGCATCAGCTTGACAAGCGGGCAAGATCAGCGGCGCGCGCCCGCCAGGCGTTTGACCACGACGATCATGCGGTCGATTTCCTCATACGTGTTGTAGAAGGCGAACGACGGCCGCACGGTCGCTTCCACGCCGAAGCGGCGCAAAATCGGCTGGGCGCAGTGGTGGCCCGAGCGCACGGCGATGCCCTCGTCGTTCAGGGCGCGCCCCACTTCCGCCGGCTCGTAGCCGGCCAGCACGAACGACGCCACGCTGGCCTTGTCCAGCGCCGTGCCGATCAGGCGCACGCCGGGAATCGCTTGCAGCTGGTGCGTCGCGTATTCCAGCAGCGCGTGCTCGTAGGCGGCGATGTTTTCCAGGCCGATGCGCTGCACGTAATCGATCGCCGCGCCCAGACCGACGGCATCGGCGATATTGCCCGTGCCCGCCTCGAAACGGTTCGGCACGCCCTGGTAGACGGTGCGCTCGAACGTGACGTCGGCGATCATGTTGCCGCCGCCCTGCCATGGTGGCAGTTGCTCGAGCAAGTCCGCCTTGCCATACACGGCGCCGATGCCCGTCGGGCCGAACACTTTATGCCCCGAAAACACATAGAAATCGGCGCCCAGCGCCTGCACGTCCACGCGCAAATGCGACACGGCTTGCGCCCCGTCGACCAGCACGCGCACGCCGGCCGCATGCGCGAGCGCGATGATCTGCGCCACGGGCGTCACCGTCCCCAGCGCATTCGACACCTGCGTCACAGACACCAGCTTGGTGCGCCCGTTGAGCAGCTTGCGGAATTCATCGAGGAGGATCTGGCCGCTGTCGTCGACGGGAATCACGCGCAGAATCGCGCCCTTTTCCGCCGCCAGCTGCTGCCACGGCACGATGTTGGCGTGGTGCTCGAGCTGCGAGACGATGATCTCGTCGCCGCTGCCGATGTACTTGCGCCCGAACGTGTTGGCGATCAGATTGATGCCCTCGGTGGCGCCGCGCACGAAAATGATTTCATTGGCCGAGGCGGCGCCCAGAAAACTCGCCACCTTGGCGCGCGCCGCTTCATAGGCATCGCTGGCGCGCGCCGCCAGCGCGTGGGCCGCGCGGTGGATGTTCGAATTCTCGTGCGCATAGAAGTACGACACCCGGTCGATCACCGACTGCGGCTTGTGCGTGGTGGCCGCATTGTCGAACCAGGCCAGTGGCTTGCCGTTGACCCGCTCGGCCAGCACGGGAAAATCGCGCCGCACGGCGTGCACGTCGAATGGCGCGGGGGTTTGGCCATGCCCTTGCGGCCGCGCAGGCAGCTCGGTCTGGAAATAGAACGCCGGCTGGCTGTCAGATGGCGATACGGGAAGTTGGCGCGCGGGCGTCCGCTGCGGCGTGGCAAACGCGTCGGGCGCGGCCTGTCCCAGTCCCTGGCCCGCCAGGCCGTCGAGATTATGGTTCGACACGGGATAGCCATGCGCGCCGCCGACAAAATAGTAGGGCGACGGTGCACCGATGGCGGACAACCGCGGCGTGGGCACCGATGCCGGCGCCGGCGCAATGGGGGACTCCAGCGGCGCCGTCACGGGCGGCACCTGCGCCGTCGCCACGCCAGGCGCGATGGCGGCGAACGACGGGCCGGGCTGGGGCGGCGGACGGTTCGCATAGCGGGGCGCCGCATCGAGCACGCTGCCCGAGCCGCCAGGGCTGGGCGACTTGTCAAGCGCAGGCGCGAGGCCAGGCAAGCGCGCGAAAAACTCGCCGGCAAGGCGGTTCAGGGTCGCTTCGTCAGGCAGAAACGGGACGGCAGGCAAGCCCGCCGCGCCATCACTTGTAGGTGTCTGGGTAGTCATGGTATTTACCGATCTCCACGTCTTCCAGTACGGCCAGCGCATCGTCGGTCAGCACGGCCAGCGAGCAATACAGCGAAATCAAATAGGACGAAATCGCGTGGCGGTTGATGCCCATGAAGCGCACGGACAAGCCCGGGCTTTGCTCGCCCGCCAGGCCAGGCTGGAACAGGCCGATCACGCCTTGCCGCTGCTCACCCGCGCGCAGCAAAATGATCTTCGTCTTGCCGTCTTCGATGGGCAGCTTATCGGACGGCACCAGCGGCACGCCGCGCCACGTCAAAAACTGGGAGCCGAACAGGCTGACGGTGGGCGGCGGCACGCCACGGCGCGTACATTCGCGGCCAAAGGCGGCAATGGCCAGCGGGTGCGCCAGGAAAAAGCCCGGCTCCTTCCACACTTTCGTCAGCAGTTCGTCGAGGTCGTCCGGCGTGGGCGCGCCCGTCAGCGTAAAGATGCGCTGGTCGTCATGCACGCTGGCCAGCAGGCCGTAGTCGGGATTGTTGATCAATTCGCTTTCCTGGCGCTCCTTGATCGTCTCGATGGTCAGGCGCAGCTGCTCCTTGATCTGGTCGTGCGGGCTGCTGTACAGGTCCGACACGCGCGTGTGCACGTCGAGCACCGTGCTGACGGCATTGAGAAAATACTCGCGCGGCTGGTCGTCGTAGTCGACGAAGGTTTGCGGCAGTTCCGATTCGTCGCGCTGCGAGCAGGCCACGCGCACGTCCTTCGGATTTTTCACGCGGTTGAGGCGGTAGATACCCGCTTCCACGGGCAGCCATTGCAGCAGGTGCACGAGCCAGCGCGGCGTGATCGTGGATAACTGGGGGATGCTCTTGCTTGCATTGGCCAGCTGGCGCGCGGCGTTGTCGCCCAGCGCAAACTGGCTCTCTGTTGCTACTGTCATGACTACTCCTGATGAGAAAAGTGAATATGCTTATCTGAAAAACAAATAAAGTATCGGACGTCTGCCCTCTTCTCTCAACATGCTATCGCCATCATCGTGACGCTTGATCCACCCGATTAATCCACCAGTTCCGGTTCGCAGCGCGCCATCAATCCCGCCAGGCCGATGCCCAGCGCGATGGCCAGTTTTTCCACCGTCAGCAGCGATGGCGTGGCGGCGCCCCGTTCGATTTCGCCGATGAACGAGCGGTTCAAGTCGGCCGCTTCGGCCAGGCGCTCCTGCGACCAGCCACGCCCTTCGCGCAACTGGCGCACGGCCAGTCCAAACTGTTTGATCAACATGCTGTCCTCATGGGTGGTGGGCAAAGGCGGGGTGGGATGGCGCCGGCGATTCCGGCGCCTCCTGCTGGTTGTGCGCTTGCGTGACATGGCTGCCGGGCGCCACGCTGCGGGTCAGCCAGACATTGCCGCCGATGACGGAGCCCTGGCCGATGGTCACCCGCCCGAGTATGGTGGCGCCCGCGTAGATGACCACGTCGTCCTGCACGATGGGATGGCGCGCCAGCCCCTTTTTCAACACGCCATCAAAGCCGGCTGGAAAGCGCTTGGCGCCCAGGGTGACGGCTTGATAAATGCGCACGCGCTCGCCGATGATGGCCGTCTCGCCGATCACCACGCCCGTACCATGGTCGATGAAAAAGCTGCTGCCGATGATGGCGCCCGGGTGGATGTCGATGCCCGTCTGCGAATGGGCCACTTCGGCGATGATGCGCGCCACCAGCGGCGCGCCGAGCGCATACAAGGTGTGCGCCAGGCGGTAGTGGATAATGGCCAGGATGCCCGGATAGCACAGCAGCACTTCGTCGACGCTGTGCGCGGCCGGGTCGCCATGGAAGGCGGCCGCCACGTCCGTGTCGAGCCGGGCGCGGATGCGCGGCAGCGCGCGGGCGAAGCGCTGCACGATGGCCAGCGCCTGCTGTTCGATGGACACCGTCTGCTGCAAGCCGTGCTGACGCGCGTGGTAACTGAGTTCGCGCCGCACCTGTTCGTGCAAGCCCGTGAGCGTCGTGTCGAGCGTGTGGCCGACAAAGAAATCCTCGCTCTCCTGCTGCAGGTCGAGGGGCCCCAGACGCATGGGGAACAGGGCCGCGCACAGGGCTTTGATGATGTCGTGCAGATGCTGGCGCGACGGGAATTCGCGCGTGCCGCATTCCTGGCTGCCGGCCAGCCCTTCGCGCCACTGCGCGCGCACGGCGCGCAATTCATCGACGATCTGATGCAGCTCCCATTGCGGCTGCGCGGCAAGGGAGACGGGGGGAAGGGCTCGCTGGTTCATGGTGGTCCCGGGAAGCGGGTTAATCTTGCAGCCACGGCAGCGCATGCCAGCGCCAGCCGCCGCTGTGGCCACGCTGCTGCTGTGCGTCGAGGTCGCCCTCGAAGCCTTGCGCGATATTGAAGACGTGCGTAAAACCCGCCTTGGCGGCCGCTTCGGCCGCCAAGGCCGAGCGCTTGCCGCTGCGGCACAGCAGCACCACGACGGCATCCTTGCCGCCCACCTTCGCTTCGAGCTCGCGGGTAAAACGGGGATTGCGGTTCATGGCCGTGCCGGTGGCCCACGCCACGTGCAGCGAGGCGGGCACGTAGCCGACAAAAGTGCGTTCTTCGTTGGTGCGCACGTCGACCAGCACGGCTTTGCCGGCCTGCACCAGTTGCCACGCATCCTGCGCGCTGACGATGCCCGCATACGGCAAGCCCTGGGCCTGCGCCTGGCTGCGCGCGAGATGGAGTACTTCATCAAACGCCGCCTCGCCGTGCGCGGCGCGGGGATCGAAAATCAGTTCTGCAGCAGCCATCTGTCCACCTCTTTATTCCGTCGTCAAAAACCAGCACGAGTCCACTGTAGCGAACTTATGTTGTTCGGAAAACAAATTAAAAAGAGTTTGGAAAGCTGAAAAACAGATATGGGGACTACGCGCGGAGCGTCCGCATTTGGGGTCAGACCCTCACGCGCGTTGGCGCCAGCCTTTGCGTCAGCTGTGTTGGGGGTCTGACCCCAGCCCTCGCCTGCCCTGCGCCAACGCTCAACCAGCGCGGCGGCGCTCGCGCAGCAAGAAACGGGCAGGATCCAGAGCGGCGGCCAATTGACTCTCCAGCGGCAACGGCTCCCCCTCCAGCTGGCAAGCCAGCAGCTCGGCCGCCAGCGGTGCCCAGATCAGGCCGCGCGAGGCATAACCGAGCAAGCCGAACAGGCCGGGCCAGCGCGGCACGTCGCGCAGGCGCTCGCAGCGGCCCGGTATGCCGGGGTCGGGCAAGGCGCCCGCCAGCGGCAGGCGGTCCGCTGCCATGCAGCGAAAGCCCGTGCGCCCGGCCAGCGGCGCCTCGAACGGGGCCACGTCCAGGATGTCGGCGATCTTCGCGATATTGTCTTCCTGGTTCGATGGGCGCAAGCCGGGGTCCGCGTCCGCATCGTAGCTGGCGCCCACGCACACGACGCCCTGGTACGCCGGCGTCACGTAGGCTTCGCGGCAGACGACGAACGGCAGCGACGGCAAGCTGCCTTCGGCCAGGTGCGTGACCTGGCCGCGCACGGCGTCCAGCGGCAAGCCGGCCGCCTGTTCGAAATCCACGGCGCCCGTGCCCGCCGCCAGGATGACGGTGGGTGCCGCCGCGATCAGGGCACCGTCCGCATCGCGCACCAGCCATTCGCCGTCGCCACGTTCCAGGCGCAGGGCGCTGCTGGAAAAGCGCCGCGTGAGCAAGGCGCCGCAGGCGTCCAGCATGGCCGCGCAGACGGAAGACGGGCGCGCCCAGCCGCCCTGCTCGAACCACCAGGCGCCATCGGGCGCCGGCGCGCCCAGCATGGCGGTTGCCTCAGGCGCTTCCAGCCAGCGGGCGAATTCACGCGGATACAGGCCGCTGGCGGCGATCTGCCGCTGCACCTGCGCATGCGCCCCGTCGCGCGCCAGGTGCAGCACGCCGCTTTGCGCACCCTCGATGGCGGCGCCGATACCACCCAGGTCTTTCCAGCGCTTCAGCGAGTACAGAAAGGCGGCGCGCACCAGGCGCGTGGCGATATTGTCGTCCTTTGACATCAGCGGCATGAAGATGCCGGCCAGGTTGCCCGACGCTTCGCTCGCAGGCTGCGCGTGGCGTTCGATCAAGGTCACCTTCCAGCCGCGCGCGGCCAGCCGTTCGCAGGCGGCCGCGCCGGCCACGCCCGCGCCGATGACGACGGCGCACCGCTCGGGCGCGGCAACGGCCGCGTACTCGTCGCGCCGCGCATAAAACACGGCGCGCAAACGGCTCTCGTCAAAAACAAAGCCATGCTTTTGCAGCGCCGTGCGCTGCGCCTCGTCCAGGTGCACGGCTTGCAGGTGCGCGCCATCGGCCATCAGGCGCGCCAGCACCGGCGTGGCCGCCGGCACCCAGGCCAGATGCACTTCATCGACACGCGCCGACAATTGCGCCAGACAGGCATCGGGCTCGCCGATCAGCACATCGAGTATGACGAGGCCATCGTGCGACACCATGCGGTGCAGACCCGGCACGCAGGGCGGCCACTGTGCGCGCCAATCGTCGGGCAAGTGATGCGCATCGACAGGACGCGGCGCCAGCGCGATGTAATGCAGGCGGCGACCGCCATGCGCGGCGCAGGCGGCGCGCAGGCGGGCAGCGTCAAAATCCGTGTCGAGCAGGACCAGGGCGCGGCGCATCAGCGCCCCGCGCGGCAAAAGCAGACGGGCGCGTGGTCGTTGACCATGCCGATGCCCTGCATGTAGGCGTAGATGATGGTCGAGCCGACGAACTTGAAGCCACGCTTGAGCAAGTCTTTCGACAGTTTGTCGGACAGGGCCGTCTTGGCGGGAAACTCGCCCGGCTGCCAGTTGTTGACGATGGGCTGGCCGTCGACATACGCCCACAAAAAGCTGTCCAGGGTCTGCCCTTGCGCGCGCAGGCGCAAATAGGCTTGGGCATTCGTGATGGCGGCCGCCACCTTCAGGCGGTTGCGCACGATGCCAGGGTCCGCCAGCAGCTGCGCCACCTTGTCCGGGCCATATGCGGCGATCTTTTCCGCATCCCAGTTATCAAAAGCGGCGCGGTAGGTGTCGCGCTTGTTGAGAATGGTTTCCCAGCTCAGGCCAGCCTGCGCGCCTTCCAGGTTCAGCATCTCGAACAGCCGGCGCTCGTCGTGGCAAGGCACGCCCCATTCCGTGTCGTGATACGCAAGGTAGCGGGGATTGGCCGGATTGGCCCAGGAGCAGCGGATGGTGGTCATGGTCGGGTTCTTCATGTGCGGGCAACCGCCAGTATAGTTTATCGGCCGCGCAGGATGCGCCCCAGCTCCTGCAAGCCGTGCGCCATCTCGGCCGGGGGAATGGCCGCAAAGCCCAGCAGCAGCCCGGGCGGCGTGGCGCATTCGGGCCCCGCCGCCGGGTCGGCATAGTGTCCCAGCGGGCGCAGTTCGATGCCCCGCGCCAGGCCCGCCCGCGACACCGCTTCCTCATCGTGATCGCCGCGAAAATACGCGCACAGTTCCAGGCCGCTGTCGGCCGGGCCGCACGCGAGCTGGTCGCCCAGTTCGTGCGCCAGGCCGCGCACCAGCAGGTCGCGCCGTTCGGCATTGCTGTCGCGCGTGCGGCGGATATGCCGGCCAAAGTGGCCTTCGGCGATGAAGTCGGCCAGCGCCATCTGCGGCACGATGGCCGTGTGCCGGTCCATCACGGCCTTGGCCTGCACCAGCGCCTCGGCCAGCGCGGGCGGCGCCACCATGTAACCGAGGCGCAGGCCGGGAAACAACACTTTCGACAGGGTGCCCACGTAGACCACGCAGCCGGCCCGGTCCAGGCTTTGCAGCGACGCCAGCGGCGCGCCCGAGTAACGGTATTCGCTGTCGTAATCGTCTTCCACCAGCCAGGCTTTATTGTGCGCGGCCCAGGCCAGCAAGGCCAGGCGGCGGGGCAAACTCATGCTCACGCCCAGCGGCATCTGATGCGACGGCGTCACGTAGGCCAGCTTCGCCTGCGGGCAGTGCGCCACGCCGTAGGCCACGTCCAGCCCCTGCGCATCGACGGGGACGGGAAACACGCGCGCGCCGGCCGCGCGCAGCGGGCCGCTGGCGCCCCGGTAGCCGGGCGACTCCATCCAGGCGGCGTCGCCGGGCGCCAGCAGGATGGTCGACAGCAGGAACAGCGCCTGCTGCGAACCGGACGTGATGACGATTTGCTGTGGCGTGCACTGGACGCCGCGCGACGCCTTCAGGTACACGCACAGCAGTTCGCGCAGCGGCAGGTAGCCGGCCGGATCGCCGTAGCCGAACTGGTGGTCGGGCCGGCGCCTGCGCCGCGCTTCCAGGCGGTTCCACACATCAAATGGAAAATGGTCGATGCGCGGCATGCCGACGCGGAAGGCGCGCAGCGGCCCCCGGTGGAAGGCCACCTGGCGCATGGCCGTCACCACGCCCTGCCCGCGCGCCGACAGCGGTCGCAGCAGGCCGGGCGCCGCTGTCGCCGGGGCCGCGACAGCGGCCGGCACCTCGCGGCTGACAAAAGTGCCTCGCCCGACGGCTCCATCGAGGTAGCCTTCGGCCGTCAGCAGCGCATACGCATTGAGCACCGTCTGGCGCGACACGGCCAGCAGGCGGCAAAAATCGCGCGTGGGCGGCAGCTGCATGCCGGGGCTCATGCGCCCGTCGAGGACGGCCAACTTGATGGCCGCATACAGCTGGCGGAACAGCGGTTCGCTGGCGCCGCGCTGCAGCGGCAAGGCGGCGATAAGCTGGTTCAGGTGGGAAGCTGGCATAGTGTGGCTCTCGAATTGGTATCTTCAAGATAGCACTTATTGGCTGTTTTAAATAGCCAAGACTGGCGCTAAGATGGCGTATTCCTCTACTTTTGCGGAGCACCCATGCATCAGTTTTTCGCCACCGTGGCCTGGCAGCGCGACGGCCAGGATTTCGCCGGCCAGCGCTACAGCCGCGGCCATGAATGGCAGTTCGACGGCGGCCTGACGGTACCCGCCTCGTCGTCGCCCCTGTCCGTGCCGCTGCCCATGTCGGTGGTGGAAAACATCGACCCGGAAGAGGCGCTGGTGGCCGCCACGTCGAGCTGCCACATGCTGTTCTTCCTGTCGCTGGCGGCCCAGCGCGGCGTCGTCATCGACGATTACCGCGACGATGCCGTCGGCGAACTGGACAAGAATGCACAAGGCCGCCTGGCCATGACGCGCATCGTGCTGCGTCCGCGCATCGCCTTCGCGGGAACGCCGCCCTCGCCCGAGGCCTTGGCCGCCCTGCACCACGATGCGCACGAGCGCTGCTACATCGCCAATTCGCTGACGGCCGACGTCGTCGTGCAAGGAGCCTAGTAAATGTACACGCCCGCCACCTTCCGCGAAGAGCGCCTCGACGTGCTGCATGGTCTGATCGACAGTCACCCGCTGGGCGCGCTCGTGCGCCACGGTGCCGATGGCTTGTGCGCCGACCATCTGCCGTTCGAGATCGCCGCGCCCACGCTTGATGCGCCATTCGGCATCCTGCGCGCCCACGTGGCGCGCGCCAACCCGCTCTGGCGCGCCGCCGGCGGGAGCGACGACGCACTGGTGATCTTCCAGGGGCCGCACGCCTACATCACGCCCGCCTGGTATGCGGAAAAGCAGCGCAGCGGCAAGGAGGTGCCCACCTTTAACTATGCGGTGGTGCACGCGCATGGCCCCCTGCGCGCCATCGACGACGCGGCGTGGCTGCTGGGACTGGTGGAGCGGCTGACGGCGCGCCACGAGGCGGATCAAGCCGCGCCGTGGCAGGTAAGCGACGCGCCGGCCGGCTATATCGACAAGCTATTGAAAGCCATCGTCGGCATCGAGATTCCCCTCACGCGCCTGGAAGGAAAATGGAAGCTGGGCCAGAACCGCAGCATGCAGGACCAGGCCAGCATGGCGCACGGCCTGGCGCTCGATCATCACCCCGGCCCGGCGCAGGCGCTGGGCGCGCTGATCGCCGCCAACGTCACGCCAGCCAGCTGACGGCCGCCGAAAACGTCAAAAACGACAGCGCCGTCGACACTAAAATGATGCGGGCGATGCGCGCCGTGTTCGCGCCGAAGCGTTCCGACAGCAGCGCGACGTTGCTGGCGCTGGGCAGGCAGGCCACCAGCACCATGCAGGTCAGCGCGAACGGATCGAGCGGCGCGCCCAGCGCGATGGCCGCGTTGCCGATGCCCCACACCAGCAGAGGATGCAGCAGCAGTTTTTTCAGCGCCACGGGCACATATTCTCCCAGCGGCGCCGGGTCGCTCGTGCTCATCTGCGAACGGGCCAGCACGGCGCCGATGGTAAACAGGGCAACGGGAGAGGCGGCATCGGCCAGCAGGCCCACCGTCTGCGTCAAAGGCTTGGGCAAGGCCAGTTCCAGCCACGACGACAGGGCACCGAGCACGATCGCCCACGGCATCGGGTTGCCCGCCATGCCCTTCAAGGCGTTGACGACGGCGGCGCGGCTGCCGTGCGCGCCGCCGCTGCCGATGCGCGACAGGGCGATGCACAGCGAGCTGGTAATGAGCATGTCGACGACGATGGTGACGATGACGGGGCCCGAGGAACGGGGTCCGAGCAAGGTCAATAGCAAGGGCACGCCCATGAAGCCCGTGTTCGGGAAGGCCGCCACCAGCGCGCCGAAGGCAGCATTGTTCCAGTCGATGCGGTGGCTCAGGGTCATGGCCGTGGTGACACCCACCATGATCAGGGCGCACAGCAGATAGACGCAGAACACGCTGGCGTCGAGCAGTTGCGCGACGGGCGTGGCGGCGCCGAAGCGGTACAGCATGCACGGCAGCGCGAAGTACAGGACAAAACTGTTCAAGCCGCCGATGGCGGCCAGCGGCAGCAGCGTGCGCCGCACGGCCAGATAGCCGCACAGCACCAGGGCGAAGAAGGGAAAGGTGATGGCAAGGATGGTCAGCATGAAACGCCATTGTAGCGCGCCGCACTGGCCGGCCGCCTGGCGCAAAAAAAGGCCGCTCGCGCGGCCCAAGGAGGTTTCGGAGAAAACGCCGGTGGCAGGCTATGGCTTGAGCTGGGCGCGGATCTCGCCGGCCGGGTAGGCCGCGCTGTGCACGTTCACATACAGGTTGCCGGCCTGGTAGCTCGCATACTGGGGCGGCGTCAGCATGGTGTTCGGCGGCACGGCAAACATGCCTTCGGCGGTTTTCACCAGCGGCACGATGACGGGGCCGTTGACGCCCGCCGGCGCTTCATGGATATGCGCGACGGTGGCCGCCATGCCCGTGTAGCGCACGCCCCCGCTGACGCTGCGGTCGTGCGCGACGCGGATATTGCTGCTGCCGGTGGCCGTGCTGGTATTGGCCGGCACTTCCTGCGCGCCCGTCAGGGTGACGTCATGGCCGCCCGGGTGATGCGGGCCATGGGAACAGGCGCCCAGCAGGGCGGCCAGCGCCAGCACAGTGGCGGCGCGGCGTAGGTGTTGCGGCAATGTGGTCATCGCAGTACTCCTTCAACGGACATCGGATCACGGATGGCGCCATGCCCGCACAGCCGGGTCTGCGCCGCACTTGAGTTGCATGGTGCGACAGTAACGCCATGCCGTGCAGTCCGTCTTGCTTTGCGACAAACTTGGCGCGCGCCCGCCACCCGGCCTCAGACCAGATGCCCTTCCGCCACCCAGCCGCGATTGGCTGCTGGCGCCTTCGGCTTGGGCGCGATGCCGCTGCTTTTTTCCGCATCGAGGATGATGTTGCGCATGCTGTCGCTGGCGGCAGGCCCTGGCGCGAACGCGTAATACTCATCATTGATGGGCAAGCCCGTCGTGGCGTCGACCAGCACCGGATCGGCGGCCAGGCCCGTGTCGCGGCTGGCGATGACGAGACTGGCGCCTTCGGGCGCGAAGTTTTCATTGCCCCAGGCGATAAACGCCAGCAAGACGGGCTTGAAGGCGCGCCCGGACTTGGTCAGCACATAGTCGTAGCGGGGCGGCTTGGCGCAATACAGGCGGCGCGTCATCAAGCCCCCTTCCACCAGGTCGGCCAGGCGGCGCGTCAGGATGGTGGGCGCGATCTTGAGGCTTTTTTCAAATTCGTCAAAGCGCGTCTTGCCATAAAACGCTTCACGCAGGATGAGGATGCTCCACCATTCGCCGACCTTGCCCAGGCTGCGCGCAATGGGGCAAGGCAAATTATTAAAGTTGGTATGTTTCATGACCGTCTCCTCACGTTGATCCAACACAACAATTAAAAAAAAATCCTACGGTTGCCACACGGAAACTTACTTACTATCGCTTTGCAAGCCGTCTCCCGCCCCGTGGAGGGCTTGAAAATACGCGAAAAATCACACTTTTCTTGCTCCAGTACAATCATGCTTAGTCCAGCTTCTCCCGTCCCGGTGTGCGAAACGGCGTCAGAGAATGTTGTTTCCCGTCCGTTTTTCACCTGATACGCTTACGATGACTTCTTTGAAATTTGCCTCCCTGCCAATGTTGCTCGCCCTCTCCCTCTGCCAGACCACCGCCGCCGCCACCGTTTCCTCCGCATCGTTCCAGGCCACCTTCGTCGTCCACGAAGCGTGCACCGTCGTCTCGCAGCGCGGTAGCACCCAGGTGCGCTGCCAGCACAACACGCCCTATCTGCTGCAACAGCAGGCGACGCCATCGGACACCGGCCTCATCACCGTCACGTTCTAAAAATAGATCGTTGCCGTCACCGTGTCCTTGTAGTCGCCGGGGCGCGGCGACACCTGCGCCGGCACGCGGCCGTAAATCGTCAGCGGCACGCTGGCGCCCGTGCCCGTGCCTGTCACCATGCTGGTGCCTGACGTGCCATCGCCCCAGAGCGGGCCATCGAGCGTCGACGACAGCAGGTAGCTGACCTTGTCCGTCGTTACAATGTTTTTCATTTGCCGGTTCGCCACGTTGGCCGCCACGCTGCCGCCGTTCAGGGCAATCTGGTAGGCATTGTTGTTCACGCAGCGCACGGACAAGGTACTGGTGCTGCGCAAGTTGCCCGTCAGGATGGAAGCGTTCGCGAATGCCATCGGACTGGCCGCGATGGTGCAGTCGTTGACGGCCGTGGCATTGACCGCGAAACCGAAGCTGCCGCTGCTGGCCGTGCAGCCAAACAGGTTGACGAGGCCATACGTGGTGTAGGTGTAGGTGCCCTGGCCGGCAAAGCTCGACGTGTACACCGTATTGGCATTGGCGGCCGTGGGCACGGCGGCCAGGGCCGTGCCAGCGGGTATCCTGGCATACACGGTAAAGGTGGTGGAATACGTGCCGGGCGGGGCCAGCAAGCCGGCCGACAAAATGATACCGAAGGTCGACGGCGCGCCCGCCACGCCGGCGCCGCCCCAGATCTTCGCCGTGGCATACGAATTGTCCACGTACACGTTGTACTCCATGCGGTTGCTGCCATTGCCCAGCTTGCGCGGCAGGGCCGAGGTGGAATTCGTGCCCAGCCCCAGCGAGATGCACACTTGTGCGTTGGGCGTGAGCAACTGCCCCAGGTTCAGCGACGAAAACAGGCAGCTGAAGGTGCCCGTTGCCTGCGCCACGTAATCGCTGCCGGAAATCGGGCTGACGGCGCCGAAATCGATATTCGTCATGCTCACCGTGCAGGTATCGGCCGCCTGCGCCGCGCCGCCCCAGGCGCATCCCAGCAGCAGGGTCAGACATGGCAGCAGGCGGCGCATCAGCGGCCTCCCCCGGCGCCGGCGGCAGCGCAGCGCAGCGGTCCGATCACGGGCAAGCCGCCCGCGGCAGGACGCACATAGGCAAAACCTACCGTGCACGCGCTGTCGCCCTCGCCGACTTGCAGCTGATTCTGCTCGAGCAGATCGTCGACGAACACCATGCCGTCAAATCCCATGACCGTCTGCTTGCCGCTTTGCACATGCAGCACGGGCAAGCCCGTGGCCAGCGGCTTGCCGTCGGCGCCTTGCACGATGACGGTGGCGGCGCTGTAGCGTTCGACGGGAAAGGCGGCCAGCACGCCCGCCAGCTGTTGCGGCACGACATTCATATTGGTCACGGGCACGCGCGCGTCAACGTCGAGCTCATCCGTGGCGATGCTGATCTGGTTATTGCCATAAGGATTCAAATTCGGTACCAGCAGATAGCCGCCCCTGTCGGTCACGCCGATCTGGCGGTTTTCATGCAGCACGGGAATATTGCCCACACCGCCAGTGGACACCAGCGCAAAACCGCGGCCCACCTGGCGCGCCGCCTCGACATGCCCATCCATCAGCACCAGCGCGCCGGCCGCGCCCAGCGAGGAGGCATTGCCCATGCCGCCGCTTTGCGTGCGCACATCCACGCGGCCGTTATTGCCCAGGTATTCCACTTGCGCTTGCCGATAGGCATTGCGGCCCACCGTGCCAGCCTGCAAGTTCCAGCCGGCACCGCCGCCAAAGTCCGCCGCGCGCTGCGCGCTGACGCTGCGGCCGCTCTCGCCGTTTTGCCGGCTGCCGCTCGTGCTGATGGCCAGATTGTTGTCGAAGGCCATGCTCAAGCCGACATAAAAGCCCCGCTTCTCGCGTTGCCGCAAATCCTGGAACAGGCTGGCATTCAGGAACAGGCCGTGAAACAGGGTCGCCGAATAGCCCAAGGTGGCCAGCTTCGATGACGGTGCGCCGGGCGTGCGGTAGCCGATATAACTGCTGCTGATACTGCTTCCCGCCGGCAAAGGCAGGCTCACGGTGACGCGGTCCGCCGCGCGCACCACGGGGCTGCCATCACGCGAAGCGAGGTCGCCAAACCCGGCGCTGGCGTGCACGCTGTACGCATCGACGCTGAAGCTTGGCCCCACATATTGGTACCCGGCGCCCAGCTGCGCACCACGGCTGCGGCCGGCGCTGGCCGACAGCGAGCCGCTGAGCACGCCCGCCTGGCCCAGCCGCACCAGCGCGCCCGCCCCCGCCTGGTACAGGCCGGCAGCCAGTTCCGCATGGCCTTCGATGGTGAAGCTGTCGCTGACGCCATGGCGGCCGGAAGCGCTGGCAAGCAGTTGCCGCTCGTAGCCGAACAGGCGGCGGCCATAGTCGCGCCGCACGGCGCCCGCCTCGACCGAGTAATCGCTCAAGCCGCTGGCCAGCATGCGCGTGTCGACATACAGGGGCAGCACGGTCGTCACGCTGCGCCCCAGTGCATCGCGCGTGATGAGGGTGGCTTGTCCCGCGCCATTGATGCCGGCCACCTGGTTCAGCACAAACGGACCGCTGGGCACGCTGGCAGCATATTGCTGCACGCCATTCACATACAGGCTCAGCGACGAAGGCACGAGCGCCGTGCCATCGACGGAGGCGACGGGAAAGGTCAGCAGGTCCGGGCGCAGCTGGAAGTTCTTGCGCCACTGCACGCCGCCCACGCGCACGGCGCGGCTCCAGCTGAGCGATGAGGAGATCAGGTCGCCCACTTGCCACGTTTGCAGGGTCTCGGGGTCGGCATGGCTCCAGAAGGTGTCAAAGCGCATGTACTTGCGCTGGTCTCCCCCCAGGTTCACGGTACCCGTATGGCTGAACACGCCGCTGTCATTGAAATAGCGCAAGTCGTTGAAGATGGCCGCGCGCCGTGTCCGGCCCAGTTCCGCATAGGCTTCGTAATCGAGCACGGCGCCGGGCGTGACGCGCGACGGCGGCGTCTGCGGCGCCAGGCGCGCATCGATGCGGTACGGCGCGCGCAAGTCGTCCGTCACCTGCAGCGATACGCTCTGGCGCGCCGCATCATATTCATAGCTGAGTCCCGGAACCGCATCGAGCGCCACCTCGGTCTGACCGGGCGCGACCACGCGCGCCGGGTCCAGCCCCAGCTGCTGCAAGTTCGCCACACTGCTGCGCAAGGTTTTGCCCACCTGGGTAAAACGCAAGATCAGCCCGGTTGAAACAGCATTCACACTTACCTCCAGATACAGTTCATTCGGCGCCGCCGGATCGGTGGGCAAGCTGGCCGGCCCCGGATCGGCGCCCGTCACGGCTGCCGCGCCATCGGCCCTGGCCAGCGGCGCCATGACCAGCAACAGCAACGCTGCCAGCGCGCGTTTCATGCTTCACGCCGGTCGCGCCCGCCATGGCGGCCATGTTCAAGGTGTCGAATTCTTGGCAATGAGCGCCTTCGCATTCACATTGACCGCAATACTCAACGGCCCATCCAGTTCGGCCTCCCTGGCGACGGGCAGGCGCCATACGCGCATGCGTTCGGCCAGGACATAACCAAACAGCCCCTTGCTGACGGCAAACTCCTTGCCCGCCTGGTTCGTCAACGTCATCGCCCCGATCTGCGCATGGACATTGCCGCTGTTCTTGATACGCAACATCCACTCGCCCCGCTCGCGGAAGACTTGCCAGTCGAGCACTTCCTTGCCCGGCGCAGCGGCCGGCAGCACGAAAACGGGCACAGAATAGCGCAGGCGGATATCGACGCCGCTGCGACCCGCATCATCCTCGCGGCTGATTTCATCGATGAGCACGCGATACGTCTTTTCCTGCGCGACAGGGCCAGCCTGGGCACGCACGAGGCGGATGGTCTGCCGGCTGTTGGCGGCGATTTCGACGATCGGCGGACTGGCCACCAGCTCCTGCGTCGGCGCCAGCACTTCTTCGCCATCGCGCTGGTCCCAGGCGAACACCCGCACCTGCCCGTAGATGGCTTGGTCGCCGAGATTTTGCAAGTTGATACCCGCGGCATTCTGAGCGGCGCGCAAATTGAGTGTCACCGGCGAAATCTGCAAATTGGCGCCGTTCGCGCCGGCGGCGCAGCAGGCCAGCAGCGCCAGTACGCTTTTCAGCAGCGAAATCGAACCGGCGTTCACGCAGCGCCTGGCTTAAAAGTACACGGTGGCCGTGATGGTCGACTTGTAGGTATCAGGCGCCGGCGTCGCCTGCGGCGGAATGTTGCCGTACACCGTGAGCGGCTGCGACGCGCCGTTGCCGGTGCCGCCGACGGTATTCGTGCCCTGCGTATCGCCCCACAAGGTGCTGCCGGCCGTCTGGAACAGGTTGAATTGCACCGTCCCCAGGTTGCCGCCCGTGCCGCTCAGATAGCGCGTGGTGCCGCTTGAGCCCGTGCCCGTACCCGCCGTCAAGCCCACGTTGTACGGCGTGGTATTGGTGCAGGTGACATTCACGGTCGTATTGACGTTCACGGCAGTAGCCAGTACGCCCTGACTTTGGCCAAAGTCGAGATTGGCAGCCGCAATGGTGCAGTTGGCGATGATTTTCAGGGTCACGTCAAAGGTCGTGGTATTGCTGCCGTTCAAATACACAGCGGCATCGGCGTAGCCAGGCAGGAGGGCCGTCGCAGCAAGGACGACACTGGCGGCAGCGGTCAAGCGGGGTGAAATAACTCGCAACATGATACCTCCTGATGACGGAACATCATTAATGCGCCCATCGGCATGAAGGGCTCGAGGATAGTCACGGTATTGCCGGCGTTTTCTGGGGCACGCAAACCAGGACGACAACATACTTGCGCCGAGAGTCAGAAAGCGAGGGACTCCGGCATTGTTTGCAGCATTGGCAAAACAGATTTTTTGGCAATCGACATTGCTTAAAATCAATGCATGAGTGAATTATTGGCGATATAGGAAATCCGCGCTTCTTCTCGCGGAGAAACATCTTTTGAAATACGAGAAAAGCAGAAAAAAAAGAAAAAGCGAGGCATAATAAGCCACAACTTGCTATTTGGTTAAGTCATCCATGCCATGCCATTGACCAGCGAAACCATCAGAAAAAACATCTTGATCGTGGACGATTCCGCGTTCGAGCAGCGCATGCTGATGGAGCTGCTCAGCGAGCAGCCCTACCGCTTCAGCATTGCCTTCAATGGCTACCAGGGCTACCAGCTGGCATTGGCCACGCATCCCGACCTGATCCTGCTCGACGTGCGCATGCCCGAGATGGATGGCTACACGGCGTGCCGTTTGCTCAAGGCCAATCCCGACACGGAACAGATTCCCGTGATCTTTCTCAGCGGCGCCGACGCCGCCAAGGAGCGCGTCATGGGCTTGCAGGTGGGCGGCGTCGATTACATTGCAAAGCCGTTCCTGCCGGAAGAACTGGCCGCGCGCATCCATATCCACCTGGGATTGATGCGTAAAAGCAACAGCACATTACCCGCGGCGACCCCGGTCGGCGACCGGCAGCAACATCCGGACCTCGTGTTCGTCAATGCCGTCAAACAACTCATCCTCGACAACCTGGGCAGCCTGCCCAACCTGTCCGAAATCGCCCGCAGCGTGGGCACCTACCGCGAAAAGCTGACCCTGATGTTCCGCGAGCAGACGGGCATGACAGTCTTCGCCTTCATCCGCGAAGCGCGCATCGCGCGCGGCGTGGAACTGCTGCAGCAGACGGAAATCGACGTGCAGGATGTCGCCCTCCTGATCGGCTTTCACAACGCGGGCAACTTCGCCACGGCCTTCCGCGAACGCATGGGCGTCACACCCAGCGCCTACCGCCAGCGCCTGCATGAACAGGCGGGGCAGCGGCAGGTGTCGAACGGGCACTGAGGGGCACGCATGCCCCCCGCACCCTAGAACTTATAGTTCAGCTTGAGCGACGCGAAGCGCCCGCGCGGATCGGCTTGCGTATAGTCGAAGCCCGAGGCCGAGTAATCCCACGGCGCGCGCTTGTTGGCCAGGTTCTGCACGATGAAGGTGACGTTCGCCGCCGGCGTGACTTGCCAGCTGGTGGTCACGTCGAACGTGCTGAAGGCAGCCACCGATTCATCGAGATGCGTATTTTGCGCATAGCTGCCCACGTAATTCCAGGTCAGCGTGGACGACCATTTGCCCTGCTCCCAGGTGGCCGAGGTGACGCCGCGCCATTTCGGGATGGAGCCGAAATAATTGGTGCCGGCGCCATCGGTGAGCGGCGCGCCGTCCGACAGCGGTTCGGCAAAGCGCAGCACGCGGCTCAGCTGGCCGGCCAGGGTCAGCTTGCCCCAGTCCTTGTCGACGAAGCGCTGGCGCAGGTCCAGGTCGATGCCGGACACTTCGCGCTGGCCCTGGTTGCGGTACTGGCGGTACAGGGTCGTGATGCGGCCATCGGCGTCGCGCGTGATCTTTTGCGGCGCCGATGCTTCATTGGCGAGCGTGGTGGTGGCGCTTTCCGTGCCGATCACGCCATCCTGCCTGATGCGGTAGTAATCGAGGCCGATGCTCGAACTGCTGGTGGGCGAGACCACCACGCCCAGGTTCAGGTTATTCGAGCGCTCCGGGCGCAGCGCCGTATTGGCGATGGTGATGGCCGTCACGCCGCGCGTCTGCGTGGGCGTGACGGGGTCCTTCGGATCGAGCACGCTGACATAGCTGACGGCCGTGCTTTGCGTGATTTCCGGCAGCGACGGAGCGCGGAAGCCGCGCGACACGGTGCCGCGCACCAGCAGCCACGGCGCCGCCTGGTAGCGCGCGCTGGCCTTCGGCGAAAACGCATTGCCGAAATCGCTGTAATGGTCGGCGCGGCCCGCCAGGTTGACGGACAGGTCTTTCACCACCGGGACGTTCAATTCGGCAAACAGGGCCGACACGCTGCGCGAACCGTTGATGATGTTGATGGCCGGGCGCAGCTCGGTGCCCGACAAGACGGCCGTCGAGGTTTGCGAATCCATCTTTTCGCGGCGCCACTGCGCGCCGGCGGCAAAGCCCAGCGGGCCGGCCGGCAACTGCCACAGGTCTTTCGCGGCCGAGAAATCGACGGTGTCGAGGGTCGATTCGGCCGGACGCAGGGTCGACAGACGCAGGCGGTTGCGCACCGCTTCGCTGTTTTGTGCCTGATCAAAGAAGTTATAGCTGCCATCGGCCAGCACCTGCTGGAATGCGTAGCGGTTGACGAAGTTCTGCACGGTTTCCTCCAGCTTGCTGCTCGAGTGGCCGACGGCCGCATCCCAGTCCCAGCCCGCCAAAGTGCCCTTGACGCCCGCCAGCGCGCGGTAGAACGTGACCTTGTCCTGTTTCAGGCGCGGCCCCAGGTCGAACAGGGTGGCCGTGAACGGCAGGGGCGTCGTACCCGGATTGTTCGGATGGCCCACGGGCAGCACGACGGGAATCGTGTCGAGCGCCTGGGTAGCGTTGTTCCACACGCGCGTGGCGTTGTTCACCGTCAATGGCGCGCTGAAGGTCTGGTCGGCGCGCGAGTAACTGTGCAGCAGGTCGACATACGCTTCCGTATCCGCATTCAGCTTCAGGGTGCCGCGCGCGGCCGTGTGCACGCGCTGGATGCCGGGAATCAGGGTTTTATATGGCGACGGGTTATACGCCAGCACTTGTCCCGTCTTGCCGGGTGTGATGTCGCCATAATTAACCAGCTGCAATGGTCCGCGCACGCCGCCCAGGGTCTTCGTCGGGTCCGTGCCCGCATAGTTGGTGATGGCCCAGCCCAGGCTGCCCCGCTGCTGGTTGCGGAAGTCCGCATCGCGCATCCACGCCACATCGCTTTGCTGCAGCTTGTCGCGCTGCTGCGCATCGACCGAGAAGACCAGGCTGTAGCCATCTTCCTCGAGCTTGCCGAAACCCGTCTGCAGCGCCGCGCTCTTTTCATGCTGGCCCGTGCCTTCGGTCGAGCCGCCCCACTGCGCCGTGATGTCCGTGCCTGTGAATTCCTTGTACAGGATGATATTGACCACGCCGGCCACGGCATCGGAACCGTAGACGGACGAGGCGCCATCCTTGAGCACCTCGATGCGCTGCACGGCCGCCATCGGCAGGCTGTTCAGGTCGACAAAGGTTTCCTGCAGGTTTTGCGCCGTCGCATAACTGGCCACGCGCTTGCCATTGACCAGGATCAAGGTATTTTTCTGGCCGATGCCGCGCAGCGACAGGCCCGAGGTGCCGGCCGAGAAACTGCCCGTATATTGTTCGTTGTAGCTGTTGCCGCTGTTGGCGGAGATGGCCCGCAGCACATCCGACACGCTGGTCTTGCCGCTGGCTTTCAATTCCTTGGCCGTGATGACCTGCACGGCGCTGGCACCCTCTTTTTCGCTGACGCGGATATTCGATCCGGTCACGTTGACGCGCAACATGTCGTCCTCGGCATGGGCGATGGTGGAGACAGCGGGAAAGGCGGCGGCGATGGCAAGACTGATGGCGAGTGGTTTGAACATGGTTTCCTCTTATTGGGATTGCAGCCTTTTTCCGATAAAAAGGCCGAGCAGGGGCACGCGGACCGGATGGGCCAGCGGGCAAACGACAACGAAACGGATGGGAATGACTTAGGGGATGCGTGGCCGGGCACGCACCGGCATCCACTGCGCCATGCATTGCATGGTCAGCTGGTGCCGGACGGCATAAAAACAGGGAGAAGGACTAATGCGCAACATAAAAGACACCGGTAAGCGGGGAAAGGCCACTATATCCCGGCGTCTTTATGGCGTGAACGAATTAAAAATTGATTGTATATACGATTTGAATCTAAGGACTTGGTCTTTGGCAATATCAGGCGTCGGCCATCGCCTGCGGCGCGGCCGCCGCGCGGCGCGCCTGCACGCTCCACCAGTACCAGGAAATGACGGCATTGACCCAGTAGGCCGCGTACAGCACGGCCGTCAGGTGCAGGCCGCGGCTGTAGTAGAGCGGCACGGCCACGGTGTTGACCAGCAGCCAGAAGGCCCACGTTTCGATGCGCCGGCTCATCAGCAAAAATTGCGCGATGATGCTGAACACCAGCACGGCCGAATCGATGAAGGGCGCGTAGGCATTCGTGAAGCGGTGCAGCAGCATGCCGTAGATCGCCACGGAGGCGATACCGGCCGGCACCACCCAGGCCAGAATGCGCCGGCCCGTGCGCGTGATCGGCAAGGGCTTGCCGCCGGCGCCGCGCCGCCATTGCAGCCAGCCGATGACGCAGGTGACGATGAAAAACAGCTGCAGCATCACGTCGGCGTACAGGTTGACCTGGAAAAACAGTACGGCGAACAGCACGCAGCCGACCATGCCGATCCACCAGGAATGGATATTATTGCGTCCAGCCAGGATGATGGAGGCAGTCATCAAAACATTGGCGGCGATCTCGAGCGGGGGAGTCAAGCGGATTTCCTTTGCGGGGCAGTGGTGGCACCGCGCCACTATAGCCGATTTGCTCCCCTGCATCACGCGATGCAGTATCAGCCTGCCCGACGACGACGCACGATGCCACATAAAGCCAGGCCGGCCAGCAACATCGCGTACGTGGACGGTTCCGGTACGGCCGAGAGCGGGGCATAGGTGAGCGTCAGAACGGGATTGAGAATGCCCAGCTTGGCAGTCGATGGTGTCATCCAGGAATAGTAGCCGTCATCTCCCTCTCCCGGAAACCATTGTCCGCCACCTGGCGTCCCCGAAACCCAAGCATAGACCTCAAGCCAAATCTTAAACGTTTGCGGCAGCTGCTGCGTACTATTTTTCAGGGAAAACGGCACAGTGCCATTAAGATCTGTGAAAGTTAATACTTTTTGCGAATTATTGGCCAGGTCGGTGTCTTCGGCGTAGGTACCAAAATATGCCTGCGAATTGTTTGTCGCGGTGCCCCCCCAATACGAATAAGGCCAACTGTCGGGGTAATCAGGTGCCGGTATCAATTCGCCGCTGATCACGCCGCTATACTCAACGCTGATCACGCGATAGCCATCGCGCGCGCTGACATCGAAAAAATCGAGTGTCCCATTGCCAGCCGACCAAGGATTCGTATCCGTTAACGAATAGTTGAGTCCGGCGATATTTGTCAGGTCGAACTTGGCGACATTGTTGCTATCGGAGATCAACCTGAGGCCCTCGCCCCAAGTATCCTTAATCGTAAAACCTTGCGTTCCTATCGTGGTACCAGCAAATGCACTGGATGAGAGGGAAAAAGCCAGAACGGCAGCCAGAGCGGACAATTGATGTGCCATAGATTCCTCAAAGTGGCAGTTGCCAAAATTAGCGACTAAACAATTAAACCACTGTTTTTTAATATTATCAAATAGATATTTTAAAAGAGAAAATGCTGTCACCGGCCGATGCATCTTGCGCAGAGCCCTTGTGTCGGGTCCCTTTAAGTCCTCCGTATAGGGAAAAGTGGATGCCATGCTTGACTTCCCTGGCCATTCTGGCAAATTGAATATCAAGTTGAAACTCTATGGAAGCACCCGTATGCGCATGCGCCATCTCCTGTTTGCGGCAGTGCTCGGCGTATCGGCCCTGCCCGCCCAGGCCTGCCGCATGACAATGGCGCTCGAGCAATGGCCGCCGTACCTGTATCGCGACGCCCAAGGCAGCTATACGGGTCTGGACCTGGAATTGCTGCAGGCCATCTTCAAGGAAGCGCACTGCACCTTGGTCACCTTGCCGGAACTGCCCACGGCGCGGCGCCAGCTGCTGTTCCAGACAGGCGGACTGGACCTGATGCTGGCCGCGTCCGAAACGCCGGAACGCCAGTCCTACGCCCGCTTCTCCATCTCGTACCGCGATGAAGCCGTCGGCGTCTTCGGCAAGGCCGGCACGCCCGCCGCGCAGCGCCATGTCGGCAGCTTCGGCCAGCTGGCGCGCGGCAAGGCCACCCTGCTCGCGCCCAAGGTGGGCTGGTATGGCGCGCAGTACGCCGCGGCCCGTCCGGCGCTGGAAAAAGACGGCCGCCTGAATACCTTCGGCAGCTTCCGGCAAGGCATCCTCATGCTCGACGCGGGCCGCGCCGACCTGTTGCTGGGCGACGTGCTGGCCGTGCGCCACGAAGCGCGCCTGCAGGGCGTCGCCTTGACCGCCCTGCCCTTCCTCGCCCTGCGCGCGCCCGTGCACCTGATGCTCAATGCGCGCAGCACCAGCACGGCCGATCTGGCGCGCCTGAACGCCGCCATCACGCGCCTGGAGCAGCGCGGCATGCTGGCGGCGATACGCGCCCGCTACGACGCGCCGTAAGGCGATCAGCCCTTGCTGGCCGCCTCGAGGATTTCCAGCTTGGTCTCGCGGCCATTCTTTTGCACGCCCTGCGCCTTGTCGTAGCTTTCGATCAGGGCGCGGTACGGCGGCACGATGTGGTCCGTCATGATGGCGGCGAAATCCATCGCATCGGCGCGGTTCCAGGTGCTCATCACTTCAGCCAGCACAGCATACGTGTCGATCGGCACGGCGCCCGCTTGCGTGACGCGCGCCATGGTGATGTCGGTGGCCATCTTCGACCAGTTGCCCGAGGCATCGATGATGGCAAACACCTTGTAGCCGGCCGCCAGCGCGCTGATGGTGGGGAAGGCCATGCATACGCTGGTGAGCGTGCCGGCGATCAGCAGGGTCTTGCGGCCCGTCTTTTCGATGGCCTCGACCCAGGCAGGATTGTCCCAGGCGTTGATCTGCCCCGTGCGCGGGATGTAGACGGCGTCCGGGTTGAAATGGTGGATCTCCGGGATCAAGGGGCCGTTCGGGCCGTCGGGCACGGAAGCGGTGGTAAAGGTCGGCATATTGGCCAGGCGCGACAGCTTGGCCAGCGCCGTGACGTGGCCGCGCAGCACGTGCTGCTCGATGTCGCGCACCAGCTGGAACAAGCCGCTCTGGTGGTCGATCAGCAGCATGACGGCGTCGTCGGGATCGATCATCGGTGGCAAACCTTGGAAGTTGGCGGGGGTGCTCATGGTGGTCTCCTGAAAAACCATGCCGCGGGATGCGGCATGGGTACTGCACAAATTAATGACACAAACTACGTCGCGATGCGGGCGAAGCGGCCGCTGTTGAAATCCTCGAACGCCTGCGCGATTTCCGCTTCGGTGTTCATGACGAAGGGGCCATGGCCGACGATGGGCTCGTCGATCGGCTCGCCGCTCAGCAGCAGCACCACGGCGTCGTTGTTCGCCTCGACGGTGATGCTGTCGCCGTCGCGCCCGAACAGCGCCATCTGCGCTTCGCGCACCACGCTCTCGCCATTGACCAGCACCGTGCCATGCAAAACGATCAGCGCCGTGCTCCAGCCGGCGTGCACCGGCAGCTCCGTCAGCTTGCCCTGGGCCAGGCGCACATCCCACACCCGCATCGGCGAGAACGTGCGGGCAGGGCCATGCCGGCCGTCGAAGTCGCCGGCGATCACGCGCACCGAACCGGCGCCGTCGGGCAGCGCCACCGCGGGAATCGTGTCGCTGGTGATGGCCTGGTAGCCGGGCGCCGTCATCTTGTTCTTGGCCGGCAGGTTCACCCACAGCTGCACCATTTCCAGCGTACCGCCCGACCGCGTGAAGGCAGGCGAGTGAAACTCTTCATGCAGGATGCCGGCGCCGGCCGTCATCCATTGCACGTCGCCGGGGCCGATCACGCCGCCCTGGCCCGTCGAATCGCGGTGCGCCACTTCGCCCTTGTAGACGATGGTCACCGTCTCGAAACCGCGGTGCGGGTGCGAGCCGACGCCAGGCGGACGCGTGCCGGGCGCGAATTCGGCGGGGCCGGCGTAGTCGAGCAGCAGGAAGGGGCTCAGCTGCTTGCCATGGCCGTTATACGAAAACATCGAGCGCACGGGAAAACCGTCGCCGACCCAGTGCTGGCGCGGTGCGCTGTAGATACCTGTGACTGTGTTCATCTCGATCTCCTGTTGGTTTGCATTACGATGGAAACAGAATACGCTTGCAACGATGAAGCCGGTAGAGGGTAAAATTCGCCATCAGCGTTCCAAAAATAGAACGATCAAGGAGGCGGCATGCAGGATTTGAACGATTTGTATTACTTTGTGCAGGTGGTCGACCATGGCGGCTTCGCCCCGGCCGGGCGCGCGCTGGGCATACCGAAGTCCAAATTGAGCCGACGCATCGCACTGCTCGAAGAGCGCCTGGGCGCGCGCCTGCTGCAGCGCACGACGCGGCATTTTTCCGTCACCGACGTGGGACTGACGTTTTACGAGCATTGCAAGGCGATGCTCGTGGAAGCGGAGGCGGCGCAGGAAGCGATCGAACTGACGCGGGCCGCGCCGCGCGGCACGGTGCGCCTGTCCTGCCCCATCGCCCTGCTGCATTCCCTGGTCGCTCCCATGCTGGCCGGTTTCATGCGCGACCATCCGCAAGTGACCCTGCTGCTCGAAGCGAGCAACCGCCGCGTCGACCTGGTGGCCGAGGGCATCGACGTGGCCATCCGCGTGCGCCCGCCGCCGCTGCCCGACAGCGACCTGGTGCTGCGCGTGCTGGCCGAGCGCAGCCAGTGCATGGTGGGCAGCCCGCTGCTGTTCGGCGACGCGCCGCTGCCGACAGCCCCGGCCGACTTGGCGGACTGGCCCAGCCTGGCCCTGGGCATGCCGCAGCAGCACTACCAGTGGGATTTATACGGCCCCGATGGCGCGCGCGCCCAGTTGCGCCACGTGCCGCGCTTCGTCACGGGCGACATGCTGACCCTGCGCGACGCGGCCGTGGCCGGCGTGGGCGTGGTGCAGCTGCCGACCATGATGATCACCGAACAGGTGGCCAATGGCAGCCTGCTGCCGCTGATGGGGCAATGGCGGCCGCAGCGCGAAATCATCCACGCCGTCTTCCCGTCGCGGCGCGGCCTGCTGCCGGCCGTGCGCGCGCTGATCGACTACCTGGCGCACAGCTTCGCCGCGCTGGAGGAGGAGTGACGGTTTTCAGGTACGATGGCGTACTCCCGAATCGCCTGGATACCGCATGCGTTTATTGATTCTGTCGGACCTGCACCATGAGCTATGGCGCGACGAAGCGCCGCAGGGCAACCTCGCGCTCAGCCGTCCCGACGCCGTGATCCTGGCCGGCGACATCGACACGGGCGCGCGCGCCGTCGCCTGGGCCACCACCGCGTTTGCGGGCCTGCCCGTGCTGTACGTGCATGGCAACCACGAAGGCTATGGCCACCACCTCGACAAGGTGCGCCAGGAGCTGCGCGCGGCCTGCGCCGCCACGCCGAACGTGCATTTTCTCGACGCCGATACCCACGTCTTCACCGACCAGGCAGGCAGCAAGGTGCGCTTCCTGGGCGCCACGCTGTGGACGGATTTCCGCCTGCTGGGCGACGACACGCGGCAAGCGGCCATGCGCGACGCGGAAGCCGTCATGAACGACTACAAGCGCATCCGCCTGGCCAGCATGGGCTTTCGCAAGCTGCGCGCGGCCGACACGGCGATGTTCCACGCGCAGCAAAAAGCCTGGCTGGCGCGCGAACTGGCGCAGCCCTTCGACGGCCGCACGGTGGTCATCAGCCACATGGCGCCGTCGCTGCGCTCGGTCGACGACGCCTACGGCAGCGAGGGCTGCTCGCCTGCCTATGCCTCGCGCCTGGACGATCTGGCCGCGCAGGCGGACCTGTGGGTGCATGGCCATATTCACGTCTCGCGCGATTACCGCATCGGCCCGTGCCGCGTCGTAGCCAACCCCTGCGGCTACAAGACGCGCAGCGGCACGCCGCAAAATCCCCAGTTCAACCCGAACTTCATCGTCGAACTGCCGTTGCGTTAATCCAGCGCGCTACTCCTCGGGCTTCAGGCGTCCCGCCAGCAGTTGCTGCAGCCGGTGCTTGCCGGCCCGGCGCGCCGCGCGCGGCGACGCTTCCGACTGATGCACACCGGCGCCGCCGCGCAGCCTGGCGGCCGCCACCAGCGGGTTGCGCGGCTTGGGCGTGGCCTTCACTTTGATCTTCATGGCCACTCCTTTCAACCCTTGATGCAGACGACCTGGCGCAAGGTATGCACCACTTCCACCAGGTCGCTCTGATGCGCCATGACGGTGTCGATATTTTTATAGGCGGCGGGGATTTCGTCGATCACGCCGCCATCCTTGCGGCACTCGATGCCGGCCGTCTGCTCGGCCAGGTCGAAGCGGTTGAAGCGGCGCTTCGCCTCGCTGCGGCTCATGCTGCGCCCCGCCCCGTGCGAGCAGGAACAGAACGATTCCGGCTTGCCCTTGCCGCGCACGATGAAGCTGCGTGCGCCCATGCTGCCGGGGATGATGCCCAGCTCGCCCTGCCGCGCCGAAATGGCGCCCTTGCGCGTCACATATAAATCCTCATTGCCATGCGTTTCGCGCGCGATGTAGTTGTGGTGGCAGTTGATGGCTTCCCCGTCGAGCCGGAACGGCGGAGCAAACTTCGCCAGCACGTCGAGCACGCGGCGCATCATTTCGCTGCGGTTGAGCAGCGCGTAATCCTGCGCCCAATCCACCGCTTCCACATAGTCGTCAAATACCGCGGAGCCCTCGCTCAGGTACGCCAGGTCCACGTCCGGCAGCTGCAGCTGGTGGCGCCGCATGTCCTTCTGCGCGGCGGAGATAAAGTAACGGCCGATCACGTTGCCGATGCCGCGCGAACCCGAATGCAGCATGATCCACACCCGCTGCTCCTCGTCGAGGCAGATTTCAATGAAGTGATTGCCGCCCCCCAGGGTGCCGGCCTGGCAAATCCACGTGCGCTCGAACTGGCGCAGCATCTTGGCGATGCCCCGGTGACGCTCGACGATGTGCGCCAGGCGGTCGCCGAGCGGCCGCACGGCGCGCGCCTGGCGCGAGCCTTGCACGCGGCTCCATGCATGTTGTTCGAAGCCGACGGGCACTTCCGCTTCGATGGCGCTGCGCAGGCGCGCCAGGTTATCGGGCAGGTCGCTGGCCGTCAGGGTCGTGCGCACGGCGTTCATGCCGCAGCCGATGTCGACGCCAACGGCGGCCGGGATGATGGCAGCGCGCGTGGGAATCACGCTGCCGACGGTGGCGCCGATGCCGGCATGCACGTCGGGCATGGCCGCCACATGCGGATGGACGATGGGCAGGCTGGCAATATTGTGCAGCTGGCGCAGCGCCTGCGCGTCGATATCGTCGGTAAAGATATGCACGGGCACATGGGCGCCGCGCAGTGTCTGATGGATGGGCATAACGTCTTCCTTGGTATTGTCGTTATGCCGGGGTCGTCGAAAAGAAAAAAACCCCGGCGAGTTTCCTCACCGGGGTTTTGCAGGACACCGGCTCGGGATCGGCAATGTGCCGATGGCCCCGAGCGTCATGCACGGGGCTAGTGGTAGTACAACTTGCTGCCAGCCTGCTCGAACATGGGTTTCCTTTCTTTTGTCTGGTTAATCTGAACTGCGCTGAACTGCGGACGATGATTCTGCACCTTATGCTGCAGTGCGTCAACCGCTTTTCATGGCGAAGACGCCAACGTTGTTATTTTGTCGCGGCCGCTTTTTCCTTCGCGATGCGGGCATCGAGCTTGACTTCATTTTTGGCCGCGTAATTGCGGCACGCCTGCGCATCGATGAAAGGATTCGGCGTGACGCCTTCGAGCAATTGCGTCAGTTTCAGGTCGCCGCCCGAGTGGTCCGGGTGGGCCGAGATCAAAATGTCGCACGGCAGTTTGGCAAAGTCCTGCATGACGCGGCGGAAGGCCGGCGTCAGGTCCCCATGGCGGTCATCGCCCAGGTAGTGAAAATCGTCGGCCGCCACCGGCGTGAGGCTGGCGCCGAACACCACGTTCAGGCATTCCTGACGCTCGGCATCCTCGCACGAGACCCAGGTCCAGCTGGTGCTGCCCGGCGTATGGCCAGGCGTGTAGCGCGCCGTGACGGTCACCTCGCCCAGTTGCAGGGTTTCGCCATCGGCGATTTCGCGCACGTTTTCCACGGCCGGCATGGGGTCGATTTCGCCCGCCTGCGGATCCATGGCGAGCACCGAGCCCGCGCGCAGCGCCTGTGCACCGAGCGGGCTGGCGACCACCTGCGCGCCGCTGTCGCGGGCCAGGGCGGCGATGCCGCCCGAATGGTCGAAATGCGCTTCCGTATTCAGGATGAACTTGATGTCTTCCAGGCGAAAGCCCAGCTCGAGGATATGTTCCTTGATGGCGGCCACCGACTGCGGCAACGCGCCATCGATCAGGATCAAGCCGTCGCGCGTATCGATCAGCACCACGCTCAAGCCGCCCACGCCCACGTAATACGTGTCGCCGTGGATGCGTGCCGGCTGCTGCGGGCGGTTCCACTGCGCCGCATACGGCGAGGCGATCGGCTGCGTCAAGGGATCGACGGCGGGCGTGGCGGCATGCGCGGCAAATGGCAGCGCCAGGGCGGCCAGCGCGATGCTGAGCAGGGACTTGGGAAGGAAGAAAGGCGGCATGCGGCTCCAGTAATGAGTGTGCGGTAATCGATGCCAAAGAGTAACGTCGCTACCCTCGCGCGGTCAAGCAAGCCATCGTCCGGACTTGCGCTACGATAGAGGTCCATACACTTTCGTGCGCCCTGCCGCCCTATTGCCATGCGTTTGCTGATTCTGTCCGACCTGCACCTGGAAGTCTGGGGTGAAGACACGCCCGCCATCGACCTTGCCGCCAGCCGCCCCGACGTGGTGATCCTGGCCGGCGACATCGACACGGGCAGCAACGCCATCGCCTGGGCCGCGCGCACCTTCGGCGCCCTGCCCGTGCTGTACGTGCATGGCAATCACGAGGGGTATGGCCACCAGCTCGAACGCATGCAGGACGCCGTGCGCGACGCCTGCACCAGCGCCAATGCGCAGGGCGCCAACATCCGCCTGCTCGACGGCGACGCCGTGACGCTCGATGGCGTGCGCTTCCTCGGCGTCACGCTGTGGACGGATTTTCTGCTGTTCGGCGCCGAGCGCCGGGATGAAGCCTTGAGCGCGGCGCAAAGCTACATGCCCGACTACAAGCGCATCAGCACGGGCGGCGACACGCCGCGCCTGCTGTGCGCCAGCGACACGGCGCAGCTGCACGCGCAGCACCGCTCGTGGCTCGAGCAGCAGCTGGCGCAACCATTCGAGGGCAAGACGGTCGTCATCACGCACATGGCACCGTCGATGCTGTCGGTGGAAGAGCAATACGCGACAAACCTGGGCTCGCCCGCTTTCGCCTCGCAACTGGACGAGCTGGTAACCCAGGCCGACCTGTGGGTGCATGGCCACATGCACGCCTCGCTCGACTACCGCGTGCAAGGCTGCCGCGTCGTCTGCAATCCCTGCGGCTACAAGCGGCCCGACGGCACGCCGGAAAACGATCGCTACGATTCCGGCTTTATCGTCGATCTCGCCGGCACGGTTTAATTTTTCAGATAGCGCAGCTGCACCACGCCGCTGGGCAGCTGGCGCGTGTGGTCCAGGCGCCAGTCGCTGCGCGGCAAGCAATCCTCGAACAGGCGCACGCCCTTGCCCAGCACCACGGGCAGCACGGACAAGGTCAGGCTGTCGACGACGCCCTCGCGCAAGCCGGCGCGGATGACGGCGCCGCCATCGAGATACACGTGGCGGCAGCCGTCTTCGGCCAGCCCCTCCAGTACTTCACGCACGCTGCCCTCGCGGCGCTGCTCGCCATGGCGCGGCGCGAAGTCGCGGTGGCTCAATACCACCACGCGCTTGCCCGCATACGGCCACGGCTCGAATCCCAGCACGGCGTCATACGTGGTGCGGCCGATCAGCAAGGTATCGACCTGCTCCATCAAGGCAGTGTAGCCGGTGGCGTCGGGCGAGTCGGGCGCCAGCTCGGCCAGCCAGGACAGGTCGCCGTTTTCTCCGGCGATGCAGCCGTCGATGCTGATGCCGAGAAATACGCTGACAACAGGCTTTTTCATGGATGTTCCTTCAATTAATTCTACGGTGTAGAATTATGCCCATGAAAACCCCAAAACTTCAAGACCTGGAATCTCCCGTGCGCCGTGCCGGACGTCCGCGCCGCGTGGCGCCCGCGCTGGACAGCACCGCCATCCTGCAAGCGGCCTTGACCCTGCTGGAAGAGCAAGGCGAAGCGTTTTCCATGCGCGCGCTGGCGCAGCGGCTGGGCGTCGATGCCATGGCCCTGTATCACTACTATGCGGGAAAAGAGGAGTTATTACTGGCCCTGATGGCGCAGCGTTTTGCCGCGCTCGATCCGCGCCAGCCGCCGTTTACGCAACGCCAGGGGCCGCAGCGCCGCCTGCTCGCGCTGTGCGCGCTGTACCTGGAACTGGTCAGCGCCACACCGTATTTCGTGCGCCTGATGGCACGCGGACTCGTGACGCAAGCCGATGTGGCTGAGCGCTTTACGGCGCTGTTCGAGCTGGCCGTGGAGGCCCTCGATCTGGATAAAAAAACCCGGCTGCGCGGGCGCGACGCGCTCGTCGATTTCCTGCATGGCTATGCACTGGCGGGCAGGCCCGCCAGCGAGACGGCCTGGCATGCGTCCGTCGGCCTGATCCTGGCGGGCATGGCCGCCGGACGCAGCGGTGGATGACGCCCGGCGGCCGGCCGTACTAGCGGGGCATCAAGCCAGCAGCTTGAGCAGCGCCTGGGCGGCCACTTCCGACGAGGCCGGGTTCTGGCCCGTGACCAGCAAGCCATCGGTGACGGCGTACGGCTGCCAGTCGCCCAGCTTCGAGTAAACGCCGCCGTTTTGCTTGAGCATGTCCTCGACGAGGAAAGGCACGATGGCCGTCAAGCCGACGGCGTCTTCCTCGGTATTCGTAAAGCCCGTCACCTGCTTGCCGCGCACCAGCGGCGAGCCGTCGGCCGCCTTCACGTGGCGCAGCACGCCAGGCGCGTGGCAGACGGCGGCGACGGGCTTGCCGGCGGCGATCATCTGCTCGATCAGCGCGATCGAGTGCGGGTCTTCAGCCAGGTCCCACAGCGGGCCATGGCCGCCCGGGTAGAACACGGCGTCAAAGTCGGCCGCCTTCACCTCGGCCAGCTTGCCCGTGTTGGCCAGCACGGCTTGCGCAGCGGCGTCCTGCTTGAAGCGGCGCGTGGCGTCCGTTTGCGAATCGGGCTCGTCGCTTTTCGGGTCCAGCGGCGGCTGGCCGCCGTTGGGCGAAACCACCGTCAGCTGCGCGCCCGCTTCCTGCAAGGCATAGTAGGGCGCGGCGAATTCTTCCAGCCAGAAGCCGGTTTTCTTGCCCGTGTCGCCCAGTTGATCGTGCGAGGTCAGTACCATCAGGATGTTCATGTTGTTTCCTTTTATGTCAGGGTTACAGTGCTGCTTCGAGGATACGGCGGCTACGCGCGAGGTCGATATCGCGGTGTTCGCCGAGGGAGGTCATGCCATGTGCTTCCAGTTGCGTCAAAACCGCTTCCACCGCTTCCTGGCCCAGCTGATAGGCCGACAAACGGGTCGGAATGCCCAGCCCTTCAAAGAAGGCGCGGGTGCGGGCGATGGCGGCGGCGATGCGCTCGTCGTCGCTGCCCTCCGTGATGTTCCAGACACGTTCGCCATATTGCAGCAATTTGCCGCGTTTCTGCTCGCGCTGCACGTCCAGCAGTGCGGGCAGCACCAGGGCCAGGGTGCGCGCATGGTCGATGTCGTACAGGGCCGTCAGTTCGTGGCCGATCATGTGGGTGGCCCAGTCCTGCGGCACGCCGGCGCCGATCAGGCCATTCAGGGCCAGGGTGGCCGTCCACATCAGGTTGGCGCGCGTGGCGTAATCGTCGGGTGAGGCGACCGCCTGCGGCGCGATCTCAACCAGGGTCTGCAGCAAGCCTTCGGCAAAGCGGTCCTGCACCTTCGCCTGCACCGGATAGGTCAGATACTGTTCCGTGGTGTGGACGAAGGCGTCGACCAGGCCATTGGCTACCTGCGTGGCCGGCAAGGTAAACGTTTTGCCGGGGTCGAGCACGGAAAACTGCGGGTACAGCAGCGGGTTGCGAAAACTCAGCTTGGCATGCGTGGCTTTTTTCGTCACCACGCCGCCGCTGTTCATTTCCGACCCGGTGGCCGGCAAGGTCAGCACCGTGCCGAACGGCAGGGCGCGCTGCACGTTGGCACCGCCGCGCTCGGCGATTTCCCACGGCTCGCCGTCATACAGGGCGGCCGCGGCGACGAACTTGGTGCCGTCGATCACGGAGCCGCCGCCGACGGCCAGCAGGAAGTCCAGCTTCTCGCTGCGCACCTGTGCCACGGCGCGCATCAGGGTTTCATAGCTGGGATTGGGTTCGATGCCGCTAAACTCCTGCACCGTGCGCTGGCCCAGCGCAAGAGCAGTGCGCACTTCGGCCAGGGTGCCCGTCTTTTCCGCGCTGGCGCCGCCGTACAAGATCAGCACGCGCGCATCGTGCGGCACCAGGGTGGACAATTTGGCGACGGTATCAAGACCGAAGACGATACGGGTCGGGTTGTGGAATTCAAAATTCTTCATGCTGCTCCTTTATTATTAGACTGGTCGTCTAGAATGCGGTTCAAAAAACGCGGACGTCTGTCATCCGCGTACCTGGCGCCCTTATTGATCCGGCGGCAGCTGCAGCATGGCCAGGGTCGCCCGCCAGGCCGTTTGCAAGGCGCTGGCGTCGCGCCGCAGCTTGGTCAACATGGCCGCGCCCAGCCACAGCTGGTACAAGGTGGCGGCCATCTGCGCCGGGTCGGCCACCGATGGCAGCGTATCGTCCACCCTGCCCCGCGCGATGGCCAGGGCCAGCCTGGCGATGATGCGGTCGGTGCCGCCAAGCAGCGCCACGCGCATCGGTTCCGACATGTCCGCCACTTCGCTGCTGAGCTTGACCACCAGGCAACGGCAGTCGCAGCCGCTGCCATCGAGGCTGTCGCTGGTCCAGCTGGCCCAATACGCCATCAGCGACTGCGCCGCGTTCCGGCCGGGCTGGCCCAGCACGCGCTCCATTTCGTCCAGGTAGCGCGTTACGTAGTCTTCCAGCATCGCTACACCAAACAATTCCTTGGACTTGAAGTAATGGTAGAACGAACCCTTGGGCACATCGGCGGCCGATAAAATCTCGTTCAGCCCCACGCCGGCAAAACCCTTGCGCGTGATGATGGCCTTGCCCTGGTCGATAATGTGCTGGCGCACGTCGGTGTATTCAGCTTTCATGCGGGGCATTGTAGCACAATTAGACCAGTCGTCTAGATCCGTCTATTTCAATTCAGCGACGGCGAACTACGCGCGCTTGTCACGCATGGCGTCTTCACCAGCATTCTCGCGCAGATCGATGGCGCCATGGTCCTGGGCACGCCATTCGCGGCGCAATTGCGCCATCCTGTTGAAGGCGGCCCTCGCCAATTTCCACCAGGCGAATGGACGCGGATCGGCCAGCATGCTGAGCGCCCTGGAATAATCGAGCGTCAACCCGGGCGTCCACGCCATCGTCACGGCACGCTTGCGGATCTGGGCGGCTACCCACAACTCCGGCGTCGCCAGGATGCGGAAAAACACTCTCCAGCCTGCGCGATCCCCATACAGGCGGCCAACGGCGCCGTCGATCGCCGCCTCCAATGCCCGGGCAACAGTACTGGAACAATTACGATGCGTGAGATTGTAAGTCTCGTCGCAGCGATACTGTCGCCAGAAAGCCTGCAGCTGGCGCGGGTCGTAATTCCGGATACGGACCTGAACGGTGGACGGGCACCATGCCTTGGATTCTGTCGCATAATCCGGCTGGAATACGCCCGGCACGTCATTCTCCCGGGTGGCGCGCAGCAGGCGCCCGAAATCGTCCGGCGAACGGTCGATCTCTGTGCGCGGATACAGGCTGATATAAATACCTTCAGGCGATTCCAATGCCGCATGCCCGGTAGAGATCACGCCGTTGACATCGACTGCGGCGATATAGCGATCGACAATCGGATAATGTTGGGTCGGCGACCTGGCTGAACCAGCAGGCGTCCAGACATGCACCGTCAGCGCCTGTTCATGCTCCGCTGGAGGACCGTCCCACTCCACTTGGGTATATGCAGAAGCAAGGTGTTCATCCGGCTGGACTGCGGAATGCGCCGATTCCGACAGGGCCGGATTACCGCTCATGCGACGAACACGGGTTGCCAGCCCCATCAAATTGGCGCCGCCAAACATCAGAAACAAGCCCAGGCAATACGGTAGTGTTCCAACATAATGCGTCGGGTATGGCTGATAAAAGAAGATTGCCAGCGCAATCTCGGCCAGGCCGCAGGAAAACGCCACGCGCCAGCGCCGATAGCGGACCATGTAGGCAGAGACGCACTGTATCAGTCCGTCGGCGAGAAAAAGCGTTCCAAAAATCATCGATAACAGGAAATTGCCATGGTGGTGACCGGCGAAGATCAGCATCGCCGCCAGCACCACGGCGTAGCCTTTCACGTAGCGCAAGATGCGCTGTCCGCCGACGCCAGTCCATGCCACAGCCAGCGTTGCCAGACCTTCGACCAGGAACAGGTAAGCAAAAAAATTGATCGGGAAGTACATCGCATTGTCGAGCGCGTCAATAAAGATGACCAGGCCTGCGAGCAGCCATATCAATCCGATCAGCAGGATACTGCGCCAGCGCTTGCGTAGATATTCAACGCCCAATAACAGCAACACCAATCGAATCATGAATGCTCCTCCTGTTTTACCTGCAGCAGCAATACCCGGACAATACGCGTCAACTGGTCGTCATGGCCGTGAAAATACATGACGATGAACTTTCACATCATTTGAGAATGGAAACTGTCGCAATCCATGCATTAGCATAAAACATGAAATTCATCAGGAAAGTATCATAAAAGATAAAAATGTCAGGTTTGCTTGTCGGCAGCCGTAGCCGCACCAAGCAATCGTTATTGGGCCCTGTTTTCAATCAGGCTCGCCGCGACGTCAAGACCAGCCCCCGTTGCAGGGGCGCAGCTGAGAAACTTCTTTTATATTCAATGAGTTGCGGCAGCGGCTGTAAACGTGGTCGTTTTCGCGCTGACCGGCCACCGCATTCTCATTGTCGATCGTCATTTCCGCATCAGATGGTGAAGGTCCGACGCGATGTCAGACCCTGCCTTAGGCGAACTTCTTGAAATCCGGCTTCCTCTTTTCAAAGAAGGCCGTAAATGCTTCCTTCGCCTCGCCGCCGCCCAGCATGGCGCTGAACAGTTTGTTTTCCTCGGCGATGGCCGCCTTCATCGGTTCCATGCGGCTTTGCTTCATCAGGCGCTTGGTGGCGCGGATCGAGGCCGCCGGCAATGCCACCAGCTTGGCCGCCTGGCCTTGCGCGAAGGTCATCAAGTCGTACAGGGGCACGACTTTCGACACGAGGCCCATTTCCAGCGCTTCGCTGGCGGGGAAGGACTCGCCCAGCATCAGCTTTTCCGCCGCGCGCGGGTAGCCGGCCAGTTGCGTGAGCAGCAGGCTGGAGCCAAATTCCGGGCACAGGCCCAGTTGCGTGAACGGCATCGAGAAGCTGGCGTTGTCGGCCGCGTAGACCAGGTCGCAGTGCATCAGCAAGGTGGTGCCGATGCCGATGGCCGGGCCGGAGACGGCCGCCACCACGGGCTTGCTGCTGCCGTACAGGGCGCGCATGAACTGGAACACGGGACGGTCATGGTCGAGCGAGCCATCCTTCGGACGCGCCGTCTTCATGAAGTCATCGAGGTCGTTGCCAGCCGTGAAAATCTCGCGCTTGCCGCAGATCAGGATGGCGCGTACGGCGTCGTCCGTCTCTGCCGCCACCAGCGCGTCGGCCAGGGTCTGGTACATGGCACCCGTGATCGCATTCTTGCGTTCCAGGCGGTTGAATTCCAGGGTCAGAATGCCCTCGCTCTTGCTGCACAAAATATCCATGTCGTCTCCCAAAAGATAAAGGGCGCCGGGGTAATCCCGCAGCGCCCTGTTTTATTGCTTTAGCCCGTCGAACTTAGACGCGTTCAAAAATTCCGGCGGCGCCCATGCCGGCGCCTACGCACATAGTCACCATGCCGTACTTCTGCTTGGTGCGCTGCAGTGCATGGATCACGGTCGCGGCGCGGATGGCGCCGGTGGCGCCCAGAGGGTGGCCCAGGGCGATCGCGCCGCCCATCGGGTTGACCTTCGATGGATCCAGGCCCAGGTCGCCGATGACGGCCAATGCCTGTGCGGCAAACGCTTCGTTCAGCTCGATCCAGTCCAGCTGGTCTTGCGTGATGCCGGCGGCGGCGCACGCTGCTGGAATGGCAAATTTCGGACCGATGCCCATGATTTCCGGCGGCACGCCGCGCACGGCGAACGAGGAGAATTTCGCCAGCGGGGTCAGGTTATGTTCGCGCAAAATCTTCTCGCTGACGATCAGCAGCGCGCCGGCGCCGTCGGACATCTGCGAGCTGTTGGCGGCCGTGACGGTGCCCTTGGCGGCGAACACTGGTTTCAGTTTTGCCAGCGACTCCATCGACGAATCGGCGCGTGCGCCTTCGTCAGTGTCGACGGTGCGGCGCGATACGTCCACCTGGCCCGTAGCCAGGTTCGGCGTGCGCGTGATGATTTCCACGGGCGTCGTTTCCGCCTTGAAGAAACCGGCTTGCTGCGCGGCGATGGCGCGGCGGTGCGATTCGACGGAGAACGCGTCCTGCTGTTCGCGCGACACTTTCCATTGCTGCGCCACTTTCTCGGCCGTCAGGCCCATGCCGTAGGCCATGCCGATGTTCTCGTCGCTGAACATGTCCAGGTTCATCGATGGATGGTGGCCCATCATCGGCACCATCGACATCGATTCGATGCCGCCGGCGATCATCACGTCGGCTTCGCCCACGCGGATGCGGTCGGCCGCCATGGCGATGGCCGTGATGCCCGAGGCGCAGTAGCGGTTGACGGTGACGCCACCGACGGTTTTCGGCAAGCCGGCCAGCAGCACCGAATTACGCGCGATATTGAAGCCCTGCTCCGCTTCCGGGAACGAGCAGCCGATGATGGCGTCGGTGATCAATGCAGGGTCCAGGCCAGGCGCTTGCGCCAGGGCCGATTGCAGCACGCGCACCAGCAGGTCGTCCGGGCGGGTGTTTCTGAACATGCCGCGCGGCGCCTTGCCGATCGGGGTACGGGTTGCAGAGACGATGTAGGCGTCTTGAAGTTGTTTGCTCATTTTGTTCTTTCAAAGATGTTGAACGAGGTTCGTGTTCTGTCGAATGTCCGGGGTAGTCAGGTTGCCGCTTAGCGCTTCTGCGACAGATACCAGTCCACCGTCACCTGTGCCGCCAGCGTGCCTTCGGTATCGAAAATATCGACTGCCACGGGAAACGCCACCTTGCCGTCCTGCGCCAGCTGCGCCTTCAGTGCGGCCAGGTCGCCCGGCACGCGGCCTTCGGCGCGCGTCGCGCCCCGGGCCACCTTCTGGTACTGAATGCGCGACTCCTTGGCCACCGGGCGCAAGCCCAGTATCAGCTCGGCGAAGCCGCCAGCCATGGCCGCGCCGGAAGCCGTTTCGGCCAGGGTAAACAAGGCGCCCGCGTGCTGCGTGCCCAGGTGATTATGTAGTTTGGGATCGTCCGGCAGCGACACCTTCGAGGTGCCGGCGCCGATCTCGTCGATGCTGATCCCCAGCAGCCGCACGAAGGGCAAGGTGTCCATCATCTGTTGTTTGATACGGTCATACACCATGCTTGGCCTCACGCGCAGCAGTACTTTAAATACGAGGGACAGGATCGTCATCGACGTTGTGCTTAGTTGCGTACCGGCTTACCGGTCTGCATCATGCCCATGATCCGTTCCTGGGTTTTCGGATGGTTCAACAGCTCCAGGAATGCCTTGCGTTCCATATCCAGCAGCCACTGTTCGCTGACGAAACTGCCCTGGTCCACGTCGCCGCCCGATACGATCTCGGCGATCATCTCGCCCAGCTTGAAATCGTGCGCCGAAATGAAGCCGCCGTCGCGCATGTTGACCAGCTGCGCCTTGATGGTGCCCCAGCCGTAACGGCCCGTGACCTGGATCAGCGAAGGAAGCGCCGGACGGAAGCCCGCGTCGAACATGGCGCGCGCTTCGACCTTGGCCACGTGCAGCAGCTCGTAGGCGTTAAACACGATCACGTCGTCTTCCTTCAGGTAGCCCATCTTCTTCGCTTCCAGCGCCGATTTCGACACGTTGGCGGTGGCCGCATTGGTAAAGCCCGTTTTCAGGAATTGCAGGATGTCGTTGCCCTTGGCTTCCTTGTAGGCGCGCTGCGCCGCTTCCTTCAAGCCGCCGCCGGCAGGAATCAGGCCCACGCCCACTTCCACCAGGCCGATATACGACTCGATCGAGGCCACGCGCTTCGATGCGTGCAGCGCCAGCTCGCAACCGCCGCCCAGTGCCAGGCCGGCGACCGCGGCGATCACCGGCACGTTCGCGTACTTCAGCGACATGAAGGTGTTCTGCAGTTCGGCGATGATCGGATCGACGGCTTTCACGCCGCCTTGCATGAAGGCCGGCAGGGCCGATTGCAGGTCGGCGCCGGCCGAGAAGGCGCCGCCTTCGGCTGCGTCCGCGTGCCAGATCACCAGGCCCTTGAAGTTCTTTTCCGCTTCGGCCAGGGCCAGTTTCAGGCCATTGATGACGCCTTCGCCGATCACGTGCATCTTCGTCTTGAACGAGATGATCAGGACGTCGTCGCCCGTATGCCAGACGCGCACGGATTCGTCTTCGAAGACGGTGGTGCCGGCGGTCTTGCCGTCGATGGCGCCGCTGCCCAGGACCGGCGCGCGGAACTGCTGGCGGTCGTAGACGGACAGGTTAGAGCGTGGCACGAAGCTGTTCGACACGGCGGAGTACGAACCTTCCGGCGTGTGCACGCCGCCTTTTTCAGCGACCGGGCCTTCGAATACCCAGGCAGGCAAAGGCGCGTTGCACAGCGCGTGGCCGGCGTCGATGTCTTCCTTGACCCAGTTGGCCACTTGCAGCCAGTTCGATGCCTGCCACGTTTCAAACGGGCCCACGTTCCAGCCGAAGCCCCAGCGCATGGCGAAGTCGATGTCGCGCGCGTTGTCGGCCACGGTGTCCAGATGGATGGCGATGTAGTGGAAGGCGTCGCGGAAGATCGCCCACAGGAACTGGCCTTGCGGATTCGTCGATTCGCGCAGCGCCTTCATCTTCTTGACCGGATCCTTTTCCTTCAGGATGCGGGCGATGATGTCGGCGGCCTTGGCGCCGCCGGCCACGTATTCACCGGTGGCGAAGTCGAGGCGCTGGATTTCCTTGCCGACCTTCTTGTAGAAGCCCGCGCCGCTCTTCTGGCCCAGCGCGCCCTTTTCCACCAGCTGCGCCAGCACGGCCGGCGTCTTGTAGACGGCGGCGAACGGATCGTTCGGCAGGTAGTCCTGCATGGTCTTGATCACATGGCCCATGGTGTCCAGGCCGACCACGTCCGCCGTGCGGAAAGTGCCCGACTTGGCGCGGCCCAGCTTGGAGCCGGTCAGGTCATCGACGACGTCCACGGACAGGCCGAATTTCTCGGCTTCGTGCACGATGGCCAGGATGCCGAACACGCCCACGCGGTTGGCGATGAAGTTCGGCGTATCCTTGGCGCGCACGACGCCCTTGCCCAGGGTGGTGGTCAAAAAGCCTTCCAGCTGGTCGGCGATCTCGGGTTTGGTGAACGCGGTCGGGATGATCTCGACCAGGTGCATATAGCGCGGCGGGTTGAAGAAGTGCACGCCGCAGTAGCGCGATTTCAGGTCGGCGTCGAAGCCTTCGGCCAGCTTGGTGATCGACAGGCCCGAGGTGTTCGAGGCGAAGATCGCGTTCGGGCCGATGTGCGGGGCCACCTTCTGGTACAGATCGTGTTTCCAGTCCATGCGCTCGGCGATGGCTTCGATGATCAGGTCGCAACCGGCCAGCAAGTCCAGGTTGTCTTCGTAGTTGGCCACCTGGATCAGCGCGGCGTCATCCTTGTTGCCCAGCGGCGCAGGCGACAGTTTTTTCAGGTTCTCGATGGCGCGCAGCACGATGCCATTCTTTGGACCTTCTTTTGCAGGCAGGTCGAACAGCACGACCGGCACTTTCGCGTTGATGCAATGGGCGGCGATCTGCGCACCCATCACGCCGGCGCCGAGGACGGCTACTTTTTTAACGATGAAATTGGTCATATTTTCCTCAAGTCTTAGAACAGGTCTGCGTCGAGTGCCATCAGGTTGGCCGAACCGGAACGCGCCTGACGGATCAGGGTTGCCGTCTCAGGCTGCAAGCGGGCGAAGTAGAAACGTGCGGTAGCCAGTTTGGCGGTATAGAACTTGTCGCCGCTGGATTCTTTTTCGAGGGCGATCTTGGCCATCTGCGCGAACAGGTAGCTGTAGATCATGTGGCCGACGACGCGCAGGTAAGGCACGCAGGCCGCGCCCACTTCGTCCGGATTCTGGAAGGCCTTCATACCGATTTCCATGGTCAGCTTGGTGACTTTGTCGCCCAGGTCGCCCAGTGGCGTGACGAATTCGCTCATCGCTTCATCGGTGCCGTTGTCTTCGACGAAAGCCTTGATTTTTTCGCCGAACTTGCGCAGCTTGGCGCCGTTGTCGCCCAGGATCTTGCGGCCCAGCAGGTCCAGCGATTGGATCGTGTTCGTGCCTTCATAGATCATGTTGATGCGCGCGTCGCGCACATACTGCTCCATGCCCCATTCCGAAATGTAGCCGTGGCCGCCGAACACTTGCATCGCGTCCGAGGTGGCGATCCAGGCGTTGTCGGTGATGAAGGCTTTGATGACGGGGGTCAGCAGCGCCACTTCGTCGGCCGCTTCCTTGCGCACGTCGGCGTCCGGGTGGTGCAGTTCGCGGTCGATCTGCAGCGCCACGTACGAGGTGAAGGCGCGCGCGCCTTCCGCGTAGGCTTTGCCCGTCAGCAGCATGCGGCGCACGTCAGGGTGCACGATGATGCGGTCGGCCGGCAGTTCCGGGTTCTTGATGCCGGACAGCGAACGCATTTGCGTGCGGTCCTTGGCGTAGATCAGCGCGTTCTGGTAGGCGATCTCCGTCAGGCCCAGCGACTGCATGCCCACGCCCAGGCGGGCCGCGTTCATGAAGACGAACATGGCGTTGAGGCCCTTGTTCGGCTGGCCGATGATCCAGCCTTTGGCGCCGTCCAGGTTCATCTGGCAGGTCGAATTGCCGTGGATGCCCATTTTTTCTTCGATGGCGCCGCAGGTGATCGGGTTGCGCTCGCCGACCGTGCCGTCCGCGTTCGGCAGGAATTTCGGCACCAGGAACAGCGAGATGCCTTTCGAGCCTTCCGGCGCATCCGGCACGCGGGCCAGCACCAGGTGCAGGATGTTTTCCGCCATGTCGTGCTCGCCGGCCGAGATGAAGATCTTGTTGCCGGTGATGGTCCAGGAACCGTCCGCCTCAGGCAGCGCTTTCGAGCGCAGCAGGCCCAGGTCGGTGCCGCAGTGCGGTTCGGTCAGGCACATGGTGCCCGTCCATTCGCCCGACACCAGCTTCGGCAGGTAGACTTCCTTCTGGTGGTCGGTGCCGTGTTCCTTCAGGCACTCGTAGGCGCCGTGCGACAGGCCGGGGTACATGGACCAGGCCTGGTTCGACGAGTTCAGCATTTCATAGAACGAATTGTTCAGCACGACAGGCAAGCCCTGGCCGCCGTATTCCGGATCGCAAGCCAATGCCGCCCAGCCGCCTTCGACGTACTGCTTGTAGGCTTCCTTGAAACCTTTCGGCGTGGTCACGCTTTTCGTGACGGGGTCGTGGTGGCAGCCTTCACGGTCGCCGGAGTGGTTCAGCGGGAACAATACTTCGGAGGTGAATTTGCCGCCCTCTTCCAGCACCTGGTTGATGATGTCGGCGTCGACGTCGGCGTACGACGGCATTTGCTTCAGTTCTTCTTCCACTTGCAGGAACTCATGCAGGACGAATTGCATATCCCGGATTGGCGCGACGTATTGACCCATAATTTTCTCCTGAAGGCGATTAGCTAAAGTGTTGTACTTGTAGTGCGTGTGCGTTGTTGCGGATACTGCCTGACGGCTTATTTACTTGTGGCGCAATTCTGGTACGACGCCAGCAGGCGGATAAAGCCCGCTTGCGCCCGTTCGATGCTGCCCGGCACGCGCAGGAAGCGCGCGTCGTGATGCAGGGCCAGGATCAGGCCATACATCTCGTACACCAGCTGCTGGGCGTCCGTGTCCGCTTTCAGGTCGCCCGTGGCGATCGATTGCTCGACACAGCGCAGCAGCGCGCCCTGCCAGGCCCGCACCATGGCCACCAGGGCCTCGCGGATGGGACCGGGACGGTCGTCATACTCGACGGCGCCACTGATATAGATGCAGCCGGAAGCGATTTCCACGCTGACCCGCTTGACCCAGCGCGCAAACATCGATTGCAGGCGCTGGATGCCGCGTGGTTCTTTCATGCTGGGGAAAAAGACTTCTTGCTCGAAACGATAGTGATAAAGCTTCAGCACTTCCATCTGCAAGTCCTCGCGCGAGCCGAAGTGGGCAAACACGCCCGACTTGCTCATGTTCATTTTGTCCGCAAGCAGCCCAATCGTCAGGCCTTCCAGGCCGTCGCGGCTGGACAGGTCCAGCGCCACGTCGAGGATGGCTGCACGGGTCAGCTCGCCCTTGCGCATGAATTTGACTGAAGTATTCAAGATGTCCGTTCTAAAAGTGATGTTGCCGATTTGGCGGACTGAAGCGAGGGTAAAAAAAGCACGCTTCGAAAAAATCCGAACGCTCGTACTATTATCCACTACCACGTAAAAGTCAAACGGGAACTTTAGAGCCGGCGTTCTATTGGTGCAGCGCAGCATTTTCTGACTGCGTGTTTGTATCGGTTTCAGGCGGCAAAAGCGCCGTGCGCCCTTGCCTTGTAGTAACAATCGCGCCTCAGTCGAGGCCGCCAGCCTTGCTCAATTGCCGGCGGTCGCGCTTGGTCGGCCGCCCCTTGATGGTGGTGCCCGGCTCGCGGAACAGCTTGCGCTCCTCGGCCAGCTGCTCGCGGCGGGCGATGCTGGCCGGCGTTTCTTCATACAGCAGGCGCGCCACGGGTGCCGCGCCGCGCTTGTCGGACAGGCCCAGCACGGCCACTTCCCACGTCTCCGCGCCATTGTCGATGGCCAGCTCGTCGCCCACGCGCAGGCTGCGCGCCGGTTTCACGCGCTCGCCGCCCACTTTGACCTTGCCCGTGTCGACGGCTTCGCTGGCCAGCGAGCGCGTCTTGAAGAAGCGCGCCGCCCACAGCCATTTGTCCAGCCTGACCGTTGTCATCTCGTTCATGCGTACTTGCCTACTGAAAAAATGCGCATCACCAGCCGGTACACGAGGAAGGCGGCTTCATAGCCGATGCGCCGGAAACGGCCGATGTGCTTGAAATCATCCTGGTGAATCACGATGCCGTCGGCCACGCCTTGCTCGATATGCTGGCGCAGGCTTTGCGCGAAGGCCACGTCCTTGATCACCACGTTCGCTTCCTGGTTCAAAAACAGGCTCAGCGCGTCAATATTGCTCGAACCCACCGTCGCCCAGTCGTCGTCGACGACGGCCACCTTGGCGTGCAGCTGCGTCTTGCGGTATTCGACAATCTTCACGCCTGCAGCCAGCAGTTTCGGGTAAAACGAGTGCGCCACAGCATCTTGCATGCGGAATTCGCCCACGCCGATCAGCAGTACCACGTCGACGCCCCGCTGGGCCGCCTGGGCCAGGGCGTGGCGCAGCTTGTGACCGGGCGCGAAATACGGGTTGGCCAGCATCACGCTTTTCCTCGCCTGGCCCAGCGCCTGCAGGTAGGCGCGCTGGATGGTGCGGCGGTTGCGCAGGTTGTCGCGCACGACAAAACCGGCCACGACGGGGTTTTTCGCCAGCTCCTTGCTGACGACGCGCATCTTGCGGTACAGCTTGATACGCCGCACCAGGTTCATCTTGCCCAGACGCGCCCACTGCGCCTGCACCTCTTCATGGATGGCGTCCACCAGCGGACCCTTCACCTGCACGGCAAAATCCCAGCGCGGCGCTTCCAGGCTGATGCTGTGATCGTAGTCGCAAAACATGTCGTCGTTGATATTGATGCCGCCCACCAGGGCGATCTCGCCATCGGCGACGCAGATCTTGCGGTGCGTGCGCGTGATGCCGCGCCGGAACCAGGGATTGAAGATGCGGTGGTGCACGCCGGCCGCTTCCAGCTGCGCATGCATGGCCTTGACGCGGCGGTTGCCCGTGCCGAACCAGTCCGTGATCATGCACACCAGCACGCCGCGCGCGGCCGCCCGTTTCAGGGCGTCGAGCACCAGGGTGCCCGTGGCGTCATCGGCAAAGATATAGGTTTCAAAATAGACTTCCGAGCGTGCGCCGTCAATGGCCGCTATGAGCGCGGGAAAGTAATCGGTGCCGCAATACAGCAGCTGGATGTCGTTGTGGGCGATGAAATTGACTGTGCGCATGCCGGCAGTCTACGCGAGTTTCAAAGCAGCAACTATCGGCGCGTGGTCCGACAGTTTGGCCCACAGGGTGCCATGCATCACTTGTGCACCTTCCACGTGGAAACCGCGCACATAGATGCGGTCCAGACGGAACCACGGCAAGGCGGCGGGAAAGGTGCGTGCCGGTACGGGGACGGGTGTTTTCGTCTGGCGCCGCGCCAGGGTGCGCACGAGGTCACCCAGGGCCGAGTTCGATGCACGCTGGTCAAACACTTCCACCACGCCCAGCGCATTGCGCAGCTTGTCGCTGAGCGTGTTGCGCCAGTCGTTGAAGTCGCCCGCGATGATGACGGGTTCGCCATTCGGCGCCGATTCCATCACGGCATCGATCAGCGCCTGCGTCTGCCGTCCCCGCCCCGACTCGAACAGGCCCAGGTGGACCACGTAGCAGTGCACGTCGGCCTGCGGCGTCTTGAGCACGCAATGCAGGATGCCGCGCTGCTCATAGGCATGGTCGGACACATCGTGGTTGGTTTGCGAGGCGATGGGGAATTTGCTGAGCAAGGCGTTGCCATGGTGGCCATGGTCGTACACGGCATTCATGCCATAGGCGGAATGGTGTTCGGCGCCAGCAAAGAACTCGTGCTGCGACGCTTCCGGCCAATGCTTGTGGCCGTTTTTCTCGGCGCCAAAGCGGGCCGCATTGCGGTCGTGCTTGCCTTGCACCTCTTGCAGGAAGACGACATCGGCATGGAACAGGGCGATCGCCTGCTTCAATGCGTGGACTCTGGGCAAGCCCCGCACGGAAGAGACGCCCTTGTGGATATTATAAGTTGCTACGCGGATTTTCATGCATGGATTCTACTCCCAGACGGGCCCCGCGCGGCGCCAGCGTAGGTGCGCGTGCGCACCTAATTCCTCGATTGGCTCGCCTTCGGCCTCGCCTGGCTCAGGCAAACATGCGCGCCAGGCCGCTGGCGACACTGACGCCGGCCGCCGCGATGCCGGCGGACCACACCACCTTGACCAGCAACGGTGCGCCGCGCCAGGCCACCGTGCGCTTGCCCTTGCTAAACATACCGGGATGCAACAGCAGTCCCACCACCATCAGCGGCAAGCCGACGGGCGGCGTGCGTTCGGGCGGCGTGTACAGGCTGGCCGCCACAATCACGACCAGGCACAGCGCCAGGCAGAATGTGCCGGCCAGTTTTTGTTGCAAGGAGAGATTAAACCAGTTCAACATGCAAGGCTTTCGAATGAGATCAACGATGGCGCGCCAGGCCCGTCATGGCTGGCAATTGCAGAATCGCTTCCGCGTTGGACGACGAGAAACAGCGGTCGGCCGCCGCCAGATAAGGCAGCCACGCGTATTGCAGGTGTTCGCGGGGGCTCAGGGTGATGGCGATGTCGCGCGGCACTTGCACGCTGAACACGTGTTCCGTGTTGCGCGTCACGCCGGGCGCATAGCGGTGGCGCCAGATCGGATAGATCTCGTACACATTCGACAAGTTCCAGTCGCGCAGCACGATATCGCATCCATCGGCAACGATGCCGGTCTCCTCGCACAGTTCGCGCGCGGCCGTCTGCAGCAGCGGTTCGTCGACGGCATCGACGGAACCCGTCACCGATTGCCAGAAGCCGGGCTGGCCCGCGCGTTCGATCAGCAAGACGTCAAGGTCAGCCGTATGAATGACGACCAGCACGGAAACAGGAATTTTATGAGTCATATCAACAATGAAAAAGGCGCCACGACAGCGCCTTTTTTTGCATAGTGGATCAAACAGCGGCCGCCGGGGCAGCCGCATGCTTCATTACACTACTTTAGGCTCGGCGCTGCGCAAACGGATGTGCAGTTCACGCAATTGCTTCTCGTCCACTTCCGACGGCGCATGGGTCAGCAAGTCTTGCGCGCGCTGGGTTTTCGGGAAGGCGATCACGTCGCGGATCGATTCGGAACCCGTCATCATGGTCACGATACGGTCCAGGCCGAATGCCAGGCCGCCATGCGGTGGCGCGCCGTATTGCAGGGCGTCGAGCAGGAAGCCGAACTTCAGCTGCGCTTCTTCCGCATCGATCTTCAACGCGCGGAACACCTTCGACTGCACTTCTTCGCGGTGGATACGGATCGAACCGCCGCCCAGTTCCCAGCCGTTCAAGACCATGTCGTAGGCCTTGGCGATGCAGGCGCCCGGATCGCTTTCCAGCATGTCTTCATGGCCGTCTTTCGGCGCCGTGAATGGATGGTGGGTCGCCGTCCAGCGGTCCGCTTCTTCGTCGTGCTCGAACATCGGGAAGTCGACCACCCACAATGGCTTCCACACGTCTTCGAACAGGCCGGCTTTCTTGCCGAACTCGCTGTGACCGATTTTCACGCGCAGCGCGCCGATGGCGTCGTTGACGACTTTCGCCTTGTCGGCGCCGAAGAAGATCAGGTCGCCGTCTTGCGCGCCCGTCTGCTCAAGGATCGTGGCCAGCACGTCGGCAGGCAGGAACTTGACGATCGGCGACTGCAGACCTTCAGGACCCTTGGCTTTCTCGTTGACCTTGATGTAAGCGAGGCCCTTGGCGCCGTAGATGGCGACGAATTGCGTGTAGGCATCGATTTCCGAACGGGGCATGCTGCCGCCTTGCGGTACGCGCAGGGCCACCACGCGGCCGCCTTTCATGTTGGCGGCGCCGTTGAAGACCTTGAACTCGACCGACTTCATGACTTCGGTCAAGTCCGTGAAGGCCAGCTTGACGCGCATGTCCGGCTTGTCGGAACCGTAAAGACCCATCGCTTCGGCGAAATCCATCACCGGGAACGGGTTCGGCAGGTCGATGTTCAGGGTGTTCTTGAAGACGACGCGGATCATGTCTTCGAACAGGTCGCGGATTTCCTGTTCCGTCAGGAACGAGGTTTCGCAATCGATCTGCGTGAATTCAGGCTGGCGGTCGGCGCGCAAGTCTTCGTCGCGGAAGCACTTGGTGATCTGGTAGTAACGGTCGAAGTTGGCGACCATCAACAGTTGCTTGAACAACTGTGGCGATTGCGGCAAGGCGAAGAAGCTGCCCGCGTTCACGCGCGACGGCACCAGGTAATCGCGCGCGCCTTCTGGCGTGGACTTGGTCAGCATCGGCGTTTCGATGTCGATGAAGCCCAGCGCGTCGAGGTACTTGCGCACTTCCATCGTCACCTTGTAGCGCAGGCGCAGGTTGTTTTGCATTTGCGGGCGGCGCAGGTCCAGCACGCGGTGCGTCAGGCGCGTCGTTTCCGACAGGTTGTCGTCATCGAGCTGGAACGGCACGGGCACGGAAGGGTTCAGCACTTCCAGCTCCGAGCAGACCACTTCGATCTTGCCCGACTTCAGGTTGTTGTTGATCGTGCCTTCGATACGGTTGGTCACGACGCCCGTCACGCGCAGGCAGAATTCGTTGCGCACGGCTTCGGCGACCTTGAACATCTCCGCTTGTTCCGGGTTGCAGACGATTTGCACCAGGCCTTCGCGGTCGCGCAAATCGATGAAAATCAGGCTGCCGTGGTCGCGGCGGCGATGTACCCAGCCGCACAGGCTGACGGTTTGTCCCAGCATGGCTTCGGTAACGAGGCCGCAGTATTCAGTACGCATAGACATAAAATTCTCAGTTCAGGTTAGTGAGTGTTCAATCCGGCCACGTCCCGCATGGGACGCCTGCCTTTATTCTTTGGCTGCCGGGGCCGGTACAGCAACAACTTCCGCAGGCGCCACCACGCCCATCGAGACGATATATTTGAGCGCCGCATCGACGCTCATGTCGAGTTCGACGACATCGCTGCGCTTCATCATCAGGAAAAAGCCTGAGGTCGGGTTCGGCGTCGTCGGCACATACACGCTGACATAGTCGCCCACCAGGTGGTTCGCCGCATCGCCGCCCGGCACGCCCGTCAGGAAAGCGATGGTCCAGGAGTTCTGGTGCGGATACGGCACCAGCACGGCCTTGCGGAAGGCATTGCCCGACGGGGAAAACAGGGTATCGGATACTTGCTTGACGCTCGAATACAGGGAATTGACGATGGGTATGCGTTGCAGCAATTTTTCCCACAGTTTCACCACGTAATTGCCGACCAGGTTATTCGTCAGCAAGCCCGTGAAGAACACGATCAGCACCGTCAATACCGTGCCCAGGCCGGGAATGGTGCTCAGCGCGGGAATCTTGTGGCCGAACCAGACGCTGGGCTGCGTACTGCCGGGCACCAGCAACAGCGACTGGTCCATCGTGCTGATGACCAGATTCAGCACCCAGGCCGTAATGGCCAGGGGCACCAAAATCAGTAATCCGGTAATAAAGTATTTACGCATCAGTTTCTCGGTAATGGATCGTATCGGCGCGGCGCGCTTTTCAGTCCGCTTTCGGCGCGGTGGCAGCAGGAGCGGGCGCAGGCGCAGCGGCAGGCGCGCTCTCGGCGGCCGGGGCAGGCTTGGCGTTATCGGCCGGCCCCGTCGGAATGGCCGTGGTGGGCGCCGTACCGCCGCGGAAATCGGTCGCGTACCAGCCAGTGCCCTTCAATTGGAAACCGGCGGCCGTCAATTGTTTCTTGAAACTGGGCTTGCCGCACGACAGGCACACCGTCAGTACTGGATCGGAGATCTTTTGCAAGACATCCTTGGCAAAACCACACTCGTCACAACGGTAAGCGTAAATCGGCATCTCTACTCCGAGAAAAAACTTCAAAAACCCTGAATTATAAAGCTTTTCCTTTGTCGCCAGCGGAAAATGCCCCGCCCGCTTCAGTCCGCCCGGCGGCGCCAGCTCATCCAGCGCTCCTTGCCGGCGAAGACGGCGATGGAATCGTCGACGGCTTCATCGGCCAGGCAGTCGAAATGCGGCGCCAGCAATTCCTGCAGTTTCTCCCGCGAAATGCCGAACGGCGGCCCCTTGGCATTGTCGTCAAAGAAAAAGTAGCCGGCCAGCATGGCGCCCGGCGCCAGCAGCTGCGCCCAGCGGGCCGCCACTTGCGGCCACATGGCGCGCGGCATGGCGCACAAAAACGCCCGTTCATAGATCAGGTCCAGCGGTGCCTCGGGCTGCCAGGCAAAGAAATCCGCTTCCACCACCTGCCCTGCCCGCTCGCCCAGCTGGGCACGCGCGGCGGCCACGGCAGCCGGCGCAAAGTCGATGGCCGTGGCATCCCAGCCGTGATCGAGCATGAAGACCAGTTCATACGCGGAGCCGCAGCCGGGTATCAGGCAGCGCAGCGGCGCCGGACTGCCGGCCACGAAGCTGCGCAGGCGCGACGGCACGCCGCCCTGGTCCCAGGGCGTGAATTGCTTTTCGAAACGCTCGTCCCAGAAGGCAGGCGAGAGCGGGTCGCGGTTGTGGAAGTCAGCCATCACTTACGTCCTCAGCGAGTTAAAACGGCAGTTGATGCCAGCGCATGAACACTTGCAAGCCCAGCGCGCCGAGGGCGAAGGCGCCGACAAAGTACACGATAAAACTCAGCAAGCGGTTCGTCTGGCGTTGCTCCGCCAGCAAGGTTTTCATCAGTTCCACGTCGTTTTCACGCGGTTCGCCATGCACGGTCAAGGCCTGGTGCAGCAAGCGCGGCAGTTGCGGGAAGATGTGCGCGTAACGGGGCGCCTCGGCGCGCAGGCGCTCCATGAAGCCTTGCGGCCCCACCTGGTTGCTCATCCATTTTTCCAGGTAGGGCTTGGCCGTTTGCCACAGGTCCAGTTCCGGATCGAGCTGGCGGCCCAGGCCTTCGATATTGAGCAGGGTCTTTTGCAGCAGCACCAGTTGCGGCTGCACTTCCACGTTGAAGCGGCGCGAGGTCTGGAAGAGCCGCAGCAATACTTGCCCAAAAGAAATATCTTTCAGCGGGCGGTCGAAGATCGGCTCGCAGCAGGCGCGCACGGCCGCTTCCAGCTCGTCGACGCGCGTGTCCTTCGGCGCCCAGCCCGATTCGATGTGCGCCTCGGCCACGCGCTTGTAGTCGCGGCGGAAGAAGGCGAGGAAGTTTTGCGACAGATAATCCTTGTCGTAGTCATTCAAGGTACCCACGATGCCGAAGTCGAGCGCGATGTAGCGGCCGAACGAGTCGGGCGCGATCGACACGAGAATATTGCCTGGGTGCATGTCAGCATGGAAAAAGCCGTCGCGGAACACTTGCGTGAAGAAAATCTCCACGCCATCGCTGGACAGTTTGCGCAAGTCCACGCCGGCCGCCACCAGGCGCTCGGTCTGCGACACGGGGATGCCGTACATGCGCTCCATGACGATGACGCTGCTGGAACAATAATCCCAGTGCATTTCGGGCACCAGCAGCAAGTCCGAGTTGGCGAAGTTGCGGCGCAGCTGGCTGGCGTTGGCCGCCTCGCGCATCAGGTCCAGCTCGTCGTGCAGGTATTTGTCGAACTCGCCCACCACCTCTTTCGGCTTCAGGCGCTTGCTGTCGGCCCACAGGCGACTGGTCCAGTCGGCGGCGATGTGCATCAGGGCCACATCTTCGTCGATCAGCTTTTTCATGCCTGGACGCAAGACCTTCACGGCCACTTCGCGGCCGTCTTTCAAGGTGGCAAAGTGCACCTGGGCAATAGATGCGGACGCCACCGGCTCGCGCTCGAAGCGGGCAAACAGTTGATCCGGGTGCGCACCGAGCGACTTGGTGATCTGCGCAATGGCCAGGTCGGAATCGAACGGCGGCACCCGGTCTTGCAGGCGCGCCAGTTCTTCGGCGATGTCGGGCGGCATCAAATCGCGCCGGGTCGACAGCACCTGCCCGAATTTGACGAAAATCGGGCCCAGCTCCTCCAGCGCCAGGCGCAGGCGCAAGCCCCGCGGCGACGACAGGTCGCGCCAGAAAATCAGGGTGTCGATCAATTTGGCGGTGCGGGGAACTTGCAGACCAGAAATCGCTATCTCATCCAGACCGTACTTGATGGAAACACGGATGATTTTAAACAGGCGCAGGAATTTCAATATCATGTAGACAAATCCGGTGAGGAGGACTGCGGCTGGACGGCGGCGGCCGCCTTTTCCAGCCGGGCAAGGCGCTTGGCCAGGCGTTCGACGTCATCGCGCACGCGCGTCACGCCAGCGGAATACTCTTGCAGGGTAGAAGGACGGATCAGCATCGGCTGTTCGTCGAGAAAATATTCGGCCACGTTTTCCGCCAGCTTTTGCTGGCCCGTGCGCACAAAGGCGGCGGCATCTTTCGCACCGGAAACGAGGCGCGTGGCCAGCATGGGGCCGACGACCTTTTCCAGGTCGTGCTCGGCTTCCCAGCGCAAACCCTTGCTCAATTGCGAAATCGCATTGGCAAACTCGGCATCGCCTTCGATCTTGACGTAGGAAAACGCCCGCTCGCGGTTTTGCAGGATCAGCGGCACATCGGACAATTTCACGCGGATGGTCACATTGGCAACTACGTCCGCCGGTGCCGCCTCCAGCATGCCGGCGCTGTCGACGCGCAGGCGCAAGGCCACGGCGCCCGTGTCGATGCAGGCCAGCTTGCCGGCGTGCACGGCCAGCTGCTGGCGCGCCCACGGCTCTTGCGCCAGCAAATGGTTGATAGTGGCGATGACGGGCGTCATCAGGGAAAGATCGGAAAGTGGTGCCATCGTGTGCCTGCGCGCCAAACGCGCCCCTAAAAATGAAAAACCGCCCGTACAACAACGCGGGCGGTTTCGATCTTACCAGTTCAGCAGGAAATATCTGTTAAGCATCATGCATTGCGCATGAACTTAAGCCATTATTCAGCAAGTTTTTACAATTAATTCAATTGCTGGATGCCTGCCAGGACCCAGCCGCTGTTGCCGCTGACGGGTTTCGACATATTCCACACTTCCGCAAACGGTTCCGCTGCCGCGCCCGGCGCCGAACGGATCAGGCCCGTAAATTTCACGCTGGCCAGGTAATCGTTGACGCTCGTCTCGATACCGAGCAATTCGGCGTCGATGGTGACGACATCCGTAAAGTCCGGCTGCGCGCCCCGTTCCTGGATTTGCATGCGCAGTTCCGCATACACTTCCGGCGACGTGAATTCGCGGATATCGTTGACGTCGGCCTTGTCCCAGGCCGCTTGCAAGCGAATGAAATTGCTTTTCGCGTGGCGCAGGAAGGCCTCCTTGTCGAAGTCGCCTGGTACGCCCCATGGCGCGGCAACCGGTGCCGGCTTGTCCAGGCCGACGCCGGACGAGACGGGTTGCAGCGGCGGCAGCGGCGGGATGTGCGAACCGATATCGGGCACGTTGCCGGCCGGTGCAGGCTGGTTGCCGAAACCGGCGAACGGCGCATTGCCGGCGTTAGTGTCGCGTTTGCCGCGCACCATGCGGTAGATGAAGAAGGCCACGCCGGCCAGCAAAGCCACCATCAGCAGGGTGCTGATCATGCTGGCCAGGGCGCCGCCCAGGCCAAAATGCGACAGCAAGGCGCCCAGACCCAGGCCCAGCAAGGCGCCGCCCAGCAAGCCTTTCCAGCGGCTCGGCGCCTTGGCGGCAGGCGCCGGTGCGGGGGCAGGAGCCGGTTGTGCCTGGCGCGGCGCGGCAGCCGGCGCCGGGGTGGGCGCAGGTGCAGGCGCCTGGCGGCCCACGTTTTGCGACTGGCGGCCAAACGAACGGCCACCGCCCATGGGACGGGCCAGCGCCTCGCCCAGCATGGATACCGTGGTCGCGGCCAGCATCATGCCGACCATAAATTTCTTCAATTTCATTCCATCTCCTAAAATCACCAACGTTGATGCATTACATCTTGATACCGGTGTGCAAAGCGGCAATGCCTGCCGTCAAATTGTAGTACTGCACGCGTTCCAGGCCCGCCGTTTCCATCATGGTCTTCAAGGTTTCCTGGTCCGGGTGCATGCGGATCGATTCGGCCAGATAGCGATAGCTTTCCGCGTCACCGGCGATTTTCTGGCCGAACCACGGCAAGACGGAAAACGAGTACAGGTCGTACGGCTTTTGCAGCGGCGCTGCTACCTTGGAAAACTCCAGCACCAGCAGCTTGCCGCCCGGTTTCAGCACGCGGCGCATTTCCGCCAGCGCCACATCCTTGTGCGTCATGTTGCGCAGGCCGAAGGCGACGCTGACGCGGTCGAAATAATTATCGGGGAATGGCAGTTTTTCCGCGTCACACAACAAGGTGGGGGTGAGCAAGCCGCGATTCAAGAGGCGATCGCGGCCCACGCGCAACATCGATTCATTGATATCGGTCAACCAGACTTCGCCCGTAGGACCCGCCTGCTTGGCAAACGCCTTCGACAGGTCGCCCGTGCCGCCGGCGATGTCGAGCACCTTGAAACCGGGGCGCACGCCCGCGTTGGCGATGGTAAACGTCTTCCACAGACGGTGCAGCCCGCCCGACATCAAGTCGTTCATCACGTCGTATTTGGCAGCGACGGAATGGAACACCTTGGCGACTTCGCGCACTTTGTCGTCTTCTGCAACTGTTTTGTATCCGAAATGGGTCGTATTGGTCATGGTAGGCAGTCTGTTTGAACTTGCATGCATTATACAAGCGGCAGGCGCATTTCCCCGTGACGCCGGAGAAGGTATTGCCTTTCCACTGCATTCTCAGCCAGCATGGCCGCCCGCGCATACGCCGCCAGCGCCCCCGGCCGGTCGCCCTGGCGGCGCAGCAAGTCGGCCCGGGCCGCGTGCAGATAATGCGAGTTGACAAGGCTGGGAACGGCTTCGAGCCGCGCCAGCCAGGCCAGCCCGTGTGCGGCGCCGTGCGCCATGGCGCAGGCGATCACGGCATTGAGCAAGATCATGGGTTCCGGCTTGTGCCGCAGCAAGGCGCCATACAGGGCGCTGATCTGGCGCCAGTCCGTCCCGCTGGCCGTGGGCGCTTGCGCGTGCAAGGCGGCAATGGCGGCTTGCAGCTGATACGCCCCTGGCGCGCGCGCCGGCAAGGCCAGTGCCAGCACGGCCAGCCCCTCGGCAATCAGGGCGTCATCCCACAGGCGCCGGTCCTGCTCTTCCAGGGTCAGCAGTTCACCGCCTGGCGAGAGGCGGGCCGGGCCGCGCGACGCCTGCAGCAGCATCAGGGCCAATAGGCCCTGCACTTCCGGCTGGCCGGGCTGCAGGCTGTCAAGCAGGCGCCCCAGGCGCAGCGCTTCCGCGCACAGGTCTGCGCGCAGCAAAGTGTCGCCGCCGCTGGCGCAATAGCCTTCGCTGAACACCAGGTAAATCACGTGCAGTACTTGCGCCAGCCGCGGCTGCAGCTCTTGTTCCGGCGGTAACTCGAAAGGGATACGGGCTTCGGCGATCTTGCGTTTGGCGCGCAACAAGCGCTGCGACAGGGCCGTTTCCGCCACGCCGAAGGCGCGTGCGATCTCGCCTGTGGACAGGCCACACAGGGTGCGCAGGGCCAGCGCCACCTGCGCCTCGGGCGCCAGCGCGGGATGGCAGCAGATGAACAGCAGGCGCAGGCGGTCGTCTTCGATAGGCTGCGCGTCAACAGTCTCGACCGCAGGCAGGCACGACAGCACGGCCTCGGCATCGCTGACGCTCTTGCCCGCCCGGCGCACGTGGTCGAGAGCCGCGTTGCGCGCCACGGCACTGAGCCAGGCGGCGGGATTGCCGGGGATGCCTGTGCGCGGCCACAGTTCCAGTGCCTTGCGGCACGCCTCCTGCAGCACATCTTCCGCCAGGCCCAGGTCGCCGAAGCGCCGCATCAGGCCGGCCAGCACCCTGCCCTTTTCCTGGCGAAAGACGTGCTCGACGGCCGCAATGGCGTCGCCGGCCATGGCTATGCCGTGACGGGCCGCACTTCGATCGTGCCCAGGGATGCCGCCGGACAACGCCCGGCCCAGGCCAGCGCCTCGTCCAGGTTGGCGCAGTCGAGCAGATAGTAGCCGCCCAGCTGCTCCTTGGTTTCCGCGAACGGCCCATCCGTGATGACGGGCTTGCCATTTTGCACACGCACGCTGGTGGCGCTGCCCACCGGCGCCAGCTCGGCCCCGCCGCGCAGCACGCCGGCCGCTTCCAGCGCCTGCGTGTAGCTGGCAAAGTCGGCCATCAGGCTGGCCATCTGCCCTTCCGGCATGGATGCATAACGGGATTCATCGGCGTAGATCAGGATCATGTATTCCATAGTCTCTTCTCCAAAGAAAAATGCCCGCAAGCGCGGGCATTCATACGACGAATGGGGCGGCGGCAATCCGACAAGATTACCGCATTATTTTTAATTAATGCTTATGGCCGCAGCTGGGTCCATGCACGTGGCCGCCGGAAGATTGCTTGACGGTCATGTCGGCCTTGGCGTCGCGGCCGCTATCGCCGGGGTAGCCGGCTACCGCCAGCTGGTCAAGGTAGGCTTGCCACAGTTTGTCCTTTTCCGCGCCCAGCTTGTACAGATAAGCCCAGGTGTACAGGCCGGAATTGTGGCCGTCGCTGAAGGTGGGCTGCACGGCGTAGTTGCCGACCGGCTCCAGGCCCGTGATGCCGACCAGGCGCTTACCTAATTGCAAGGTTTCCTGGCCCTTGCCATGGCCCTGCACTTCGGCCGAGGGCGAATACACGCGCAGGTATTCGAACGGCAGCGCAAATGTGCTGCCGTCGTCGAAAGCCACGTCGAGCACGCGCGACTGGTTGTGCACGGTCAAGCCGGTCGGTTGGGGTGTTGCTGTTTTTTCGGTCATGACGATACTTTATGCGGATAAACGTTGAATGATGGCCTCACGCAAGGCCGGCAACAGGGCGCGGCGCGCGGCCAGCACCTCGGGCGCCGTCTCGCGCTGCACGACTGCCCAGCTCGGATTCGGGAAATGCGCGTCGTCACGATAGCGCGGGATCACGTGCCAGTGCACATGCGGCGTCATGTTGCCGAAACTGGCCACATTGACCTTTTCCGGCGCCATCACTTCGCGCACGGCCAGCTCGACTTGCCACACGACTTCCATCACATAATTGCGCTCGCCCGGCGTGAGATCCGTCATTTCCTTCACGTGCTTGTTCCAGATTACGCGGCAAAAACCGGGGTAGGCGGGGTCGTCGACGGCCACCACGGACAGGCGCTCGCTGCGCCACAGCAAGGCCTCACAGCCCTGCTTCTTGGCAAAGCCATCGAGCAAGTTGCACAGATCGCAGGTCGAGGACGTCACACCAGCACCCGTTCGATGCCGCCGTCATTGGCGCGTTTCACGTAATCGGGCATCCAGTTCTCTCCCAGCAAGTGTTTGGCGATTTCGACGACGATGTAATCGGCCGTCGTACCCGAATCGTCATTGTAGCGCGACAAGCCTTGCAGGCACGATGGGCAACTGGTGAGGATTTTGACGTCGCCAGTAAAACCGTCGCCGCGCAGCTTGTCGGCGCCCTTGACCATCTCTTCTTCCTTGCGGAAACGCACTTGCGTGGAAATGTCAGGGCGCGTGACGGCCAGCGAGCCCGATTCGCCGCAGCAACGGTCATTCTTCTCGATCTTCACGTTATCCACCGTGCTGATCAGGGAGTTGATCGTCTTGCCCGATTCCTGCAGCTTCATCGGATTGTGGCAAGGCTCATGGTACATATAGCGCGTGCCGTTCACGCCTTCCAGCTTGACGTTTTTCTCCAGCAAATACTCATGGATATCCATGATGCGGCAGCCAGGGAAAATCTTCTCGAACTGGTAGGTGGCCAGCTGGTCGTAGCAGGTGCCGCACGACACCAGCACCGTCTTGATGTCCAGGTAATTGAGCGTGTTGGCCATGCGGTGGAACAGGACGCGGTTGTCCGTCATCATCTTCTCGGCCTTGTCGAACTCGCCCGCGCCCCGCTGCGGATAACCGCAGCACAGGTAGCCCGGCGGCAAGACCGTCTGCACGCCCACTTCCCACAGCATCGCTTGCGTGGCCAGGCCCACTTGCGAGAACAGCCGTTCCGAACCGCAACCAGGGAAGTAGAACACGGCTTCCGTATCGGCCGTCGTCGTCTTCGGATTACGGATGATCGGGATGACCTTGTCGTCTTCGATGTCGAGCAGCGCGCGCGCCGATTTCTTCGGCAGGTTGCCCGGCATCTTCTTGTTGATGAAGTGGATCACCTGCGCCTTGACGGGCGGCTTGCCCGTCGATGGCGGCGGCGCCTTGGTTTGCTTCTTGGCAAATTTCTTCAGCAGATCGTGGCCCAGGCGCTGCGCCTTGTAACCCCAGCCGATCATGACCTTGCGCGTGGCGTTGATGGTCACGGGATCGGTGGCGTTGAGGAACATCATCGTCGCCTTGGTGCCCGGATTAAAGCTCTTCTTGTCCATCTTGCGCAGCAAATTGCGCATGTTCATCGACACGTCGCCGAAGTCGATGTTGACGGGGCAAGGCGTCACGCATTTATGGCAGACCGTGCAGTGGTCGGCCACGTCTTCGAACTCTTCCCAATGCTTGATGGAAATGCCGCGGCGCGTCTGCTCTTCGTACAGGAAGGCTTCGATCAGGGACGAGGTGGCCAAAATCTTGTCGCGCGGCGAGTACAGCAAGTTGGCGCGCGGCACGTGGGTCGAGCACACGGGTTTGCACTTGCCGCAACGCAAGCAGTCCTTGACGCTGTCGGCGATAGCGCCGATATCGCTTTGCTGCATGATCAGCGATTCGTGTCCCATCAGGCCGAACGATGGCGTGTAGGCATTGCGCAAGTCGGCGCCCATGCCCGGCAGGTTCAGCAGCTTGCCCTTGTTGAAACGGCCTTCGGGATCGATGCGCTGCTTGTAGCTGCGGAAGTCGCCGATCTCTTCTTCCGTCAAAAATTCCAGCTTGGTGATGCCGATACCGTGCTCGCCGGAAATGACGCCATTGAGCGAGCGGGCCAGGATCATGATGCGGCCCACAGCTTCATGGGCGTCCTGCAGCATTTCGTAATTGTCCGAGTTGACGGGCAAGTTCGTGTGCACGTTGCCGTCGCCCGCATGCATGTGCAGCGCGACAAACACGCGGCTACGCAAAATGCGCGCGTGAATGGCAGTGGCCTCGTCGAGGATCAGTTTGAAAGCGGCGCCGTTGAAGATCTGGCGCAGCTGGGCGCGGATTTCCTGCTTCCACGTGATGCGCACCGTGCGGTCCTGCACCACGTCGAACAGGGTGGCGTTCGGCTGCGTTTGCAGGCGTGCATCGAACACGGGCAACAGGCGCTCCATACCCAGTTCGGCCAGTTCGCCCTTCACATCGACCAGCGGACGGTCGAGCTGGGCCAGCAGATAGGTCCAGCGCGCCGTCACTTGCGCCAGCAACTGCTGCGCCTGCTCGGCGCGGTCGCCCAGCATTTCAGCGTCGTCGACGCGGTCGTCCGATGCATCGTCGCTCTTGCCGATTGGCAAGTTACCCTTGGCAAAGAATTCGCTGAGGGCGTCGGCCAGTTGCAGCTTGTTCTTGATCGACAGCTCGATATTGATGCGTTCGATACCATCCGTGTATTCGCCCATGCGGTTCAGGGGAATGACGACGTCTTCATTGATTTTAAAAGCGTTGGTGTGCTTGGCGATCGCCGCCGTGCGGGCACGGTCGAGCCAGAATTTCTTGCGCGCTTCGGGGCTGACGGCCACAAAACCTTCACCCACGCGGGTGTTGGCGATGCGCACCACTTCCGACGCCGCTTGCGCGACGGCGTTTTCATCGTCGCCGACGATGTCGCCAAACAGGGCCATCTTCGGCAGCACGCCCCGCTTCGACTTGGTGGCGTAGCCGACGGCGCGCAGGTAGCGCTCGTCCAGGTGCTCGAGGCCCGCCAGGCGGATGCTCGTGTATTGCTCGCCTTTCGCCGGCAAGCCGTCCAGGTAATCCTTGATTTCCACGATCGACGGAATCGCGTCGCGCGCCTGGCCGAAGAATTCCAGGCAGACGGTGCGGGCGAACTTCGGCATCTTGTGCAGAATCCAGCGCGCCGACGTGATCAGGCCGTCGCAGCCTTCTTTCTGAATGCCCGGCAAGCCGGCGAGGAATTTGTCCGTCACGTCCTTGCCCAGGCCTTCCTTGCGGAATTTACGGCCAGGAATTTCCAGGATTTCCGTCTTGAACGGCGCGTTCGGTTTCGTCGCGTCGCGCGTGCTCGGGTGACGCCATTCCAGCTGGAAGCGTGCCAGTGCGATATCGTGGATCTTGCCCAGGTTATGGTCGAGGCGCGTGACGTCGAGCCAGTCGCCGTTCGGGTCAACCATGCGCCACGAGGCCAGGTTGTCGAGCGCCGTGCCCCACAGCACGGCTTTCTTGCCGCCCGCATTCATGGCGACGTTGCCGCCGATGCAAGAGGCGTGGGCCGAGGTGGGGTCGACGGCAAACACGAAACCGGCCTTCTCCGCCGCTTCCGAGACCTTGTTCGTGATCACGCCCGCGCCCGAATTGATCGTCGCGTATTCGTGCGTCAAGCCCGGCAAGACCGTCATTTCCACGGCACCCAGGGTGATCAGTTTTTCCGTGTTGATGACGGCCGACATCGGCGTCAATGGAATCGCGCCGCCCGTGTAGCCGGTGCCGCCGCCGCGCGGGATGATGGTCAGCCCCAGTTCGATACAGCCCTTGACCAGGCCAGCCATTTCCTCTTCCGTGTCGGGCGTGAGCACGACGAACGGGTATTCCACGCGCCAGTCGGTGGCATCCGTCACGTGCGACACGCGCGTCATGCCGTCGAAGCGCACATTGTGTTTTTCCGTGTAGCGGCCCAGCACCTTGACCGTGCGCTTGCGCAAGTCGTAGGTCTTGCGGAATTCATCGCCAAAGTCGGCCACGGCCTTGCTGGCGGCCTTGAGCAGCAGTTCGACGTTATGGCTGCGCGCCTGCGCCACTTCCGGCGTCTCGCCGCTGGCGGCCACGTCGCCGCCGGCCGCATCGATGGACAGGCGGCGCTTGTCGACTTCGGCCAGGCGGTGATGCAAGGCATCGATCAAGCCCTGGCGGCGCTTCGGATTGTCGAGCAAGTCATCCTGCAGATAGGGGTTGCGGCGCACGACCCAGATATCGCCCAGCACCTCGTACAGCATGCGGGCCGAACGGCCCGTCTGGCGGGCGCCGCGCAGCTCGTCGAGCAGGCGCCAGGAGTCCTCCCCCAACAGGCGTATGACGATCTCGCGATCGGAAAACGACGTGTAGTTATACGGGATTTCGCGCAGGCGGCTTGCTGCGGGACCATTCGGCGTTTCTGCCAGTAAAGCTTGGATTTGTGCGGGAGCGTTCATGGAGTGTGGTGACGATGTGGACTGGACCCTAAAGACCCATTTTATCTTATTGCGCCGCACCATGCGGGAACAGCCTTAGGCAGCCTAAGGTTTAAGCACCGCATCCGCTACCATAGCAAATATGGAAAAGCCCTCCATTGCCGAATAAAAAACCAGATTCCACGATTTTTCAACGAAAAAATACCAACAATCAGACCCTGCTGCGAACTATCGAACTGCACGAAATGGGGCAAACTGGCGTTGCAGGCCGTCCCATTCAAGCCAGCATCTGGCCGATCCGGTGCCAAACACCATCGGGGACGTAGAGCAGCAAGCCTGTCATGGTCAGGTAGCGTGCGCACTTGCCGATGGCCATATAGGCCACGCTGGGCCAGAACGGCAACTTGAGCCAGCCCGCCAGGGTACACAGGGGATCGCCCACGAGGGGCAGCCAGGCCAGCAGCATGGTCTTGGCGCCATAGCGGGCCAGCCAGCGGAACCAGCGCGTATCGCGCTCCTTGGCGAACGCCTGCTTGGCGCGGTAGCCCATCCAGTAGTCGACGATGCCGCCCAGGGTATTGCCCAGGGTGGCGACGCCGATGGCGGCCCAGAACAGCGCGGGATTGGCCTTGATCACGGCAAACACGGCCGGCTCCGAGCCGAGCGGCAAGAGGGTAGCGGAAATAAAGCTGATCAGAAAGACCGATGTCAGCCCGACTTCCGGTGCTGCGATCAGCTGCAGCAGCCAGGCGATTGCGGATTCGATCATGGAACACTTCGCGATGCGGTAAGGCTCTCCATTATAATGAAGAGCAGCCTGGGCGCCGCACACATCGCGCCGGCTGGCAAAGGCAGACCCGCCCGCAGTTCCACAGAGCATTATTGTCGCCAGGCTATCCGCCGCCGCGCCGCCGCTATCGACAGACACGCTCCAGACCCTTTCTGGCCCAGAATCACTTGCTTGCAGACTATGAACATCGACTACCTCAAGAAAATCCTGACCGCCCGCGTCTATGACGTCGCCACCGAAACGCCGCTGGAACTGGCCCCTGCCCTGTCGCAGCGCCTGAACAACCAGATTTACTTCAAGCGCGAAGACATGCAAAGCGTGTTCAGCTTCAAGATTCGCGGCGCCTACAACAAGATGTCCAAGCTCAGCGAAGCGGAACGCAAGCGCGGCGTGATCTGCGCCTCGGCCGGCAACCATGCCCAGGGCGTGGCCCTGTCTGCCGCCCGCATGGGTTGCCGTGCCGTCATCGTCATGCCGACCACCACGCCGCTGGTGAAGGTCGAGGCGGTCAAGGGGCGCGGCGGCGTGAACGTGGAAGTGGTGCTGCACGGCGAGTCGTACACGGATGCCTACAACCATGCGCTGACTCTGGAAAAGGAACAGAAGCTGACCTTCGTGCACCCGTTCGACGACCCGGACGTGATCGCGGGCCAGGGCACGATCGGCATGGAAATCCTGCGCCAGCACGCCGGTCCCATCCACGCCATCTTCGCGCCCATCGGCGGCGGCGGCCTGATCGCCGGCATTGCTGCCTACGTAAAACAGATTCGCCCCGACATCAAGATCATCGGCGTGCAAAGCGTCGACTCGAATGCCATGGCCCGCTCGCTGAAGGCGGGCGAGCGCGTGACCCTGAACGACGTGGGCCTGTTCGCCGACGGCACGGCCGTGCGCCTGGCCGGCGAGGAAACCTTCCGCCTGGTGCAGGCGTATGTCGATGAAATCATCACCGTCGACACGGACGCCATCTGCGCCGCCATCAAGGATGTGTTTACGGATACGCGCAGTATTCTGGAGCCGTCCGGCGCCTTGGCCATCGCCGGCGCCAAGGCCTATGTGGAACGGGCCAGCCTGACCAAGCACCCCGTCAACAATGAAACCCTGGTCACCATCGCCAGCGGCGCGAACATGAATTTCGACCGGCTGCGCTTCGTGGCGGAACGGGCCGAACTGGGCGAATTCCGCGAAGCCGTGTTCGCCGTTACCATGCGCGAACAGCGGGGCAGCTTCAAGCGCTTCTGTTCGCTCATTGGCGCGCGCAACGTGACGGAATTTAACTACCGCATCAGCGATGAAAAAGCCGCGCACGTGTTCGTCGGCATTCAAATTGCCGACAGGCATGAATCCAGCGTGCTGGCGAAGACCTTCGAGGAACACGAATTCAAGACCCTCGACCTGACCCACGACGAACTGGCCAAGTCGCATATCCGCCACCTGGTGGGCGGCAAGAGCCGGCTGGCGCAGGACGAGCTGCTGTACCGCTTCGAATTCCCCGAACGCCCGGGCGCGCTGATGCGCTTCCTAGACAGCATGGCGCCGAACTGGAATATTTCCCTGTGCCATTACCGCAGCCAGGGCGGCGACGTGGGCCGCATCCTGATCGGCCTGCAAGTGCCGCCCGATGAAATGGGAGAATTTGCCCGCTTCCTCGATACCCTCGGTTACCGTTATTGGGATGAGAGCAGCAATCCCGTCTACAAGCTGTTTTTAGGTTAGTTCTAACCCAGGCGAACAAGCTGGGGTCAGACCCGACGGGTCTGACCCCGAAATAGGCTACCATGCGTGCTTGACTGAATTCACGCCACACGACCATGACCACCACCAACGACCTCGCCGAACAATCCCCGCTGGGAAAAAGCTCCGCCTACCGCACCGATTACGCGCCGGAATTGCTGTTTCCGATCCCGCGCCAGGGCAAGCGCGACGAGCTGGAACTGCACGGTACATTACCGTTTTTCGGCCTCGATATCTGGAACGCCTACGAACTGTCGTGGCTGAACCAGCGCGGCAAGCCGCAGGTGGCCATTGCCAAGGTCAGCGCGCCGGCCGATTCGCCCAACATCATCGAATCGAAATCGTTCAAGCTCTACCTGAACTCGTTCAACCAGACCAAGCTGGACAGCCCGCAAGCCCTGCTGGCAGTGCTCAAGCAGGATTTGTCGAATGGTTTCGGCGCGCCCGTGCAAGTGGAACTGACCTTGCAGGAAGATTTCGGCAAGCTCAAAATGGGCGAGTTCGACGGCGTGCTGCTCGACCGTCTGGACCTGGAAATCACGCAATACACGCCCTCGCCGCTGCTGTTGAAGGCGGCGCTCGATGAGGCGCCCGTGGAAGAAAAACTGGTGTCACATTTGCTCAAATCGAATTGCCTGGTGACGGGCCAGCCCGACTGGGGCAGCGTGCAGATCGCGTATGCGGGGCCGCAGATCGACCAGGAAAGCCTGTTGCGCTACCTGATCGGTTTCCGCGAACACAATGAATTCCACGAGCAATGCGTGGAACGCATCTTTGTCGATATCTTGCGTCAGTGCAAGCCCCAAAAACTGTCCGTGTATGCGCGCTATACGCGCCGCGGCGGCCTCGACATCAATCCCTGGCGCAGCAACTTCAGCACGGGAGCGATGCCGGGCAATCTGCGCAACGCGCGCCAGTAACGCTAGGCAACACCGCGCAACACCCCAAAACCATGCCAACAGGAATGTTGGCTGTGTTTTAAAACAACGTTGCAGTAGTGCCGCAGAGCATGTCAAAGACGCTGAAAAATCGGAAAATCGGCATTCGGCGGCGGAAAAACCGGCGCGCCGCGTGTTTTTAATCAAGAAATAGCCGATACACGCCGATGTTATTTTTTTGCTAAAATGATGGTCACATTGGCTGTAGCGCCCACTGCGCCCGCAGCGGACGTATACTGTTGAGAATTGGCGTTACAGGCCGCGAAAACAGGCCTATAATTCGGCTCGCAAGCCCTCTGCGCATTGCACCATTTCATTGAGTGTCATGACTAATCTTAGCAAAATATTATCCCTCGAAAACGTCCTGCTGGATCTGGAAGTTTCCAGCAAGAAGCGCGCCTTCGAGCAAGCCGGCCTGATCTTCGAAAACAATTACGGCATCGCCCGCTCTACCGTCTCGGACAATCTGTTTGCCCGCGAACGCCTGGGCTCGACGGGCCTGGGCCATGGCGTGGCCGTGCCGCATGGCAGGGTCAAGGGCAGCAAGACCTTGAAATCGCCGCTGGGCGCCTTCGTGCGCCTGGCCGAACCGATTCCGTTCGAATCGCCTGATGGCAAGCCCGTCAATCTGTTGTTTTTCCTGCTGATTCCCGATCATGTCACCCAGCAACATCTGGAAATCCTGTCGGAAATCGCCGAAATGTTTTCCGATGATGCCTTCCGCACGGCATTGGCCACGGATCCGGAACCGAAATCCGTGCATTCGCGCATCGTCAATTGGCAACCCAGTCTGCAAGCGGCGGGTTAAACTTCAGGTATTCCTCCACTCCTGAAGAAGACTGCCATGTTGCAAACGCCGCTGACGATACAACGCCTGTACGACGATAATCGTGAAAGTCTGCAACTGGGCTGGTTCGCCGGCTTCCCCGGCGGCGAGCGCCTGATCTCCGGCGACGTCTCGTCGGCCGCCGACCAGGTGGGCCACTTGAACCTGATCCATCCGGGCCGCATCCAGGTCTTTGGCCACCAGGAAATCAATTACTATCAGCGCCTGAAGGTCAATACGCGCACCCACGTGATCGGCGAACTGATCGCCGGCGGTCCGCCCGCGCTGATCATCGCGCAAGGGCTGGAAACGCCGCCCGACATCCTCGCCATCTGCGACGAGCAAAACATCCCCCTGTTCTCCACCCCGCTGCCGGCCGCGCAAGTGATCGACTTTCTGCGCGTCTACCTGTCGAAAAAACTGGCGCAGCGCATCATCATGCATGGCGTGTTCATGGACGTGCTGGGCGTGGGCGTGCTGATCACGGGTGATTCGGGCCTGGGCAAGAGCGAGCTGGGGCTGGAGCTGATTTCGCGCAGCCACGGCCTGGTGGCCGACGACGCCGTCGAATTCTCGCGCATCGCGCCGAACATGATCGAAGGCCGCTGCCCGCCCCTGTTGCAAAACCTGCTGGAAGTGCGCGGCCTGGGCTTGCTCGACATCAAGGCCATCTTTGGCGAAACGGCCGTGCGCCGCAAGATGCGCCTGAAACTGATCGTGCACCTGGTGCGCCGCAACGCGCTGGAAGAAGAAGTCGAGCGCCTGCCCTTCCTGTTTCCCACGGAAGACGTACTGGGCTTGCCCGTGCGCAAGGTCGTCATCCCCGTCGCCGCCGGCCGCAACATCGCCGTCCTGCTGGAAGCGGCCGTGCGCAACACGATTCTGCAGCTGCGCGGCATCGATACCTTGCAGGAGTTCATGGAACGGCAACGCCTCGCCATGAGCGGCGATTAGCAACGTAGGTCGGATTAGCGGGGCCGCCGAGGTGGGGCAAGGCCCCGCGTAATCCGACAGCATTGTTGGCGCGTGCAGCAAAGAAATATCACAGCCCAAATTGCAATAATTTGTAAAGATAATTGCATCGGGAGCGCGGTGCCGGTCTTTATTGTATGATCGGGCTATGCATATCGTCCTTATCACCGGAATATCCGGCTCCGGTAAATCCGTCGCGCTCAATGTGCTGGAAGATACCGGCTACTATTGCGTCGACAACCTGCCGCCGGCCTTGCTGCCGAGCCTGGTGCAAACCTTGCTCGACGAAGGCACGCCGCAACTGGCCGTCGCCGTCGATGCGCGCAGCGCCGAATCGCTCGTCAGCTTGCCGCACAATGTCGCGCTGTTGCGCGACCAGGGGCATGACGTCAAGGTCATGTTCCTGACAGCCACCACGCATTCGCTGGTGGCGCGCTTCTCGGAAACGCGGCGCAGCCATCCGCTGTCGCACGAGTTGCGCCCGAACCAGAATCCGGCCAGCCGCCGCACCCTGATCGAGTGCATCTCGGAAGAACGCGAACGCCTGTCGGCCATCGAACAGCTGGGCCATGTGATCGATACCTCGGAACTGAGCGCCAACAAATTGCGCGCATGGATCAAGGATATCGTCGCCTCAGAGCGCGCGCCGCTGACCCTGTTCTTCGAATCGTTCGCCTTCAAGCTGGGCGTGCCGCTCGATGCCGATTTCGTCTTCGACGTGCGGGCCTTGCCCAATCCCTATTACGACCTGGCCCTGCGCCCGCTCGACGGCCGCGACGCGCCCGTGATCGCTTTCCTCGACGCACAGCCGAGCGCGCTGGAGCTGCTGGCCGACATCCGCGCCTTCATCGAGAAATGGTTGCCGTCGTTCAAGTCCGACAACCGCAGCTATTTGACGGTGGCGCTGGGCTGCACGGGCGGCCAGCACCGCTCCGTGTACATGGCGGAACGGCTGGCGCAGTATTTCGGCCCCAAAGAAAGAGTCGTACTGCGCCACCGCGAGCGTTCTTAATCAGTCCAGGTGGCGCAGCGGATGGGCTTGCGCCGGCCAGACGGGGGCGAAGAACCGCGCCACCATGGCCGCGTCGACCCCGTCCAGGCTGGCAGGCTGCCAGCGCGGCGCATTGTCCTTGTCGACCACCAGCGCGCGCACGCCCTCGAGCACTTCGCCATGTTCGAAATTGTGGCGCACCACCGTGCGCTCCATGCGCAGGCAATCGGCCACGCCCAGGTGGGCGCCCCGCTGCAGCAACTCCAGGGTCACCGACATCATCAAGGGCGAGCGCAAGCGCATGGCCGCCAGCGCCTTCGCCGCGAATGCGCCGTCATCCTGCGCCAGCGAGGCCATGATGGCGGCCACTGAACCCGCGCTGAAGTGGCGGTCCAGCGCCGCGCGCGCCGTGGCCAGGAGGGAAGCGCCCGCCTCGGCCTGGAATGGTGCCGCCAGTGCCTTGATAGCGACCGGCAAGCCTTCGCCCGGCGTGGACTCGAACAGGGCCAGCAGCGCCCCCATCTGCGCCTCGGGCAGGTAGACATCGGCCAGGCCCGTGTAGAGGGCGTCGGCCGCGTTGATCGTCAAACCCGTCAAGCCCAGGTACAGGCCCAGCTGACCCGCCAGACGGGACAAAAAGTAACTGCCGCCCACATCGGGGAACAGGCCGATATTGACTTCCGGCATGGCCATGCGCGTGCGGCCCGTGACGATGCGCAGGCGGTTGCCGGGCCCCGCTTGCGCCACGCCCATGCCGCCGCCCATCACCACCCCATCCATGACGGCGATATACGGTTTCGGATAAAAATGGATCAAATGATTTAAAGCATATTCTTCCGTAAAGAAATCTTCCAGCAAGGCGCTGCCGCCCTGCGGCGTGGCCAGGCCCGCATCGTAAAAGAAACGGATGTCGCCACCCGCGCACAGGGCTTTTTCGCTGCTGGAGCGGATCACCACGGCGTCCACCTGCGGATCGTCGCGCCATGCCAGCAAGGCCGCGCTCAGGGCGCGCACCATCTCCAGCGACAGGGAATTCAAGGCTTTCGGACGGTCGAGCACGATGTGGCCCGTGCGGTGGCGGATGGAAATCTGGACGAGGTCGCTCATGGCAGGCAGGAAAGAAGTGAAAGTGCAAACATTCTAGCGCCTGCGCGGCGAACATTGCGTTTCGCTGGACGCAAAAAAGGGCGCAATGTGCGCCCTTAGTTGATCACAGCCGGTTGAAAGTCGCGGGCCGCTTAGGCGGGGGCGAATTCTTCTTCCGAACTGTCTGGCAGATGCTTGATCGCCTCTTTACCGTGCCCTTGCACTTTGGTTTTGTATTTCATCACTTGCCTATCGAGCTTGTCGATCAGGGTATCGATCGCGGCATACAGGTCGTGTGCCAGGCTTTCCACATAGACAGTTTTGCCACTCAGACGCAGGTTGACTTCGGCCTTTTGGCGTTTTTCTTTCTCTTTGAGGTTGTCGACGGTCAGAATCACGGCGATATCGATAACTTGATCGAAATGACGTTTCACGCGCTCCAGCTTCGTTTGTACGTATTCACGGATGGCTGGTGTCACTTCGATATGATGTCCGCTGATGGTGAGATTCATACACACTCCTAAAGATGATCGGGTTCGTGCGGTCCATCGTATCCGGCCCGCAGAGGAACCGAAAAAAACTTACAAACACTTACGCAGGCTCACTGGCGGAATTTTTAACGCTTCCCGGTATTTGGCAACAGTACGTCGCGCAATCACCATGCCTTGTTCCCCCAGCATGTCCGCAATCTTACTGTCGGATAAAGGATTTTTAGGGTCTTCTGCTCCTGTCAGTTGCACGATCAATGCCCGTATCGCCGTCGATGACGCTTCGCCCCCCGCTTCGGTGGCGACGTGGCTACCAAAGAAATATTTCAACTCGAACATGCCGTGCGGGGTCAGCATGTACTTTTGAGTTGTTACCCGCGAGATAGTACTCTCGTGTAAACCCAGTGTATCAGCTATTTCACGGAGCACAAGGGGGCGCATGGCAACAGCCCCATGCGAGAAAAAGTTCTTTTGTCTTTCTACTATCGCCTGCGCCACGCGCAGAATCGTGTCGAAGCGCTGGCGCATATTCTTGATCAGCCACTTGGCTTCCTGCAACTGTGCACCCATGGCACCCTCGCCCTTGCCCTGCTTGAGCAAGTTGGCGTACATGGCATTGACGCGCAGGCGCGGCATGACGTCGTTGTTCAGGGTCACTTGCCAGCCATTGCGCGCGCGCTTGACGACGACGTCGGGCACCACGTAATCGGACACGTCCGCAGCGAACACGGCGCCCGGATGCGGGTTGCACTGGCGAATTACCGTCTGCGCTTCACGCAAGTCTTCATCGTCGCAATCGAGGGCTTTTTTCAGCTTGTTGAAATCGCGCTGGGCAAACCAGGCCAGGTGCTTTTCCACGATGACGAGGGCCATGCGCCGCGTCACCATGGCGATGTGCGGCAAGCGCTTGATTTGCAGCGCCAGGCATTCGGACGCATTGCGCGCGCCCACGCCCGGTGGATCGAAACTTTGCAGCAGCGACAAGGCCGTGCGCATCTCGTCGGCATCGATTTCCAGCTCTTCCGGCAGGCGCGCCAGGATGTCGTCGAGCGACTCTTCCAGGTAGCCATTGTCGTCGAGCGCGTCGATGATCAGCTCGACCAGCGCGCGGTCGCGCAATTCGAGCACCGTCACGCGCATCTGCTCCATCAGGTGTTCGCGCAGGGTGCAGTGATGGGCCTCCAGTTGCGGGCGGGAATCTTCGTCGTCGGGCGCCTTGCCCCGGCTCGCCTCGCTCCAGTCGCTGTCGCCGCCATCCGCGGCGGCCGGGCCCTCGCCCGCCTCGCCGTCAAAGGTTTCCGCTTCGGCCGGCGCCGCGGGCGCCTCCTGGCCTGGCGGCTGGGGCGGCGCTTCGGCCGGCGCGGCCGTGGAGCTCAAGGCCCCGTCGGACAGCAGGCGCAGCGAACGGTCGAGCGGATCGTCGAGGCGCTCGAGCAAGGGATTGTCCGTCAGCAGTTGCTCGAGTTCCTGGTGCAATTCCAGAGTAGACAATTGCAACAGGCGTATCGATTGCTGCAACTGCGGCGTCAGTGCCAGGTGCTGCGAAGTGCGCAGCTGCAATGATTGTTTCATTGGCTTACATGCGGAAGTGTTCGCCCAGATAGACCCGGCGTACCGACTCGTTCGCGATGATGTCGTCGGGGCGTCCCGACGCCAGTACCGAGCCCTGGTTGATGATGTAGGCACGGTCGCAAATACCCAGCGTCTCGCGCACATTATGATCGGTGATCAGCACGCCGATATTGCGCTCCTTCAAGAAGCGCACGATGCGCTGGATCTCGATCACGGCGATCGGGTCGACGCCGGCGAACGGTTCGTCGAGCAGCACGAAACGGGGATCGGTGGCCAGGGCGCGGGCGATTTCCACGCGGCGGCGCTCGCCGCCCGACAGGGACAGCGCCTGGTTCTCGCGCAACTTTTCAATCTGCAAGTCGGCCAGCAGTTTATCCAGGCGTTCCTCGATCTCGGCCTTCTTCAAAGGACGGCCTTCGACGGTCTGGATTTCCAGCACGGCGCGGATATTGTCTTCCACCGTCAGCTTGCGGAACACGGACGCCTCCTGCGGCAGATACGACAGGCCCATCTGTGCGCGGCGGTGGATCGGCAGGCTGGAAATGTCCACGCCGCTGATGTCGATGCTGCCGCCATCCGACGGCACCAGGCCGACGATCATGTAGAACGAGGTGGTCTTGCCTGCGCCGTTCGGGCCCAGCAGCCCCACCACTTCGCCGCATTCGACTTGCAGCGAGACATCATGCACGACTTGCCGCTTGCCATAGGTTTTCTGCAGTCCGCGAACGATCAGGGTGCTGCCGCAACGGGTATTGTCCATTATTTCGTTCCTGGCACAGGTGTGGCAGGCGCTTTCTCCGCCGCGGGCGCCTTGGTCTTCGGCTGGATCACCATGCGCACGCTGCCGCCGTCGGAGGTGCTGGTGCCGCTGTCGGAATTTTCCATCTTGAATACTTCCTTGCGGCTGTCATACGAGATGAAGGCGCCATTGGCCACGTCGGTCACTTTCGTGCCTTCCAGGCGCGTCAGCTTGGCCTTGGAAAACAGTTTCACCACTTCCGTCTTGTTGTCGTATTCCACGCGCTCCGCTTCGCCTTCGACCCACAGGTCGCCGGCGCCATCGCGCTTCTGGCGGAACGTGGCCAGCTTGCCGGGATCGGCCCAGAAGGTGATGAACTGGTAGCCTTGCGGGTCTTCCGTGATCAGGGCCCGGCCCGCCTTCATGGTCAGCGTGCCCTTGACCAGCACGACGTCGCCCGTCAGGGTACGAATCTGCTTGACGTCATCGACGTGGCCGCTACGCGCCGTGATGACGGCTTCCTTCTCGGAATCGGCCTTCTCGGCATGCGCCACGCCCATGAGGGCCAGAGAAAATACGCTCAACAGCAAGATGTTCTTCATAGTATGGTTTCCTTGTTTCATTCTGTCATTTTGCCGCCGCGGCCGGGCGCGGTTTCGGCGGGAGTACCATGCGCAAGGCATTCTGCACTTCCACCACGCCGGTGGCGTTATTGGCCTTCATGCCGATACCATTGATGCGCGAGGCGCCCGTCAGGATATCGACAGGCACGTCCGTTTCCATTCTTTCTTCGTCCGGAAACACCGTCAGCGCTTCCGTCCTGACCGTCAGGTTCTGCGCCTTCGGACTGGCCACGCGGTCGATCACGACCTTGCGGTGCAGTTGCAGCCGGGTATTGTCCTGGTCGATATGCGCCAGTTCCGCATTCATGTTCAACGGCGGCATGCCCGGCGTCAGCTTGCGCACGAAGGGCTGGTCGATATCGGACGAATCGTCGGCCGGATAATGCGTGAGCTTGTTGCCCGACACGATATAGCTGGGCTTACCCGTCAAGTCCATGCGCACCAGGCTGAAATTGGTGATGAAATAGTCGGGCTCACCCAAATTCTTGCTGGCCTTGATGTCCTGGCCATTCTTGTTCATCACTTCAAGCAGCCAAAAGCTGGCCAGCGCGACGACGACCGCGCCCAGCAGGGTAAAAATCATGCGCCAGCGATGGGCGCCTCCTGGCTTACGCATAGGGTTTCACTCTTTCATAGGTCACTGGCGGCAAGGCGCACCTCACTCCAGGAACGGCGCCATGACGCGCGCATAGTTGTCCTGGGCGCGCAGCAGGAATTCGCAGATTTCGCGCACCGCGCCGCGGCCGCCGCCGGCCTGCGTCACATGGTGCGCCAGGCCCTGCGCTTCCGGACGCCCGCCCGGCACGCTGACGGCAAAGCCCACGCGACGCAGGATGGGCGCATCGATGACGTCGTCGCCGATGTAGCCGCATTGCTCTTCCGTCAAGCCCGTCAGCGCCAGCAGTTCGCGAAACGGCGTCAGCTTGTCGTGACCGCCCTGGTGCACATGGGTAATGCCCAGGTCTTGCGCGCGGCGTGCCGTGATGGCCGAGCGGCGCGCGCTGATGATGGCCGTCTGCACACCGGATTCCTGCAGCAGCTTGATGCCCAGGCCATCATACACATTAAACGTTTTCATCATTTCGCCATCGGGGCCGAAATGCAGGCTGCCGTCGGTAAGCACGCCGTCGACGTCAAAGATCATCAGTTTGACCTTGGCCGCGCGCGCCAGGTTGTCCGCTACGCTCTCCATCAGATCACCTTCGCTTGCGTCAGATCATGGATATGCAGGGCGCCCACCAGCTTGCCGTCGGCATCGACGACCAGCATCTGGTTGATGCGGAACTGTTCCATCACGGCCACGGCATCGACAGCCAGGCGTTCGGGCGCGATGCTGCGCGGCTGCGCATGCATGACGTCGCGGATCGCCACTTGCGTGAAGTCCTGCACGCGCTCGAACATGCGGCGCAAGTCGCCATCCGTAAACACGCCCACGGGGCGGTTGTCCGCATCGACGACGGCCGTCATGCCCATGCCCTTCTTCGTCATTTCTTCCAGCGCCTGCAGCAGCGAGGCGTCCACGGGTACTTTCGGCACCCGTTCGCCGCTGCGCATGACGTCATGCACGTGCGTAAGCAGGCGACGGCCCAGGGCGCCGCCCGGGTGCGAGCGGGCGAAATCTTCTTCCTTGAAGCCGCGCAAGTCGAGCAAGGCCACGGCGATCGCATCGCCCAGAGCCAGGGTGACGGTGGTGCTGGCCGTCGGCGCCAGATTCAGCGGACAAGCCTCTTTTTCAACAGAAATATCCAGGTGCACATCGGCCAGCTGGGCCAGGCTGGAATTCGGTTTACCCGTCATGGAAATCAGTACGCCCCCCATGCGCTTGACGACGGGCATGATGGCCATCAGTTCGGACGACTCGCCCGAGTACGAGATGGCAATAAAAGCATCGTCCGAGGTGACCATGCCCAGGTCGCCATGGGCCGCTTCGGCCGGATGCACGAACAGGGCCGGCGTCCCGGTGGAAGCGAGGGTGGCGGCAATCTTGCGCGCGATATGGCCGGACTTGCCGATGCCCGAGACGACGACACGCCCCTTGCACTGCAGCAGCAGCGCCACGGCGCGGCCCACGCTGTCGTCCGTTGCCAGGCGCGCGTGCAGCGCATTGATGGCGTCGGACTCGATCTGCAAGGTGGTGCGGGCCAGCGCGACGGCGCGCTCGGTCGTCGCTTGCATGTCAATTCGATCAAAAGCTTTCAGCATTGTTTTTTCATGGGTTACACTCATGCCCAAAGTATAAACGAATTAGGAAAGCAAAAAACTTGCCAGTCACAACAAACAACGATTTCCATTGACCGTACCGGGCAACCCATGTTTTCCTCGCTTGAACTGACCCTGATGTTACTCGGCAGCGCCGTGCTGGGCGTGGTCGCTTTCAGAATGTTGCATTTGCCGCCCATGCTCGGCTATCTGGCCGTTGGCATCGTTATCGGCCCCCATGCGCTGGGCCTGGCGGCGGAAAACGAAGCCAGCCATACCCTGGCCGAGTTCGGCGTCGTCTTCCTGATGTTTTCCATCGGGCTCGAGTTTTCTTTGCCCAAGTTCCTCGCCATGCGGCGCATCGTTTTCGGCCTTGGCATGGCGCAGGTGGTCACCACCATCATCGCCACCGTCGTCTTCGGCTGGTTCGTCGGGCGCTACCTGTCCGCCTACATCCACCTGAGCTGGCAAGCCGCGTTCGCCCTGGGCGGCGCGCTGGCCATGTCGTCGACGGCCATCGTCTCGAAAATGCTCACGGAGCGGCTGGAACTCGAAAGCGAACACGGCCGCAAAATCATCGGCATCCTGCTGTTTCAGGACCTGGCCGTCGTGCCCCTGCTGATCCTGATTCCCGCCCTCACGCGCGATTCGGACAACCTGGCCGAAACCCTGGCCTGGGCCGGCGGCAAGGCCCTGGTCGTGCTGATCTTGCTGCTGTTCCTCGGCCAGAAGATGGTGCGCGGCTGGCTGACCATCGTCGCCAAGCGCCGCTCGCAGGAATTGTTCATGCTCAATCTGCTCCTGATCACCCTGGGCGCGGCCTGGATCACGGAGCGCGCCGGGCTGTCGCTGGCCCTGGGGGCGTTTGTGGCCGGCATGCTCATTTCCGAAACGGAATTCAAGCACCAGGTGGAAGAGGATATCAAACCGTTCCGCGACGTGCTGCTGGGCCTGTTCTTCATCACCGTCGGCATGCTGCTCAATATCCGCGTGGTGCTTGATAACTGGTGGCTCGTCCTGCTCTTGCTGTGCGGCCCCGTGCTGCTGAAATTCACCCTGATCGCGGGCCTGGCCCGGCTGTTCGGCTCATCGACAGGCGTGTCATTGCGCACGGGCCTGGCGCTGGCGCAGGCGGGCGAGTTCGGCTTCGTGCTGCTGAATCTGGCTGGCGGCATCAAGCTGATGGACCCGTTCGTCGTACAGGTGGTGCTGGCCTCGATGGTGCTGTCGATGCTGGTGGCGCCCTTCCTCATCGCCAAGTCGGACGCCATCGTCATGAAACTGGCTGCCAACGACTGGATGATGCAATCGCTGGCGCTGACGAAGATCGCCACGCGCACGATGGCTTCGCAGAAACACGTGCTGATCGCCGGCTTCGGGCGCAGCGGGCAAAGCCTGGCCACCCTGCTGGCGGAAGAAAAGATCGAATACCACGCGCTGGACCTGGACCCGGAACGGGTGCAGGAAGCGCAGCTGGCCGGCGCCCACGTCTCGTATGGCGACGCGGGCCGGCGTGAAAGCCTGGTGGCGGCCGGCATCTACCGGGCCAGCGCCGTGGTGATCACGTATGCGAATACCCCCTCGGCACTGAAGTTATTACATTTACTCAAAGAAATGGCGCCGACCTTGCCCGTCATCGTGCGCAGCCACGACGATACCGACCTCGACCAGCTGAAAAGCGCGGGTGCGGCCGAAGTCGTGCCGGAATTGATGGAAGGCAGCCTGATGCTCGCTTCGCACGCGCTCATCATGATGGGCGTGCCCCTGCGCCGCGTGGTGCACCGGGTGCAGGCGGCGCGCGAGGAGCGCTATGCCTCGCTGCGCGGCTATTTCCACGGTTCCAGCGACGCGGGCGACGATGCCGAACTGGAGCGCCTGCATACGGTCACCGTCAGCGAAGGCGCGCACTGCGTGGACTTGCCCTTGAGTGCGATCGACGTGGCCGGCTGCGGCGCGTTTGTGACGGCCATCCGCCGCGGCCGCGGCAGCCTCGATGTCAGCCCCGAAACGCGGCTGGCCAGCGGCGACGTGGTGGTGCTGCGCGGCACGGCCGACGCCGTGGCCAAGGCCGAAACCTTGCTATTGAAATAATCAGCCGATCTTGCTCAGCTGCTCTGCGGCTGCCAGCTGACGACCTTGTTGCGGCCATCGGCCTTGGCCTGGTACAAGGCATGGTCGGCGTGCGCCACCAGTTGCTGCGCCACCGTTTCGATCGGGAGCAGCGCCGCGTCCGCTTCAAGGCTGGCCACGCCGATCGACACGCTGACCCACGCTTGCGCGCTGCCCGGCAAGTCGAACATGGTGCCGGCGATGCTGGCGCGGATGCGTTCGGCAACAAACGTGGCGCTGTCGAGGTCGGCGTCGATCAGCAGCACGACGAATTCTTCGCCGCCGAAGCGGCCCAGTGCATCGGAGCGGCGCAATTCCGTGCGGATGCGCGTAGCCACTTCGCGCAGCACTTCATCGCCGCCCTGGTGGCCATGCTTGTCATTGAACAGCTTGAAATGGTCGATATCGATATACATGCATGAGATGCAATAATTCTGGCGCCGCGCGCGGGCGATTTCTTCCAGCAGGCGGCGGTCGATATAGCGGCGGTTGTAGACGCCCGTCAGGGAATCGGTCAAGCCGATGTATTTGAGCATTTCATTGCTGATCACGTTTTCCAGGCAAATGGCGATGATGGACGCCATGTGCTTGATGAAATCCGTGCCCAGCGCGGGCGTAAAGCGCGTCACGTCGCTGCTGGCCAGGTTCAGGCTGCCGATCAGGCGCTTGTTGCGCAACAAGGGCACCAGCGCCACGCTGCGCAGAGATGCGATCTGCGGAAAACGCGGGCCATGCACGGCCGCGTCGAAGGCACCGAGCAACGGCGATGGCGGCAAGGCCGCTTCGCCCTCGGCCGCCGGCACCGGCGACGTAAACCCCAGCTCCGCCACGGCATGCACGAACAGCAACTGCGGGAAGGCGCTGAAATCGACGCCCAGCTTTTCCATCACCAGCACGATATCGTCATCCTCGTCGAGCAGGCTCAAGGTGACGCCGTCGAGGTCGGAAATCACGGGCAAGGTGCGGAAGATGGTGCCGATCAACTCGGGAAACGTGGACGCGCTGACGATTTCCAGGTCGAACGCCTGGTGGCGGCACATGATGTCGTGGTTGCGCTCGACCTGTTCCAGCAGGAAAGCCATGCGCGCGCGCAAGGCCTGGTTTTCGGCTTCGAGGCTGGCAATGCGCGGGTCCGGCGGTATTGCTTGATTCATAGAAACCTTAAACCCTTGTGTACGGGCGCCATGCTTAAAATGCCAGTTCGAAACCGATGTCCTGCCCCACCACGATACGCTCATCGCCGCCTTCGGTGACGATGGCGTTCATGCCGAAGCAGATGGCGCCGTCGAGTTCGGGCTTGGCGCGATAGCCATGCATGACGTCGAGCGGATCCGGGCCGGGCACGCCCGTGGCCTGGTCCACCGACGGGATCGGGCAGCGCGAACACGGCTTGACGGGTTTCAAGGTCGTCGCGCCCAATTGCAGGAACGCGGCGTAGTCTTCCTCGAAGGCGCCGATATCGCCGATGACGAGGTTGGGCCGGAAGCGGTTCATCGGCAGCGGTTCACGGCCGGCGGCGCGCAGCTTGTCGTTGACATCGGCCAGCGAGGCGGCACCCGCGATCAGCACCGGGTAGCCGTCGGCAAACATGGTCGAGGCGGCAACGCCATCCGTCCATTTGGTGCTCGTGGCGCGCACCACGTCCGGGTGAAAGCGCGCGAGGCGGCACGGCACGCCGATGGCCTGGGAAAACCACGTCGCCGTCACCTCGTCGCAATCGTAGGCGCGCACGGTATCGTCCCACACCTGCACCTCCAGCATCGGTGCCAGTTGCGGATGCGGCAAGCCCAGCTCGATTTCCAGGCGCAGCATGCCCGGCGCGCGCAATTCCAGCGTGCTGGCCTTGATGGATGGCACGATCAGCGCCATGCGCGGATGCTCGCGCTGGGTCAGAAAGCGGCCCTGCGGGTCGACCACCATCCATTCGCGGTCGAACACGTGCTCGCTCATCAGCCCTGAGCGCGTCAGGACCGCCTCGCGCAAATGGATGCCGGCGCACGATTTGATCGGATACAGGATGATGTCGGACAGGATAGCCATGGACAGGGGGAGAAGGAACAGTGTTGCTGCTTCTGCCAGGAAATTATTCAGAAGCGAAGTATGGCAGCAAAGCGGGCAAGCGTAAATCAGCCAGATTCAGCCAATGAGGCTGAATCTGGCGCGGTCATGATCAATACGTGTAGAAAATACGCTGGATTTCTTGCGTGCTGTTGGTTTTGGTCAAGGCCAGCATCAGCAGGATGCGGGCTTTTTGCGGGTTCAGGGTGTCGGATACGACACTGTCGAGTTCATCGTCGTTGGCTTCGCCATTGCGCGCCACGATGCCCTGGCCGACGCGGCTCGAACGCACGATCAGCACGCCCTTCTGGCGCGCTTCCACCAGGGCCGGCTTCATTTGCGCGGCCACGCTGCCATCGCCCACGCCCGCGTGGATGATGCCCTTGGCGCCGGCGGCAATGAAGGCGTCCATGCCGACACGGTTCATGTTGGCATAGCCGTAGACGATGTCCACTTGGGGCAAAGCGTCGAGCTTGCTGATGTCAAATTCCGATTCCAGGGTGTGCTTGCGCGTCGACTGGCGATAGAAGAAAGGCTTGCTGCCCTGGATGTAGCCGAGCATGCCCAGTTCCGGCGACTTGAAAGTGTCGGTGGTGGACGTGTTCGTCTTGGTCACTTCACGCGCCGCGTTGATCTGGTCGTTCAAGGCCACCAGCACGCCCTTGCCCACGGCTTCCTTGCTGCCGGCCAGCAACACGGCGTTGTACAGATTGATGGGGCCGTCAGCCGAGATGGCCGTCGACGGACGCATGGCGCCCACCACCACGACCGGCTTGTGGCTTTTCACGGTCAGGTTCAGGAAATACGCCGTTTCCTCGATGGTGTCGGTGCCGTGCGTGACGACCACGCCATCGACATCGTTCGAGGCCAGCAGCACGTTGATGCGCTTGGCCAGGGCCAGCCAGTGGCTGTTGCCCATGCTTTCGCTGGCGATCTGGAACACTTGCTCGCCTTTCACATTCGCCACTTTCTTCAATTCCGGCACGGCCGCGATCAGGCGCTCGACGCCCACGGTGGCCGAGGTGTAGCCGACGGTGGTGGTGCTGTCGGCGCCGCTGCCGGCGATGGTGCCGCCCGTGGCCAGGATCACCACATTCGGCAATTTGACGGCCGCCTGCTGCGCGCGTGCGGGGGACGCGGCAACAAAGCCCATCAGCAAGGTGGCCAGCATCAGCTGTGCACAAGAATGGAATTTGCGTGAAAACATGGTGCTCCTGTTCGGTGATGTGTCAAAGATAACAAAGTCGTGTGCAAATTATATGTCATCAGTGCTACAAAAAAGCCCCGATTGACGCGTTCAGCGCAAACGTGCGCGCCTTCCCATGCGCTACAGTGGCGCCATGTCCACACTCCCGTCCTTCCGCTCTTGCCTCGTCCTGCCGTTCGTCCTGATGGCGCTGGGCGCCTGCTCCACGCAGGTCGAACTGCGCACGGCGGCGCAGCAGGAGCAGTGGGGACGTGAAGCCGCTGGCCAGGGCGACTGGGCGCAAGCCATGCGCAGCTACGCGGCCGCGGCCGAGAATGCCGAACTGGGCCATGGCGATGCAGCTTGGCAGGCGCGGCTGCACCACGAAGCGGGACGCGCCGCCAGCGCCGCCTGCCGCTACGATGCGGCCGCATTTCATTTCCGCCAGGCTATCGCGCTGGCAAAGCAGGCCCGTACATCGAGCGCCCTCAGCGACAAGACGCTGGCATCGCTACAGGCCGGCAAACCTTGCGCAGTTCCCCCATGAACGTCGCGCACACCTTGCTGGCAGCATCCACCCTCCTCGCCGCCATGGCGCCGGCGCGCGCCGTTGAACAACCGCTGCCTTTATGGGAAGCGGGCGTCTTCGGCGGCACAGCCGTCACGCCCGCCTATCCGGGCGCCAGCGAACGCTCGACGCGCAGCCTGGCCCTGCCCTATCTGATTTATCGCGGGAAAGTATTGCGCGCCGACCGTTCCGGCGTGGGCGCGCGCCTGCTTGATACGGATCGCCTCGACTTCGATATCGGTTTTGCCCTGTCCTTGCCGGCCCGCTCCAGCGATGTACCGGCCCGGCGCGGCATGCCCGACCTGGGCACCTTGGTGGAATTTGGCCCGCGCCTGAAAATCAAGCTGGCCGAGCCGACGCAGCACAGCCGCCTGGGCCTGGAACTGCCCTTGCGCGCCGTCATCGAAGCGCGCGGCGGCCTGCGCCGCCAGGGCGCCACGTTCGAACCGCGCCTCGTGTACGCGCTGCAAGGCGAGGGGCAGGCATGGCATGTCGATGCCAGCGTCGGCGCCGTGCTGGGCAATGCCGCCATCAACGATTACCTGTATGGCGTCAGCCCCGCGTTTGCCACCGATGGGCGCCCCGCGTATGCGGCCAAAAGCGGGCTGATGCTCACCCGTCTGGGCCTGGGCGGCTCCTACCGGCTACAGCGGGACTGGCGCGCCTTTGCCTTTTTACGCTACGACAATTACACGGGCGCCGCCAACCGCGCCAGCCCCCTGCTGCGCCAGAACAGCGGCACCTCGGCCGGCATCGGCCTGATGTGGACGTGGCAGCGCTCGGAGAGCCTGACACGGGGCCACGACGATTAGAGAACCAGCTGATGGCAGACATGCTGGCCATCCGGGCAATAAAAAACCCTGCAAATCAATGACTTGCAGGGTTCGTTGTCGCCCCGTATGGGACCGGCGTAGGGATTAGACGTTGAACAGGAAGTTCAGCACGTCGCCATCCTTGACCACGTATTCCTTGCCTTCGGCGCGCATCTTGCCCGCTTCCTTGGCGCCCGCTTCGCCCTTGTAGGCGATGAAGTCGTCATAGGCGATGGTTTGCGCGCGGATGAAGCCGCGTTCGAAGTCGGTGTGGATCACGCCGGCCGCCTGTGGCGCCGTGGCGCCCACGGGGATGGTCCAGGCGCGCACTTCCTTCACGCCTGCCGTGAAGTAGGTTTGCAGGCCCAGCAGCTTGTACGCGCCGCGGATCAGGCGGTCCAGGCCCGGCTCTTCCATGCCCATATCGGCCAGGAAGGCGCCCTTGTCGGCGTCGTCCAGGTCGGCGATTTCCGCTTCCAGCGCCGCGCAGATGGCGACGATGGGGGCGTTCTGCGATTGCGCATACGCCGTCAGCTGGTCCAGCAGCGGATTGTTGGTAAAGCCCGTGTCGGACACGTTGGCGACGAACATGGCCGGCTTGGCCGTGATCAGGCACAAAGGCTTGATCAGTTCCATTTCGTCGGCGTCCAGGCCCATGGCGCGCACGGGTTTCGCGTCGTTCAGGTACGGCATCATGCGTTCCATGATGGCCAGCAGCTTGGCCGCATCCTTGTCGCCCGAGCGGGCTTTCTTGTTTTCGCGGTGGATAGCTTTTTCCACGGTACCCATGTCGGCCAGCGCCAGTTCGGTCTGGATGACTTCGATATCGTCGAGCGGGTTGATCTTGCCGGCCACGTGGATGACGTTGTCGTCTTCGAAGCAGCGCACGACGTTGACGATGGCGTCCGTTTCGCGGATGTGCGACAGGAACTGGTTGCCCAGGCCCTCGCCCTTCGATGCACCGGCCACGAGGCCGGCGATGTCGACGAATTCCACGATGGCGTTGACCATGCGTTCCGGCTTGACGATGGCGGCCAGCGCATCCATGCGCGGATCCGGCACTTCGACGACGCCGACGTTCGGCTCGATGGTGCAGAACGGATAGTTTTCAGCCGGGATACCGGCTTTCGTCAGTGCATTGAACAGGGTGGACTTGCCGACGTTCGGCAAGCCGACGATACCGCATTGGAGACTCATGGAAAACCTTTAAATAATCAATATTGCCGGCAAGCGGCTGGTGCAAAACGGCCGTTGCGGGCGTTTTCTGGATAATCTTGCTGTATTCATGCTCTAGGGGTCAATTGTACCTCTATGCACCCTACTCTTCAAAAAAACCGCCCTGGCGACCTTAACTGTCGCCATCCCCGTCATCCGGCTGCGACGCATCGAATTCCAGGATGTCGCCGGGCTGGCATTCGAGCATCTCGCAAATTTTCGACAAGGTATCGAAACGCACGCCGCGCACCTTGCCCGATTTTAAAAGGGACAGGTTCTGCTCCGTGATGCCGATAAAGGCAGCCAGTTCCTTCGATTTCACTTTTTTCCTGGCCAGTACCAGGTCGAGGCGCACGACGATACCCATCAGATGAACCCGCTGTTTTCATCGGCCAATCTCTGGCCTTCATGCAGGATTTGCGCCAGCGCAAAGAAAACTGAACACAGCAGCAAGGTCCACAGGTCGCCGCCCGTGATGTCGATAACCAGGCGCAACTGGCGCGTTCCCTCTTCCAGCAAGCCAAACAGCATGCCGCGCACGGTGGGTTCCAGCAAAGTCAGTACCGTTCCCAGCAGCAAGCCGCCGGCGAAGCGGCGAAAGTGGCGCGCCACCTGCGGCGTAAAAAACACGCCCTGCTCGAACTGGCGCAAGACCAGGGCCAGCTGGCGCACGGCATCGCCCAGCACGCACAAGGCCGGCAAGGCCAGCGCCAGACCCAGCCCCCGCTGCCACAGGGGCATGGCTGCCAGGCGCGCGAATGGCTGGCTCTGCAATTGCAGCAACAGTTCATACATGCCTGCGCCGCCCAGGCTGCCTTGCGCGGCCGGCGCAGGCGCCAGCCAGCCCAGCACCGTCAGCAGCAGGTACAGCACAAAGAATCCCGAAACGCCGTAGCGCACGCGCCGGCTCAGCGCCGCCGGTCCCGTTGGATTTTTTTTCATCTTTAAAAGTATACGAAAGTGTCAAGTGTGGTTAGAATAAATTATCGTAAAACAATAATTAAATCATGTTTTGCGACCATTTTAACATATTCACCTCACCCTATCGACTGGAGACTCCATGAAAACCCTGCTTGCCGCACTCGTTTGCAGCACCACCTTGCTGCTGAGCGGCGCCGCCCGCGCCCATGACTTGAACGCCATGCTGCAGCAGGCGCTGGCCGACAAGAGCGTACCGGCCATGGCGATGCTTGTCATTCGCGACGGCAAGATCGAGGCACAGGCGCAGGCTGGCGTACGGGCCAATGACGGCAACGATGCCGTGCGCGCCGATGACGTGTGGAATATCGGCTCCAACGGCAAGGCCATGACGGTGACCCTGATCGCGCGGCTGGTGGAACGGGGCGTGCTGTCGTGGGATGCGCCGCTGTCAACCATGCTGCCCGCGCTGAGTGCCGGCATGCGCGCCGAATACCGCGACGTCAATCTGATGGATCTGCTGTCGCACCGCGCCGGCCTGCCGCCCAATCCCGATGAAGCGTGGATCGATTCCACCTACGCGGACACGCGCCCCTTGCCGCTGCTGCGCCAGGAGTACGCGCAGCGCGCGCTGGCCGACGCGCCCGTGGCCGCGCCGCGCGGCGAATCGCATTACTCGAACAGCGGCGCCATGATCGCCGCCGCCATCGCCGAGCGTGTCACGGGCAAAACGTACGAGGAATTGATGCAGGCGGAAGTGTTCGGCCCTCTGGGCATGCGGGCCGCCTTCGGTTTCACGGTGCGCGGACAGAATCTGGGCCACAAGGAAAACAAGCCGATCGCCGGCTTGATGGCCAGCAATCCGCTGATGATGGCGCCCGATGGGGAAATTCACCTGAGCATGCAAGACTGGGCAAAGTTTGCGCTCGATCAACTGCATGGCGAACAGGGCAAGGGTAGGCTGCTGAAACAGGAAACGTATGTCTTGCTGCACACGGCGCAGGGCGACACGCATGCGGCCTTGGGCTGGGGCGTGATGCACTTCCCGCCCCAGGCGCCGCAGCGTGTACTCACCCACCTGGGCTCGAACGGCTACTGGCACGCGCTGATCGCGCTGGCGCCCGGCAGCGGCGACGGCCTGCTGATCGCCGCCAACGCGGGCGACGGCAGCAGCGCCCAGGCCAGCCAGCAGCAGATGGCGAAAACCATCATGGCCGGCTTCGGCAAGGCGGGAAAATAATTACGCGGTGTGCAGCTTCATCGTCGCCGCCTCGAACTTGCCCTCGACGATCTGCGGCATGACCTGCAGGGATTTGTCGATCGCCTGCTCGATCAGCTCCTGGTCTTCGCGGCGCGGGCGGTGCAGCACGAAGTCGGCCACCTGCTGCTGCAGGCTCAGGGTGCGCGGGTGGCCGATGCCCAGGCGCAAGCGCCAGTAATCCTGCGTGCCCAGCGCGGCCGTGATGTCTTTCAAGCCATTGTGGCCGCCGGCCGAGCCGCCCTTTTTCAGGCGCGCAATGCCGGGCATCAAATCGAGTTCGTCGTGCACGACGAGCACTTCATCGGCGGCAATCTTGAAAAAGCGCGCCAGCGCGCCCACGGACTGGCCCGAGCGGTTCATGAAGGTCAGCGGTTCGAGCAGCCAGACTTCGTTGCCGCCAATCGACGTTTTCGCCAGCATGGCGTTGTAGCGCGAATCGCGCTGCAGGCGCGTGCCGGGCAGGCTGTTGGCAAGATTGTCCACCAGCCAGAAGCCGGCATTGTGGCGGGTTTGTTCGTATTCGGGTCCCGGGTTGCCGAGGCCGACGATCAGGCGTATGGGCATGGCTGTGTCTGCAATGTAAAAGAAAGCATTATCGGTGAAAACAGGCAGAAAAAAACCCGCGCGGCGAACCTGGCGGGTTTTTCCTTGCCACTACCGCATTGCTGCGGCGGCAAAATTACTTCTTGTCGGCTTCAGCAGCAGCGGCTTCGGCTTCAGCAGCAACGTGGCCAGCCGGTACCGAAGCGGTAGCGATGGTCAGGTTGGCGCCGTGGGTGACAGCGGTCACGCCAGCTGGCAGGACCAGGTCGCCAACGTGCAGCGAGTGACCGACGTCGATGTTCGACAGGTCAACGTTGATGAATTCTGGCAGTTGGCCTGGCAGGCACGAAACTTCGATTTCGTTGGCTACGTGGCTGATGGTCGCGCCGTGCAGTTTGACTGCCGGGGAAACGTCAGCGTTTACGAAGTGCAGCGCCACTTTTACGTGGATAGCTTGCTTAGCGTCAACGCGCTGGAAGTCAGCGTGCAGAACCAGTTGTTTGTATGCGTGGACTTGGAAGTCGCGCAACAGAACTTGCTGGGAAACGCCGTCGATTTCCAGATCCAGGATCGACGAGTGGAACACTTCTTTTTTCAACGCGTGGTACAGAGCGTTGTGATCCAGCGAGATCAGCACCGGGGCTTCAGCGCCACCGTAGACGATACCAGGGGTTTGGCCGGAAATGCGCAGGCGGCGGCTCGCTCCGGAACCTTGCAATTCGCGTTTAAATGCGATAACTTTCATGTGAAACTCCAAGAAGAACAAGGCTTGCGCCTTGTGTTATGAGGACTCCCGCGACCAGGAATCCTCGAAAATGGGTGCAAAACACCCCGAAAACTAAAACACTGCGGCGCAACAGGCAAAAGCCGGTCGCGCCGCAGGCATTACGTCTGTTGCTGCTCTTGCCGAATTAATCGATGAACAGCGAGATGACGGAGTCACCCTTGATGATGCGTTTGAACGTCTCGGCCAGCAGCGGCGCGCACGTCAATTGACGGATCTTGCCGCAGGCCAGGGCCGCTTCGGACAGGGGGATCGTGTCGGTCACGACCAGCTCATCGAGCGGCGAGGCCGAAATACGGTCGATCGCCGGGCCCGACAGCACCGCGTGCGTGCAATACGCCACGACTTTTTTCGCGCCGCGCTCTTTGAGCACTTCGGCAGCCTTGGTCAAGGTGCCTGCCGTGTCGACCATGTCATCCATGATCACGCAGTTGCGGCCTTCGACTTCACCGATGATGTTCATCACTTCGGACACGTTCGCTTTTGGACGACGCTTGTCGATGATGGCCAGGTCGCAGCCCAGGCGTTTTGCCAGGGCGCGCGCACGTACCACACCGCCGACGTCCGGCGACACCACCAGCAGATCCTGGTAGTTTTTCTTTTGCAGGTCGCCCAGCAAAATTGGCGAAGCGTAAATATTGTCGACTGGGATATCGAAGAAACCTTGAATCTGGTCAGCGTGCAAGTCCATGATCAGGACGCGCTCGACACCGGCTTCTTCCAGCATGTTCGCCACCACCTTGGCCGAAATCGCCACACGCGCGGAGCGTGGACGGCGGTCTTGGCGGGCGTAGCCGAAGTAAGGAATCGCGGCGGTGATGCGGCCAGCGGAAGCACGTTTCAAGGCATCAACCATCAGCATGATTTCCATCAGGCTGTCGTTGGTTGGAGCACAGGTGGATTGCAAAACAAAAACATCCTTGCCGCGTACGTTTTCGTTAATCTCGACCATTACTTCGCCGTCGGAGAATTTCGAAACGTTTGCTTTACCGAGAGGAATGCCGAGGTTTTTTGCGACCCCCTCTGCCAACGCTGGATTCGCGTTGCCGGTAAAAACCATCAGGTTTTCGTAAGCCATGGGAGTCCCAAGAGGTGATAAAGAAGTCTTGAAAAGCACTAACCGGGCATAGGCCCGGTCAGTCATTGTTTAGAATATGCCGCGTGGCGGCACATCTGCTTTTTCCCGTACTGGACGCCAACTTCGCATCGACAGACTACGGTGAAATGGTGGCAGGGGAAGAAGGATTCGAACCTTCGCATGCTGGAATCAAAATCCAGTGCCTTAACCAGCTTGGCGATTCCCCTACGTTACTGACTGCTTGCCGTCATGTTGGCCAGTATTATACCGACTATTTGACGCTAAGCAAAATCTTTTTTTGCTCTCTACAACATGGTGAGCATCGGGTGGCGATTCAGCGCTTTTGCCTTCCAGGCGACCCAGACTGGTGGCACATTGCTGAGCACCGCATCCGCTTCTTCCTGACTGCCAAACGCACTAAATACACAAGCACCGGAACCAGTCATCCTGGCCTCACCGTAAGCACCCAGCCATTCTACCGCATCTGCTACCGGCTTGAAAAGACTGCATGCTACTTGCTGTAAATCATTCTTTCCAAACCCGCCCGCATCGTTTCCTTCTGCGAGGTACCTGGAAAAGTCCGCTATTGTGACGGGTTCGGTATTTCTCGTCAAGCCTTCCGCGCAAAAAATTGCGGCGGTCGGCACTTGCACGCCCGGCTCGATCACCACATACCAGCATGCGGGCGTGGCGACGGGCTGCAAGGCTTCGCCCACGCCTTCGGCAAAGGCGTTTTCGCCAAAGATGAAAAACGGGATATCGGCGCCCAGCGGCAAGCCCAGCGCCATCAGTTCCTCGCGTGTCAAACCGGCCTGCCACAGGCGATTGAGCGCCATCAGCGCCGTGGCCGCGTCGGACGAGCCGCCACCCAAGCCGCCGCCCATGGGCAGCACCTTGTCGATGGCGATATCGACGCCGCGCGGCAAGGCGCCCGTACGGCGCAATACTTCCGCCTGCAGCAATGTCGCGGCGCGGATGATCAAGTCCTGCTCTTGCGGCACGCCGGCCAGCTCCGTCACGCGGACAATCGCCGTGTCGTCGCGCAACGCGAAGTGCAGGGTGTCACCATGGTCGAGCAACTGGAACACCGTCTGCAGCAGATGGTAGCCATCGGCGCGGCGGCCGTTGACGTGCAAAAAGAGGTTCAGCTTGGCGGGAGCCGGGCAGTTATTCAGGGTCGTCAATGTCATGGTGCTGGTGCGGATGGGGCGGGATCGAGGACGATGCGCAGCGAGACGGCATCGGCCTGCGCGCTGGCATTGCGTTCGGCATCGATCCGCCGCGGTTGGGGCAAGGCGCCCGGTGTATTGTCGGCCGCATTTTGCCCTACTTCTTGCCACGACACATAGCGCAAGCGCCAGCCGTCTTTGGTCGTCACGCTGTCGTTGGCCGGCGAAGCGACGAAGCGCTTGCCGTCGGCGCCCACGGCATACCCTTGCAGCCAGTCGCGCAAGCCAGATACGGGCAAGGACCAGCCCAGCAACTGCGCGCTCAGGGTGTCGACATCGGGCGCGCTGCGCGGCGCCTTGCCGCTTTGCGTCAACACGGCCTGCTGCGGCGTGACGGCGATCATCGCCAGCGTGCTGCCGACGGGCGAATACAGGGTCACGTCCGTGCGCTGCGCCGTCTGCTGCCAGCTGAAATTGACGGTGGCCGATTCGGGCTTGTCATCTTTCTGGTACACGACGTTCAGGCGGCCCGTCAGCTCCACCTGTTCGCGGTAGGGTGCGACGGTGTTGGCGGATGGCGCGGCGCCGGACGAGAATGGGGAACTCAGGGTCGAGCAGGCCGAGAGTGACAGGCAGACGAGTGTGAGGGGAAGCAGTTTTTTTAACATGGGTACAAGGAAAAACCAGCGCCAAGGCGCTGGTTTTTTATAGTTGAGTTAATCGATTCAATCACAAACTGACATTCAGGCGCGCCAGCGTACTTTTCAGCGCCTCGTTTTTCGGGTCCTTGCCTTGCGCCTCGCGCCACAGTTTTTGCGCTTCGGCCTTGTCGCCCTTTTGCCACAGCACTTCGCCCAGGTGGACGGCGATTTCCGGATCGCTGCGCACGGCATAGGCGCGGCGCAGCGCGTTTTCCGCGGCGGCCAGGTTACCCATGCGGAATTGCACCCAGCCCATGCTGTCCATGATGAACGGGTCGCCCGGCGCCATCTGCAAGGCTTTTTCGATCAGCGCATGGGCTTCCTCGAGGCGCAGGCCCCGTTCGGCCAGCGAATAACCGAGCGCGTTGTACGCGTGCTGGTTGTCGGGCGCCAGCGCCATCACGCGGCGCAGGCTCGCCTCCATCCGCTCGAATTTGTCCATGCGCTCGGCCAGCAAGGCGTAGTCGTACAGCAGCTCCGGATTGTCGGGGAAGCGCAGCAAGGCGTTTTCCAGCACCGTGTAGGCGCTTTGCACATAGCCGGCGTCGCGCAGGAATTGCGCGTCGACCAGCAGCACCTGCGCCTGGCTTGCCGGATCGTCCGTTTCGATTTCCGTCAGCGCCTTGCGCGCCGCATCGAGATTGCCGCCGCGGGCGATCAGCTGGGCGCGGCGCAAGCGCGCCTCGACATAGCCGCTTGATGCGCTGTTGTCGACCTTGTCCAGCCAGGCGATGGCGCCCGCCGTGTCGCCGCGCGTCTCGGCGATCTGCGACAGTATCATCAGGGCCTTGAACGGATCGCGCGTGTCGCCGGGAGATTTTTCGAGCACGGCCAGGAAGCGCTTGAAGTACTGCTCCGCGCCCTTGGTGTCTTCCAGCTGCAGCGCCACGATGCCGAGCGCATACAGGGCGCCCACGTTATCGGGCGCGCTTTTCAACAGCAGCAGGAACTGGTCGCGCGCCGGTTCCAGCTGCTTCTGTTCGACCAGCAGGCGCGCGTATGCGCCGCGCACTTCGACGGCATCCGGATTCTTTTGCAGGAAAGCGGCCAGCACCTTGCCCGCCGCCTCGGGTTCGCCCGTCACTTGCGCCAGGGTCAGCACGGCCAGCTCGGAGTTTGGCTTGATCGCCAGCGCCTTGTTCGCTTCGCCGATGGCACGGTCACGCTCGCCGATCGACAGGGCGCCCTGCGCCAGCACCAGGTGTGCTTCGAACATGTCCAGGTAAGGCTGAACCAGGCGCGTCACCATCGAATAGGCATACAGCTTGTCATTCGAGCGCGACAAAATCTGCTGCATCTGGAACAGGGCCACGCCCCGTGCGCCTTGCGGCGCATTGGCCAGGCGTTCGGCGAAAATCGGTTCCGCTTCTTCAATCTTGTCCGTCAACACGACAAAGCCGAGGAAGAACTGCGTCGCCTCGTCCGAGTCGGGCGCCAGCTCGCGCCACAGGCGGATGGCCGCCAGCGCCTCGCTGCCCTGCTTGGCGGCCAGCGCCATTTCGGAAGCACGGCGCGCCAGGCGCGGATCGCGCGTCTGCTGCGCCGCCACCATCATCGTCACGTACGGCCCCTGCCACTGGCCGCTCTTGAATTCCATCTCGGCCTTGGTCAGCTTGTACAGCAAGTCGCTGCTCAATTCGACCTTCGGCAGCTCATCGCCGGCGGGCCCCTCCTTGGAGGTGGCGTCCGGCTCCTGCGGCGCGGCGGGCGCAGACGCAGAGGGGCTGGCCGCGGCATCGGCGGGGGCGACAGGCGTCTGTGCCATGGCATGCGTGGCCATCAGGGCGGACAAGGTTACAATGGCGAAAGCGTTTTTCAAAGGCTGATCCTGGCTAAACGGCAAAGTTTGATTCTACGCCCAACGCGGCTATCGCGTACTTCACGTATGTAACGAAATATATGCGTCGTGGCGGCGTAGCCTGCCAGAGCCAGCCCTCAGCCGGCAAGCCGCCTGTTTTTTTACCCGGTTTTCAACCATTCGAGCCCTATGCCAGAATTGCCAGAAGTCGAAGTCACACGGCGCGGTGTCGCGCCCCATCTCGAAGGGCGCGCCGTGCGCTCCGTCGTGCTGCGCCGCGACGGCCTGCGCTGGCCCTTCCCTCCTGCCCTGGGCGAACAATTGTCGGGGCAAACCATCGGCCTGACGGGGCGGCGCGGCAAATACCTGCTGATCCACTTCCGCCACGGCACCCTGATCATCCACCTGGGCATGTCCGGCCATTTGCGCGTGCTGCCGACGGGGACGCAGGCGCAAAAGCACGACCATTTCGACCTCGTCGTGGAGGACGCGGACGGCGGCAGCCAGGTGCTGCGCATGACGGACCCGCGCCGCTTCGGCGCCGTGCTGTGGCACGACGAGGCCGATGGCCCGCTGGACGGCCACGCGCTGCTGCGCGGGCTGGGCACGGAGCCGCTCGAAGGCGGCTTCACGGGCCAGCTGCTGTTCGAGAAAACGCGCAACAAGGGCACCAACATCAAGCAGGTGCTGATGGCGGGCGACATCGTCGTCGGCGTGGGCAATATCTATTGTTCCGAAAGCCTGTTCCGCGCGGGGATCAACCCGAAGACGCCGGCCCGGCGCATCGGCCTGGCCCGCTACGAGAAACTGGCGCAGGCGATCCGCGACGTGCTGGCCGAAGCCATCGTACAGGGCGGCAGCACCCTGCGCGACTTCATCGGCGTGAACGGCCAGTCCGGCTACTTCCAGCAGACGTATTTCACGTACAACCGCGCGGGCAAGCCCTGCCGCGTCTGCGGCGCGCCGATCCGGCAAATCGTGCAGGGACAGCGTTCCACGTTTTACTGCGTGAATTGTCAAAAGTAAGCATACTCACAGAGGGAGCCAGATGGTCAGAGACCTGGAACAATACAGCGCATGGCGGCAGGACGTGCAGGCCGCCTTACAGGCATACCGGCAAGCCGCCAGCGCGGCGGGCCTGGTCGACGGCGCCTCCGCGCTGCGCCTGGCGCGCTGTGGCTCCCGCCTGCTCGATGACCGTTTATCCGTCGCCTTCGTGGCGGAATTCTCGCGCGGCAAATCCGAGCTGATCAACGCCATCTTCTTTGCCGGCTATGGCCAGCGCATCCTGCCCTCGGGCGCGGGCCGTACCACCATGTGCCCCACCGAGCTGCTGTACGACGCGGCCTGGCCGCCATCGATCCGCCTGCTGCCCATCGAGACGCGCGCGCAGAACCTGTCGACCAGCGACTACCGCGAACTGCCCGCCGCCTGGACCGTCCTGCCCCTGAATATCGAAGCGGGCGACGACATGCAGGAAGCCATCCGCCAGGTCAGCCTGACGAAAAAAGTCAGCGTGGAAGAAGCGGCGCGCTACGGCCTGTATGACGCCGGCGATGCGGACGCTCCCGCCATGCTCGACGAGGACGGCCAGGTGGAAATTTCCATGTGGCGCCACGCCATCATCAACTTCCCCCATCCGCTACTGAAACAGGGCCTGGTCATCCTCGACACGCCGGGCTTGAACGCCATCGGCACGGAACCGGAACTGACCCTGAACCTGATCCCGAATGCGCACGCGGTGCTGTTCATCCTGGCGGCCGACACGGGCGTCACGCGCAGCGACATCGAAGTGTGGCGCAACCATATCGGCGCCGGCGCGGGACGCCTGGTGGTGCTCAACAAGATCGACAGCATGTGGGATGAATTGCGCGGCGATGCCGAGGTGGCGCAGGCCATCGAACGCCAGCAGGCCAGCGTGGCGCACCTGTTGACGCTGGACGCTGGCCAGGTGTTTCCCGTCTCGGCGCAAAAGGCCCTGGTGGGCAAGATCAACCACGATGCGGCGCTGCTGGAAAAAAGCCGCCTGCAGGCGCTGGAGACGGCCCTGTTCGAGGAGCTGATCCCCGCGCGCAAGGACATCATCCGGCGCCAGCTGGCGTTCGACCTGGACGCCATCGAAGCGGCGCAGCAGGTGCAGGCGGCGGCCCGCGCGCGCGGCATCGCCGAGCAGCTGCACGAACTGCACAGCCTGCGCGGCAAGAACCAGAGCGTGATCGCCCACATGATGCGGCGCATCGACATCGAGAAGAAGGAATTCGACAGCAGCCTGTTCAAGCTGCAAGCGACGCGCACCGTGTTTACCCGGCTGTCGACGGAGCTGTACACGAGCCTGGGCATGGACATCGTGCGCGACGATATCGACGGCGTGCGCGCCGCCATGCAGCGCAGCCGCTTTTTCACGGGCCTGCGCGAAGCCGTGCGCCAGTATTTCGAGCGCATCGGCCAGAACCTCGACCGTTCGGAAGGCAAGACGGCCGAGATCACGGAAATGATGAACGTGATGTACCGCAAATTCGCCTCCGAACATGGCCTGGCGCTGGCCTTGCCGATGCCGTTTTCGCTGGCCCGCTACCGCCAGGAGATCGCCGACATCGAAGCCGTCTACCATAAGCAGTTCGGCACGGCGACCCTGCTCACCACCAGCCGCGTCGTGCTGATGGAAAAATTCTTCGACACCATCGCCTCGCGCGTGCGCCGCAGTTTCACCAACGCCAACGACGACGCCAGCGCCTGGCTGAAAGTCATCATGGCGCCGCTCGAAGCGCAGATCGTCGAGTACAAGGAACAGCTGAAACTGCGCTTTGCCTCGATCCAGCGCATCCACGACGCCACGGGCAGCCTGGAACAGAAAATCGCCGGCTTCGAAGCGAGCCTGGCGGCGCTCGAACGCGACAAGGCGCAGCTGGCGCAATTGCTGGCCGCCTTGCGCGCGGCCAGCGCCGCATGAACCCTACGCACTGAATACAACCCTGGAATCCTGCATGAAACGTCTGCTGCATCCGCTCTCGCCCGCCACGGGCGCGGCACCTTTGGAAGATTACGTCGACCCGACTTTTTCCGCCACCGTCATCGCCTGGCAAAAGCAGCATGGCCGCCACGCGCTGCCGTGGCAGAATACGCGCGACGCCTACCTGATCTGGCTGTCCGAAATCATGCTGCAGCAAACACAGGTCACCGCCGTGCTCGGCTACTACGCGCGCTTCCTCGAACGCTTCCCCACCCTGCGCGATTTGGCCGCAGCCCCGGTGGAAGACGTGATGGCGCAGTGGAGCGGCCTCGGTTACTACACGCGGGCGCGCAACCTGCACAAGTGCGCGCAGCGCGTGGTGGCCGAATATGACGGCGTGTTCCCCAGCGACCCGCTGCTACTGGCCGAGCTGCCCGGCATCGGCCGCTCGACGGCGGCCGCCATTTCCGCGTTTTCCAGCGGCACGCGCGCGGCCATCATGGACGGCAACGTCAAGCGCGTGTTTGCGCGCACCTTCGGCATCGATGCCTATCCCGGCGAAAAACGGGTCGAGGAAGCCATGTGGCGCCGCGCCGAGGCGCTGCTGCCTGAAACAGGTATCGAGGCCTACACGCAGGGCCTGATGGACTTCGGCGCCACCCTGTGCACGCGCAGCAGCCCCGATTGCGGCCGCTGCCCCTTGCAGCCGCGCTGCGTGGCCTACGCCACCCATCGGGTCAAAGACTTACCTGTACGCAAACCCAAAAAAACCAGTCCGGAAAAACACGCCGTCATGCTGGCCATCATCGACGATGGCCAGGTGCTGCTGGAGCAGCGCCCCGGTTCCGGCATCTGGGGCGGCCTGCTGTCGCTGCCCGAACTCGACGGCCATATGCTGGCAGATGAAGACGCACCGCGCGAGATAAGCCAGGAGGCCCTGGCGCGCGCCGTGTCGCCGTTCGGCGAAATCGAGACCCAGGAACGGCTGCTGCCCATCGTGCACGTGTTTACCCACTACAAGCTGCACATCGTCCCCTGCCGCATCACCCTGGCGCGCCGTTTGGCGCTGGCCGGAGAGTCCACGCACGTCTGGTACGACGGCGCGAAGATCGCCGACGCGCCGCTGCCTGCACCGATCAAGAAACTGCTGCTGGACCTGTTCGGCGATGCGCGCGCGGCGCAGCGCAGCATGTTCTAGTGCGCAGGCTTGTAGCACTGGCGCTGGCGGCGCTGTGCCTGCACGGCGCGCAAGCGGCTGACGCGCTGCCGGAGGTACTAGAGGTGAGAATAGGCGTGCTCGCCTACAAGGGCGGCGACGCCGTGCAGCAGGACTGGTCGTACGTGACGCGCCACCTGCAGGCCAGCATCCCCGGCATCCGTTTTACATTGGCCGACTATGACCAGGCGGGATTGACGCGCGCCGTGCAGGCGCAGGCCATCGCCTTTGCCATCACCAGCAGCGGCCATTACGTGGCGCTCGAACACAGCGACGGCGCCAGCCGCATCGCCACGCTGGAGTCGCCGTGGACGGACTCGCCGCGCCAGGCCATCGGCTCGGCCATCGTCGTGCGCAGCGCGTCGCCGCTGCACGACCTGGCCGACCTGGCGGGCAAGAACGTGATGGCGGTGGCGCCCGACGCGTTTGGCGGCTACCAGATCGCCGCGCGCGAACTGCAGGAAGCGGGCATCGATCCCGCGCACGATTTTGCCAGCCTGCGCTACAGCGGTTTTCCCTCGCAGCAGATCGTCGAGGCCGTTCGTGCTGGCCGCATGGATGCCGGCATCGTGCGCACCTGTTTGCTCGAACAGATGGTGGCAAGCGGCGAAGTGCGGGCCGATGAACTGCGCGTGATCACCACGCGCCCGATTCCCGGCTTTCGCTGCGCCAGCTCGTCGCGGCTGTATCCGGACTGGCCCTTCGTGGCCCTGCGCCAGACGCCGCCCCCGCTGGCGAAAAAAGTGGCGCAGGCCCTGCTGGCCATGCCGCGCACCAGCGAAGGCTACAGCTGGACGGTACCCAGCGATTACCAGATCGTCGATGAACTGTTCCGCGAACTGCGCATCGGCCCCTACGCCTATCTGAACAAGCTGACGTTCGAGACGGCCCTGCGCCGCTACTGGGGCTGGATGCTGCTGGTGTTGGCCTTGCTGGTGGCCTGGGCCGTGCATACGGTGCGCGTGGAATACCTGGTCAGCCGGCGCACGGAGCAATTGCGCGCGGCGCAGCACCAGCAGCGCGCGCTGGAAGAACAGGCGCGCCAGCGCCAGGCCACGCTCGACCACACGGCGCGCCTGGCCATCCTGGGCGAAATGGCCAGCGCCATCGCGCACGAATTGAACCAGCCGCTGGCGGCCATCGGCAATTTCGCGCGCGGCATGGCGCGCCGCATCACGGCGGGACGGCTCGACGCGGCGCCCTTGCTCGACGGCGCGCAGGAAATCGCCACGCAAAGCGAGCGCGCGGGCGCCATCATCCGGCACATCCGCGCGATGGCGCAAAAGCGTCCCGCGCACAGCACGGCCTTCGCGCTGGCCGACGCCGTGGAGCAGGCGGTATCGCTGTTCCGCGCGGCCCATCCGCAAGCCAATATCAGCTGGCGTCACGAGGCGGTCAGCGCTGCACCGCGCGTGCTGGCCGACCCGCAGCAAGTGCAGCAGGTGCTGCTCAATTTATTGAAAAATGCGCTCGACGCGCAGGTGGAAAACGACCATCCGCAGCACCCGATCGGCGTGCTGCTGCACCGCGAAAACGGCGCCTGCACGGTGGCCGTGCGCGACGCCGGCTGCGGCCTCGATGCGGCGCAGATGGCGCGCCTGTTCGAGCCCTTCTTTACCACCAAGGCCGAAGGCCTGGGCCTGGGCATGTCCCTCAGCAAAAGCATCATCGAGTCGTTCGGCGGCAGCCTGTCGGCCCATGCCAACGCCGATGCGCCAGGCTTGACGGTCTGGTTCCGCCTGCCCGAAGATACGCATATGGAAGCAGATAAGGAAACACCATGAACGAAAGCGATGCGATCATCTTTGTCGTCGACGACGACGCCGCCATGCGCCGCTCGCTGGCCTATCTGTTCGATTCGGCCGGCTGGCAAGTGCAGACGTTCGAATCGGCGCGCGACTTCCTGCAGCGCTACGACGGCCATGTGCCGGGCTGCCTGCTGCTCGACGTGCGCATGCCGCTGATGAGCGGACTGGAACTGCAGCAGGAGTTGAATAACAGGACCGGACACGCCATATCGCTGCCCGTGATTTTCCTCAGCGGCCACGGTGACCTGGCGATGGCCGTGCAGACGATGAAGGCGGGCGCCTGCGATTTTCTGGAAAAGCCGTGCAAGGACCAGGTGCTGCTCGATGCCGTCTCGCGTGCCGTGGCCCGCAGCGTGGAAGAAAGCCGCAGCGCCGCCAGCGCGAATACGGCGCAAACGGCGCTGGCGAGGCTCACCGCGCGCGAGCGCGAAGTGGCGCTGCTGATGGCCGAAGGCAAGGCCTCGAAAGTCATCGCCCGCGAGCTCGGCATCAGCGACAAGACGGTGCAGGTGCACCGCCATAACGCGATGGAGAAACTGGGCCTGCATTCAGCAGCCGAGGTAGCCCGGCTGCTGATGGCGGGTGGGCAAATCTAAGCCCGCACGATGCGGGCAGGAAGCCCCTGCCGCACCGACGTGCCCGAGACGGGATCGACGAACACGTTCTTGTCGCCGCGGCTCGGATCCGTCAAGCCCAGGTCGTTCAGGTTGATGCCCGCGCCAATGGCCGGTTCGTCGGGCTGGCGCAGCTTGCCGATGCGGTGGGCGCGCGCGCCGTGTTCCTTGTGGCCGAAACTGTGTTCGACGGCGATCACGCCGCGCTGCACGCCATGGCGCAGCATCACCGTGGCCCTGGCCTTGCCGCCCGGCGTCTCCAGATAAATCTGGTCGCCATTTTCCAGCTTCAGGCGCGCCGCATCGTCGGGATGCACGGCGACCGGGTTGTCCGGATGGATGCCGCGCAAGCGCCGCGCACCGATGCTGTACGAGTTCTGCAGTGCCGATTTAAAACTGATCAACTCGAACGGCCATTCGCTGGCAGGGTAGGTTTTGCGCACGGGTGTGCCGTCGGCAAACGCCGCCACCCTCCAGGCGGGCGTACCGGGGAAACGCTTGCCGCTCAGGCTGTTCTTGCTCACGCCCAGGCCCTCGTTGTACAGCATCATCGGTTTCAGGTAGCGGTGCGTGGACCAGTCCTGCGGATACGGCGTCTCGTCGACGACCGGTGCGGCAGCCGCCGGTGCCTTGGCATTCGCCGGCGGCGGCAGGCGCAGGCCGAACATCTCGCCATAGCTCTGGTAGCGCCCTCCCCGCGCCAGCATGAAGGCCACCTTGCGCCACTCTTCCGGCTTCAGGGTGCGCTCCAGTTCTGGGCGGATGCGCGCCACGCCGGACAGCGCGATATCGTCGTCGCTCGCCTCAGGCACGGCCGTCTTGCCTTGCCAGGCGATGTTGGCGCCGCCGCGCAGATACCAGTCTTCCGCGCGCTGCAATGGGAAGCGCTGGCCCTCCATGTCCTGCAGGGCTTCCGGGCCGAAGCCGGGCAAGGCCATCGTTTTGGCCAGCGCGATGAAGAACGATTCCATGCAGATGCTCTGACCGTCCGGCGTTTTCTGCACGCGCGGTTCGACCACGGGCCAGCGCGCCGTGCTCATTTTGACGGGCATGCCGCCCCAGGCGCCGGCCCAGCCCCAGCTTTCATACAGCAAGGTATCGGGCAGCAGGTAGTCGGCAAACGCCGAGCTTTCATTGATGAAGGGATCGATGGCGACGATCAGGGGAATCTTCTTCGGATCGGCCAGCTCCTTGCCGATCTGCGCGCGCAAGCCCGTGATGCCGTAGACGGGATTGCAGCTCCACAGGATCAGCGCCTTCAGGGTGTACGGATAGCCGTTCATGGCGCTGGTGAGCCATTCGGTGGCCAGCGCGGGCGCGTTCGGATACCACGGCGCCCTGGCCGGATACGCCTTGCCCGCTTCCTTCTTCAGCTTGAATTCCGAGGTTTTTTCATACGGCACGTTGCGCCCGATGGGCATGCCGGCCGCCTTGATCTCGCCGTCGAAACTTTCGAGGTTGTAGCGCGGGCCGGGGCCCGCATCCTTGAAGCTGCCGCCGTTGATCAGGGTGCCGCCCTTGCGGTTCAAGTTGCCGATCAGGGTATTGAGCATGACCAGCGCATACGCGTTATAAAAGCCGGCGCCCGACATCATGCCGCCGTGCGCATTGACGGCGGCGCGCTTGCCGTGGCTGGTCAGTTCCCGCGCCAGGCCTTCGATGATGTCGCGGGGGATGCCGCAGGCGCTGGAATAGTCCTCCATGCTGTGGCGCTGCGCTTCTTCGTTCAGCATCGTCATGGCCGTCTTCAGGTGCAGCGGCGCGCCAGCCACGTCCAGCGGGCCGTCGAAGAACAGGCGCGCTTCGCCCTTGGCGGCATTGTGCGGCACGATCGCTTGCGTGGCCGCGTCGATCACGCAGAACGCGTCGCCATCCTTGTAGCGCTCCTCTTCCGCCAGTTCCACCGCGCCGATGTCCGACGCGCGCAGGTAGCGGCCGTCGCGCGGATGGCCCTTCTCGCTGATGATCAGATGCGTGGCGTTGCACCAGGCGGCTTCGCCTGCCGCTTCCGCCACCTTCAGGTTGGGCTGCACGAGGAAGTTGCGGTCATAGCGTTCGTGCTCGATGATCCAGCGGATCATGGCCATGGCCAGCGCGCCATCCGTGCCCGGCTTGATCGGCACCCAGCGGCTGCGGTCGCCCGCGGCCAGGCTGTCCGCATTCGTCAGCACGGGGTCGACGACGACGTAGCTGAATTCGCGCTTGCCCGAACGGGCTTTCGCGATCAAGGTGCCCTGGCGCTTGAACGGGTTGCCCGCATTACCGGGCGCCGTGCCGACGAAAATGCAGAACTCCGTGTTTTCCAGGTCCACTTTCGCATGCGGCATTTTCTTCATGTCGCCGAACATGGCGCCCGAGCCGCTGCGGTAGGCGCCGCCGCAATACGAGCCGTGGTTGACCAGGTTCAGACTGCCGTACGATTGCTTGAAAAAACGCGAGCCGAACGCCAGGCGGCCATCGTCGGTGCTGCACATCAGGCCCACCTGATTGACTTGCGGACCCAGTTCCGGCTGCGCCGGATCGATCGGTTTTTCCAGCTCGCGCAAGGCGCGCAAGCCCTGCACGTGGCCTTCGCCAAACAGGTCGCCGCCTTCCGTCACTTCCTTGACCAACTGGTCGAAGGCGATCGGCTCCCACTGGCCGCCGCCGCGCGGTCCCACGCGCTTCATGGGCGCCAGCACGCGGAAAGGCGACTCCATCTGTTCCAGCACGCCGTTGCCGCGGCCGCAAGCGGTGGAACGTCCCTTCAAGCCCTTTTCCTCGAAACGCGACAGGGAAATGAAGCTGTCGCGTATCGGGGTCTGGTACGGCAGCGCCGGATCGGCCGACAGGGGGCTGTACGGATTGCCCGCCACGCGCAGCACCTTGCCGCTTTTTTTATCCAGGCGCACGCGCACGCCGCAAAACGTGGTGCAGCCCATGCACATGGTGTAGCTGACCTGCTGGTCGGGATTGACCGTCAGTTTGCCCGTGGCCGTGTCGACGGAAAACTCGGGCGCCAGCGAATTGCCGTGCAAGCGCTGTACGGGTTTGTCCTTGCCCAGCGCGTGGTCGACCATGCGGCCGGCCGTGGTGGAAAAGCTGGCGGCAAAGGCGGCCAGCCCGCCGCCGATGGCGCCGTAGCGCAGCAGCTTGCGGCGTTTTTCTTTTTCGTCTTCAGGGACGTCGTTGCGGTCGTCGTTGTGTATTTGATCGTTCATTGTTGACTCCTCAGTGCGTGGCCATGGCGGGACGGCTGCGTGCAGCGACGACGCGTCCAGCCCATGGCAAAAATTCCAGCATCAGCAACAGCAGCGCGATCCACAGGCCGGCCGTGCCGATAATCCCCATCAAGCCGTCGTTCCCCATCGGCAGGTGGTAGTCGTACAGGCCCGCGCCCGTCTTCGGGATGTTCTGCCCGCCGATGAAAATCGTCCAGCGCATCATCCAGGCGCTGTGCAGCGCGATCAGGCCGTTGACGAGGCCACTCGTGGCGGGACGCCAGATGGCCAGGGCCATCGGCACGATCGACGACAGCACGGCCCAGACTGCCGTGAACTGCCATTGCGGCATGCCCGCCACCTGGGTAAAGGCCATGCTGTGGCTGGCGCTTACGCCGGACAGGCTGACGAACAGCCAGCCGCCGCCCAATGCCAGCACCAGCGCCAGCGACAGCGCCAGCGCGCGGTTCAAGGACACTTCGAGCGCCATGTCGCGGCCCGGCAGGAAACGGTTGAACAGCAGCGCCAGGCCCACCGCCCCGACAAAGGCCGTGGCGGCAAATTGCGCCGGCAGGAACGGCGTGAACCACAGTGGACGGGCGCGCACCACCATTACTTCCATGCCCGTGTACAGCCCCACCACGAAGGCGGCGAGCAGGGTGAAAACGGCGGCGGCGATGATGGCCTGGCGCGATGCGGCGCCGCCACGTCCCAGCAGGCGATAGGCAAAGGCCAGGCGGTCCTGACCCTGCCCCCGCGCGGCGAAGTCCCCGCGCAGCGCCAGCCACGCGTACAGCATCAGACAGCCCAGATACAGGGGAATGAAGAACGAACCCCACGACATCCACGACTGCGGCTGGAAGTAAATGTAGAAATGGTAGAAGCGGCCCGGCCCGTGCAAGTCGGCCAGCAACGCCACGGGCGCAGTCATGCCGCACACGAGGGACGCGAGCAGCGCGATGCGTCCCAGGCGTTCATACGCCTTGCGGCCGAAGACGAAGTACGGCAGGGTCAGCATGAAGCTGCCGTAACTGAGGCCGATGAGGAAAAAATACTGCACCGCCCACGGCAGCCATGCCGCTTCGCGCGTGACGTTGACAATTTCGGTGATGTGGCTGTCCATGGTTTATTTCCCGTGTTTGCTCGGTTGCCAAAGTGTCGCTTCGCCCTCGACGTGACCGGCGAAGCGCGTGTCCAGTCCCAGGTAAAACACGTGGGGCTGTGTGCCCTGCTCAGGCTTGAGCACCTTCACCTTGTTCTCGCTGAGCAGCTGATGCACCATGCTGTCCGGATCATTGAGGTCGCCGAAGATGCGCGCGCCGCCCACGCAGGTTTCCACGCAGGCCGGCAGCAGGCCTTCATCGACCCTGTGCGCGCAGAACGTGCACTTGTCGGCCTTGCCCGTCTCGTGGTTGATGAAGCGCGCATCGTAGGGGCAGGCCTGCACGCAGTAGGCGCAGCCCACGCAGCGGTCGCCGTCGACGACGACGACGCCATCCTTGCGCTGGAAGGTGGCGCCCACAGGACAGACGGGGATGCAGGGAGGATTGGCGCAGTGGTTGCACAGGCGCGGCAGCATGTAGGTGCCGCAGCGGTTCTCTTCCTTGACTTCATAGGTCGAGACGACGGTGCGAAAGCTGTTTTCCGGCACGGCGTTTTCCATGATGCAGGAGACCGTGCACGCCTGGCAGCCGATGCACTTCTGCACGTCGACCACCATCGCCCAGCGCTGGCCGCCTTCGCCCCTGGTGGCGGCCTTGCCTGGCAGCGGCGCGATGGCCGCCCCGATGGTAACGGCGGGCAAGGCGCGCAAGAAACTGCGGCGCGATTCGATCATGACACTCTCCTTGACGATGGGCGGCAAGCCCTTGTTGACTTGCTGCCATGATAGAAAAGAAGTTGCCGTACGGATATTGGGGTGATCGTGCGGGGGCCTAGATGATCATGCCGATTGACAGGACCGACAATGCGGAGTAGGTCGGATTAGCGGGGCCGCCGAGGCGCGCCAGCGCGTAATCCGACAACATTGTTGGCATGAAGTGTCGTGGTATCGCGCAGACATGTCGGATTACGCTGCGCTAATCCGACCTACGTCAGATTCCCCATGACCGCTTGCATAGGTAGGTCGGGTTAGCCGGCACGGCGTAACCCGACATGAAGCGTCGCGCGGGCATGTCAGTCCACGCAGTGACCGTTACAGCTCGTCGAGCGAATACAGCCGGCGATGCTCGCGGATCGCGTAGCGGTCCGTCATGCCGGCGATATAGTCGGCGATCTTGCGCGCCTGCTTTGTCACATCATCGCCGCTGATCTGATAATCGGGCGGCAGCAGGGCCGGTTCGGCCATGAAGCTGTCGTACAGTTCGCGCACGATGCGGCTGGCCTTCACGCGCATGCGGTTGACCTGGTAGTGGCGGTACAGGTTCGCGCGCAGGAAGCGCTTCAGCTCCGTCGCGTCCGTGCGCATGGCGTCCGAAAAACGGATCAGCGGCGGACTGGCGCGCACTTCGCTGACGTCGCGGGGAGCGGCGTCCGCAATCAGGGCCGTCGACGTGACGATCAGATCGTCGGCCAGGGCCGTGATCAGGCGGCGCAGGGTTTCGTAGATGGCGCGCCGGCCCGACAGACCTGGAAACGCCTGCTGCACGTCGCGCCACAGGCGGCCGAAGAATGCCACTTCTTCCAGCTGGGCGATGGTGATCAGGCCCGAGCGCAGGCCATCGTCGATATCGTGGCTGTTGTAGGCGATTTCATCGGCCAGGTTGGTCAGCTGCGCTTCCAGCGTCGGTTGCGTGCGGTCGATGAAGCGCTGCGCCACGGGACCCAGTTCGCGCGCATGCGCGAGCGAGCAGTGTTTTAATATGCCTTCGCGCGTCTCGAACATCAGGTTCAAGCCATCGAAGGCGCCGTAGTGCTCTTCCAGGGTATCGACCACGCGCAGGCTTTGCAGGTTGTGCTCGAAGCCGCCGTGCGCCTGCATGCACTCGTTGAGCACGTCCTGGCCCACGTGGCCGAACGGCGTGTGGCCCAGGTCATGCGCGAGCGCGATGGCTTCGACCAGGTCTTCGTTCAGGCGCAGGTTGCGCGCGATGGAGCGGCCCACCTGTGCCACTTCCAGGCTGTGCGTGAGGCGCGTGCGGAACAGGTCTCCCTCGTGATTGAGGAAAACCTGGGTCTTGTATTCGAGGCGGCGGAAAGCCGAGGAATGGATGATGCGGTCGCGGTCGCGCTGGAACTGGCTGCGCGAGGCGTGCGCCGCCTCGGCAAAGCGACGTCCCTGCCCCTGTGCCGAATGGGCGGCATAGGGGGCTAGCCATCCTTGGGCGAGGGCGTCTTCCGGCGTCATGGCTATTGCACTCCGGCGGCCAGGGTGGCCAGCACCAGTTCGTGCGGCGCGGACGTGATGCACGGGCTGCCCAAGGGTTTCAACAGGATGAACTTGATGGCACCGCCCTCGTTCTTCTTGTCCACTTCCATCAATTCCAGCCAGCGCTCGACACCGAGGTCCGGCGCTTTCACCGGCAGGCCGGCGGCGGCGACGAGCTTGCGCACGCGCTCGACGGCCGCCTGGTCGATATAGCCCATGCGGCAGGACAGGTCGGCCGCCATCACCATGCCGCAGCCGACGGCTTCGCCGTGCAGCCAGTGGCCGTAGCCCAGGCCCGCCTCGATGGCGTGGCCGAAGGTGTGTCCGAAGTTCAGGATGGCGCGCAAACCGCCTTCGCGCTCGTCCTGACGCACGACGTCGGCCTTGATTTCGCACGAGCGGGCGATCGCATAGGCGAGCGCACCCTTGTCGCGCGCCATCAGCTTGTCCATGTTCGCTTCGATCCAGTCGAAAAACGCGGCATCGATGATGGCGCCATGCTTGATCACTTCGGCCAGGCCCGCCGACAGCTCGCGCGCCGGCAGGGTTTCCAGGGTCGAGGTGTCGGCGATCACGGCGCGCGGCTGGTAGAAGGCGCCGATCATGTTCTTGCCCAGCGGGTGGTTGATGCCCGTCTTGCCGCCGACGGAAGAATCGACCTGCGCCAGCAGGGTGGTCGGCACCTGCACGAAGCCGATGCCGCGCATGTAGCTGGCCGCCGCGTAGCCGGTCAGGTCGCCGATCACGCCGCCGCCCAGCGCCACCAGCGTGGTCTTGCGGTCGCATTTATTGGCCAGCAGCGCATCGAAGATCTGCATCAGGCTGGCCCAGTTTTTATATTCTTCGCCGTCCGGCAGGACGATGCAGATCACTTCGCGGCCATCGCTGGCCAGCGCCGCCTGCAGGCGGCCCAGGTACAGCGGCGCGACGGTGGTATTGGTGACGATGGCCACCTTGTGGCCGCTGATATGGCGCAGCAGCGCATCGGCGTCGGCCAGCAGGCCGGGACCGATGGCGATCGGATAACTGCGTTCGTCGAGGTCTACGCTCAACAACATTTTGGATTGCTCGTTCATCGAAGGCTCTGCATGAATGACGCAGTTGGGCGAGGCCTCGCATTCGAGACTGGCCAGCTGCATCAGGATGGTCTGAACCATCGATTGTACGTTAGGACGGCCCGTGTCGATCACAATGTCGGCCACTTCCATGTAATGGGGCTCACGTTGCGCCGTCAATTCTTCCAGCTTCTTGCGCGGGTCGGCCGTCTGCAGCAGGGGGCGGTTCTTGTCGTGGCTGGTGCGCGCCAGGATGTTGCTGACGCTGGCGCGCAGGTACACGACCGTGCCCCGCTCCTTCAGGTAGGCGCGGCTGTCGGCGTTGAGGATCGCCCCGCCGCCCGTGGCCATGACGATCCCTTCCTGGGCGCTCAGGTCGCGGATGACCTCGGCCTCGCGCCGGCGAAAGCTGGCCTCGCCCTCGATCTCGAAGATCCACGGGATGGTCGCTCCCGTGCGTGCCTCGATTTCGTGGTCGGAATCGACAAAGCGCAAGCCCAGCTTGCGGGCCAGGATGCGCCCGATCGTGGTTTTGCCTGCGCCCATGAGGCCGACAAGAAAGATATTACTGTTGGAAATTTCGGACACTTTTTATATCAATCAGAAAATAAGCAGGCGCCGCCTCTACGGCGCCCGTTTCCCCTTACGTCAAGGACAGGAGAATGTCAGTCTAAACGGGTAACTGGTGGCGTTACCCAGCGGCGTCGTCACTGTTACATTAAACGTGCTGACCACATTCGCTACACAATTTGTCGGCGTCAGACTGTTAATTGTAACGGCATGCCGGCCTCCCTGGTTACCTTGAATGTTGCCTCCGGTACGGTCATCCACGCCAAGCGTGTTGTGCGGATAGATATTTTGTATGCTGTCCGGAGTAATGGATCCAACGCCATTGATCATATTCGTAATCGCGACCGTGGTCCCAGAGGGCATGGGGTTTTGATGCAAATCGCTGAATCCCAAGCTGAATTGACGCACTGCAGCGGCTGAAACGCTTCCAAGATCATAGGTGCTGCGATCCAGGCTTACCTGGGCCGACTGATCGAACAGCATGACATTCTCGGGACGGCTGCCGCTCAGGAAGATGGCGATCTTCGCGAACAACGTCTTGTTGCCGTCCGAAGTGCTGGCGCAGACGGTAGCAAGACCGGGCCACAGGCTGTCGGCCGTGCCGCCATTGCTGACATCATTGCAGGGCGTGACAGGTGGATTGGTCGCCACACGCGGGTTCTGGCTGCGGAAGTCGACCGAGCAGCCACCATTCATGGTAGTGCAGCCGCCCATGCTGGACGAGCCGATGGCGCCCAAATTGCTCTGAAATACCACCGGCGTGCCGTCAGGAACAGGGTTGCCCGCTTGGTCTGCCAGCAAGATAGTGACGGTCGTGGCAGGGGTGCTTAAGGGGCTGTCATACGACCAGCCTTCCACGCTAGACTTGACGGAGCTGAGCGAAAACGCCGTTTGCACAGGCAAACCCGTCGTTACTAGGATGGAATCGGACAAGGTGGAAATGCCAGAGGCCAGGCTGGCCTTAACACGGAAGGTGGTCGGGGTGGTGCCGGAATTCACGGTGGTGATGACGTCACCATTGGCATCCGTGGTGTCTTTCACTTTATTGAGCGTCATGCCAGGGCCGTTCAACAACGAAAACGTCACTTCCTGGCCGACCAGAGGTTTGTTGAAAGTATCGAATACGCGGAAAGTGAGCGTAGCCATTTCCGTGCGCGCTATGCCGCCCTGCCCTTGAATCACGATCGATTTTCCTACCGGACTGACGCTGGAAAATTGTACCGATGCCGGCGCGACGCGGCCGATCGGCAGCGTCGCGTGATACATGGAAGCGCTGCCCGCCACTGTGGCATTGACCATATCGTAGTCATTGCAACCCAGGTCGCGGAAAACAGCTGTGGCCTTGCCATTGACTACCGGCACGCCGCTGGTCACACTAGCCTTGCCGGCCTGCACGCAAGTCGAACTGAAATTTACCGTCTGGCCTGATCCTGTGTACAGGCTGGTGCCAGCCATGACATCAACCGTGACGTTGGTGGTGCCATAGGCCGGGATGCCGGCGGGCGAAAACCGCATGTTCTCGGCACTCAGGTCGGTGGCTCCCAGCACATAATTGATCTGGCTGCTGGCAACGGCACCATTGGCCGTCGTGGTCGCCCGCAACGTGGCGGCGCCGCTGGCCGACAGACTGAAAGGACGCAGCGTTACGCTGGCCGTACCTGTCGCATCGGTCAGTGCCGTCCCTACCGATGGTGACATCACTGCCATGGTATTGTCAGTCGAGAATGCCACCAACACGTCGCTGATCGGTTTTCCGTTCAAATCGGTCACCAACGCCTTGGCCGTTAGCGGCATGGCGCTCGACAGCGCGTTACTGGCGCTGCCGCCATTGAGCAGCGCCAGTGTCATTTTGGCGCCCGATGCCTGGGCCGTCTTGATTTCATAACTGGCGTCGCCGGTGACCATAGCGGTGCCTGCCGCGACAGTGGCCGTCAGCTTGCCGGCACCGGTGACCGTCGCATTCAAGGCCGAGACGGTGATACTGGCATAGCCCTTGGCGTCGGTCAGCGCCGTGCCGTTGGTCGATGACAACGTTACCAGCGCGGGGTCGGCCGAAAACGTGACCACGGCATTGCTGATAGGAACGCCATTTTTATCGTTGACGAGCGCCTTGGCCGTCAGCGGCGTCGTGCTGCTCAATGCATTGCTAGGCTGGCCAGCGGCGTTCAACAGGCTCACCATGACCGTCGCGGCCACGCCGCCCGTCGTGCCGCCGCTGCTGCCGCCATCGAGGGTCGGATCACCGCCGCCGCCGCCGCAGGCGGCCAGCAAAGAGCCCAGCGCCAGCATGACCAGCCAATTCGATACCCTACTCCAAGAAGTATTGCCAAAAGAAAAATTCCGCATAGTCGCCATCAGTCCGCTTTCGTTTGCATTGTTACTTAAACGTAAAGATGTGACATTAACGTGTTGCTGGCCGATCTGCCACTATTTTCGGCGTAATAAACACCATCAGTTCCGTTTTTTCTTGACTGCGGCCCGTGCTGCGGAAAAAAACACCAAACACGGGGATGTCGCCCAGCAGCGGCACCTTGCTGTCCGTGCCCCGTTCCGATTGCTGATAAATACCGCCCAGCACCACGGTTCCGCCGTCTTCCACCATCACTTGCGTGCGCACGTGCTTGGTGTCGATGGCGAAACCGGAGCGGGTTTCCTGGCCCACACTGTCCTTGTTGACGTCCACTTCCAGCACCACATTGCCGTCCGGCGTGATCTGCGGCGTCACTTCCAGGCGCAGGTTCGCCTTGCGAAACGTGATCGACGTGGCGCCGCTGCTGGTGGCCACCTGGTACGGCAGCTCGATGCCCTGCTCGATCAACGCCAGCACCTTGTCGGCCGTCACCACGCGGGGGCTGGAAATGATCTTGCCCCTGCCGTCCGCTTCCAGCGCGGACAATTCCAGGTTCAAAAAACGGTTGGCGGCCGCCGAAAACAGGCTCAGGGCGAAACTGGCCGGCTGCAAGCCGTTGATACTGGCGGCCGGCAAGTTGACGAATTGCGTGTTCGGCACGAAGGCGCCGCTGCCTGCCACCGTTTGCCCCGTCGCCTCGCCCACGCCCTGATACGTGCCGCCGATGGCCGCGCGGCGTCCGCTGCCGCCCAGCGAAAAACCGGGCACCTGGCCCGCCGCCAGCCGCTGGTCCGTAAAACCGAGGCGCGCGCCCAGGTTGCGGCTGAAACTGTCGTTCGCCTCGACGATGCGCGCCTCGATCATGACTTGTCGGGTTGGAATATCCGTCTTGGCGATCAGCTGACGGATCTGTTCCAGGCGCGCCGGCACGTCGGTGACGAACAGCTGATTCGTGCGCGGCTCGATCAGCACGCTGCCACGGCGCGACAGCAGCCGGCTGCGCCCTTCCCCCGCGTCCAGGCCGAACACGGTACGGAACGCTTCGGCTTTCTGGTAATTGAGCTGGAAGATGTTTGATTGCAAGGGTTCAAGTTCCGCGATCTGCGCGCGCGTTTCGAGCTCCAGTTTTTCGCGCGCGAGGATTTCCTCACGCGGCGCAATCCACAGCACGTTGCCATTGCGCCGCATGTCCAGGCCCTTGGCCTGCAGCAGCACGTCGAGCGCCTGGTCCCACGGCAAGTCGCGCAGGCGCAGGGTTACATTGCCCGCCACGCTGTCGCTGGCGATGATGTTTTGCCCGGACGCATCGGCCAGGATGTGCAAGGCCGCGCGCACGCCCACGTTCTGGAAATCGACGGAAATTTTGTCGCCCGCATACAGACGCGGCGCCGTCACCTGCACCACCGCCTCCTGGGCAAGGACACCGGCATGCAGACACAGCATGGCGGCCACGAGCATGCGGAGCGGCCTCATGGCGCCGCCTCGGGCAGGCTGGCCTTCGCCCCTGCCACCTGCAAGGCCAGGCTGCCGCGCCGCTCGCGCCAGGGGCCATCCGCCTCGCGCAGCAATTCACGGTACTGCACGGCCTGTTCACTGATGCCCGTCACCACACCGTGGTCTTGCCCCAGATACTGGCCCACGGCCACCCGGTACATGCGCTGGCCCGCCAGCAGCAGCGCGTTCAGGCGCCCGTCCTGTTGCACGCTGCCGACCATGGTGATGGCAGGCAAGGCCACGCTTTCCAGCGGCTCGCGCACCCGGCGCGGATCGGGTCCCGCCACGCCCCCACGCTGTCCGGGCGCGGGCGGCAAGGCATTAAATGGATCGGCCAGGGCGGCCGCCTCGTAAGGATGCGGCGCGACAGCGGCAAGCGGGCGCCATGCCGGCGCACTGCCCTGTGAAGGCAATGCCGCTTGCGCCGCCAGCTCCCCCGCTTCGGGCAAACGATACGCCTGCAGCACGGCATCCAGGGTCAACAAGCGATCCTTGCCAAGGGTCAAGGCCAGCGCATGCACCGTGACGATGCGCGGCAGGCGCGCCAGGTCTGCCAGCAGCGCGCCCATGGCGTGGTAGCCGCCACGCAACTGTATCGTGATCGGCAAGGCGACATACGGCGCTTGCGGCCGCGCCGCGCCCGGCTTGAACAGTGAAAATTGCAGCCCGCGCGACTGGCCGGCGGCATTAATGTCCGTCAACAGCGCCGCCATCGCCTGCTGGTCAGGCAGTTGCTGTTCCAGCAGGGCCAGCTCGGCGCCGGCCTGACGCTGCTCTGCACGCCACCGTGGCAACTGCTTTGCCCTGGCCTGCGCCGCCAGATAATCGGCGCGCAAGCGGGCTTCCTCACTGTGCGCCAATCGCACGGCCGCCATCAGTCCATCGAGCCATGTGGCATGCAGCAGGGCAGTCACCAGCATGCCGGCCAGCGCAGCGCAAGCAAGGCGCGCCGGCAGCGGCCACAGTGACGCGGTCTTCAAGCTCAGCATGATCAACCTCCACGACTAAGAGCCTATCCCAGTAGATGAATACATCTCTTGCAAGCGCCCCTCGGAAGCGGGGAGTCGTCGCATGGCTCGCCACGCGTCCTCCTCGGGCCTTGTCCGCGCTCCTGATGTGCTGCCTGCAAAAGACGCTCCCTACTGGGATAGGCTCTAAGATTGTCCAGCGGGTGCCAAAGCCAGCCGTATCGTCCATTCCACGGCGCCATCGGCCGCGCCGCGCACTTCCATCACTTCCGGCCGGGACCAGGGCGCGGCCTGCGCCAGCGCCAATAATAGTGCCGCGACCTTTTCCTGCGAAACGGCCTGCCCTTGCAGGCGCACCATCGCCGTTTCCTGGCGCACACTGTGCAGGGCGACGCCAGCCGGCATCGCCTGGGCCAGGGCCGCCAGCATGCGCACCCAGGCATCGCGCTGCTCTTGCAGACTGGCAATGGCTTGCTGGCGCAGCAGCAGGGCCGCCGTCTCGCCCTGCACGCGCTTGCCTGTGACAAGGACCGTATTGACTTGCTGCATGGCATGGCGCCAGCCCTCCTGGCGGTACAACTGCACGTCGAGCTGGTGCTGCAGCCAGGCGCCCGCCGCCAAGGCCGTCAGCAATCCCAACAGCGCCCCACCGGCCAGTTGCCACAGCAGCCGCTGAATACGCCTGCGGCGTGCCGCCTGGCGATACGGCAAAAGATTGATGCATGGCACTTCCGCCACGGCCTTCATCGGGCGTACCGGTGCATGGCCAGGCCCCAGGCCAGTTGATAGTTCAGGCCGCCGCCGGGCAAGGCTTGCCAGCCGCCCTGCGCGAGCGCCGCCTGCAAGGCAAGCGCCTCGCTATCCATAATGACGGGCGTCAAGCCGGCCGCCTTGGCCGCATCGAGACGGCGCTGCACGCTGGCGCGCCGCGCCGCCACCAGTAGCACGTCGATCTCGCTGCCGGTCTGGCCGGCAAGCGGCGGCGCAGGGCCGAGAATGAAAAAATCCAGGTTGGCGTCTTCCAGCGCAAACGGCATGTATTGTCCCGCTTCCAGTTCCACGAGGATTTCCAGTTGTTCCTCCGGCAATCCGGCAGGCAGGCGGATCGCATGCGTGATCAGGGCCGTGGCCGGCATGGCCAGCGCCACGCGCGTGCAGCCGCTGCCACTGTCGCGGCATGCCAGGCGCACGGCGGCAGCCAGGCCCTGCAGATCTTCGATCATGCCTTCACGCATTACTCCTGCCGCCAGCGCGGCGCTGCCGCAATGCCGGCACGCCAGTGTTCCCCGCCGGCGTATCAACTCGACCACGCGCACGGCGTCGTCCGCGATGTCGACGCCCAGCAAGCCGGTGCCAAGAAGACTGCTGATGGACATGTTTTTCATAGAGAAACGTCAGCGTGGAAGGAAGTCCTGCCATCCGCAAGCCTAGTCCCGGCAGCGCTGGCTTGTAAACGGATTTCACGCTGGTGTCTGCGGCGCGCGGCGCCTATCTGGCGGGGCCGTGATCTGGCGCAGGATAATTGTTACCAAATCCTGGTTGCCAGCGGGCCAATACACGCTTATATAGAGTATCGGCAAGTTTCAACACTCCCCCGGCAAGCGCCACGGCGCGCTGCCACCCCGGCAAGCTCGCTTATAATTGGCCGGCATAATTAACCGAAAGACATACGACGCATGACATCTTCAAAATCCGCTGGCCCCGCTGGCTCGAAGCCGCCCACCAAGGGCAGCAAACCCAAACGTTTCCTGCTGATGGCCCTGGCATCGCTGCTGGGCCTGGGCATCGTCGGCGTGTTGCTGGTGGTCTTCGGCCTGGCCATGGCCTATCCGAACCTGCCGGCGCTCGATACCTTGACCGATTACAAGCCCAAGATGCCGCTGCGCGTGTTCACGTCCGACAGTGTGCTGATCGGCGAGTTCGGCGAGGAACGGCGCAACATGGTGCACATCAAGGATATTCCCGATGTCATGAAGAAAGCCGTGCTGGCCATCGAAGATGACCGCTTTTATGAGCATGGCGGCGTCGATTACCTGGGCATCACCCGTGCGGCCCTGCACAACCTGACGGGCGGCGCCAAGCAAGGCGCCTCGACCATCACGCAGCAGGTGGCGCGCAATTTCTTCCTGTCCAGCGAACAGACCTTGAAACGCAAGGCGTATGAAGTCTTGCTGGCATGGAAGATCGAGAAAAACCTCAGCAAGGACCAGATCCTCGAAGTGTATATGAACCAGATTTATCTGGGACAGCGTGCCTACGGCTTCGCCTCGGCCGCGCAAATCTATTTCGGCAAGAATATCCAGGACCTCACCGTGGCCGAAGCGGCCATGCTGGCCGGCTTGCCGAAAGCGCCGTCGGCCTACAATCCCGTCGTCAATCCGAAACGCGCGCGCATGCGCCAGCAATACATTCTGCAGCGCATGGCGCAACTGGGCTACATCACGCCGGCGCAGTACGAAGAAGCGAAAAATGAAGAGCTGAAAGTGAAAACCGACAGCAGCGCCTTCGGCGTACACGCGGAATATGTGTCGGAAATGGCGCGCCAGCTGGTCTACGAGCAATTCAAGGAAGACACCTATACGCGCGGCCTGAACGTCTACACCACCATCACCAAGGCCGACCAGGACGCCGCCTACATCGCCTTGCGCAAGGGCGTCATGGATTACGAAAAACGCCACGGCTACCGCGGCCCGGAAGCGTATATCGAGATTCCGAAGACCAAGGCCGAAGCCGATGACGCGATCGAGACGGAGCTGGCCGACCACCCGGACAGCGACGACATCATCGCCGCCATGGTGCTGCAAGCATCGCCCAAATCGTTGCAGGCTGTCACCTCGGCCGGCGAGGAAATCACCATTACCGGCCCCGGCCTGACCTTCGGCGCGGCCTGGCTGTCGGAAAAAGCGGCGCCGAACCGCCGCATCAAGCGCGGCGCCGTGATCCGCGTCATGCAGGAAAACAACGCCTGGGTCCTGACGCAGATGCCGGAAGTGCAATCGGCGTTCATCTCGGCCAGCACCACGGACGGCGCCATCCGCGCCATGGTGGGCGGCTTCGATTACAACCGCAACAAGTTCAACCACGTCACGCAGGCGTGGCGCCAGCCCGGTTCCGCGTTCAAGCCCTTCATCTATTCCGCCTCGCTGGAACGGGGCCTGTCGCCGGCCACCATCATCAACGATGCGCCCATCTCGTTCGACGCGGGCCAGACGGGCGGCCAGGCGTGGGAACCGAAGAACTACGACAGCAAATACGATGGCCCGATGACCATGCGCAAGGGCTTGATGAAATCGAAGAACATGATTTCCATCCGCATCCTGCACAAGATCGGCGCCAAGTATGGCCAGGAATACGCGACGCGCTTCGGCTTTGACGCGGACAAGAACCCGCCGTACCTGACCCTGGCCCTGGGCGCCGGCAACGTGACGCCCCTGCAGATGGCGGGTGCCTACGCCGTGTTCGCCAACGGCGGCTACAAGATCAACCCGTACCTGATCGCCAAGGTGACCGATAGCGACGGCAATGTCCTGTCGCAAGCCAAGCCGGACCTGGCGGGCGAGGAAGCCAACCGCGTTATCGACGAGCGCAATGCCTTCATGATGAATAGCATGCTCAACGACGTCGTACGCTTCGGCACGGCAAACAAGGCCATGGCCCTGAAGCGCCCTGACCTGGCCGGCAAGACGGGTACGACCAACGATTCCATCGACGCGTGGTTCGCCGGCTACCAGGCCAAGCTGGTGGGCATCGCCTGGATCGGCTACGACCAGCCGCGCAACCTGGGCAACCGGGAAACGGGCGGCGGCCTGGCCTTGCCGATCTGGATCAGCTACATGGCGAAAGCCCTGAAAAGCATTCCCGTCGAGGAGCGCGCCGTGCCGGAAGGCCTGATCCGCGTGGGCGATGAGTACTACTATGCGGAAAATCCGCCGGGCACGGGCGTCGGCAGCCTGGAAGGCGCGGCGCGCGGTACGCCGGAAGAAGAAAAGGCGAAAGAAGCCGTGAAGAACGAGTTGTTCTGACGGCAGCGCATGGAGTAGGTCGGGTTAGGCCGCAGGCCGTCACCCGACACCACGCCGGCGCCAAATGTTGTCGGATTACGCAAGCAAAAAGGGCAGCCCATGCAGGCTGCCCTTTTTTATTGCGCGCGGCTAAAACAATTACTTCAATACCACCGGTGCGCCCGCCTGCTCGCTGGCCATGCCGGACAAGGCCGCAAACAGTTCCGAGCCGTCGCGCGTGTTGATCCACTCGTCGCCCACGCGCTTGTAATGAAAACCGCCGGAACGGGCGGCCACCCACATTTCGCGCATGGGGGCCTGGCTGTTGACGATGATTTTCGTGCCGTTGTCGATGAATTCGATTTCCAGCACATTGCCGCTGCGGCTGCATTCGACGTCGAGCACGTCTTCATCGTTCAGCCGGTCCAGTGCCGCCTCGATCTGGGTCAGGGTGGCTTCGGCCAGGGCCAGGAATTCCGATTCGCTCATGCTACACTCCAAAGATCTTAATCAAACCGTGATTCTAATCGTGAAGTCATCCTCAGCGTTTTATATCGGCATCGCCATTGTGGTTTCTAGCGTCCTGGCCGGCTGCGGCCAGCCCGGCCCCCTGTATCTGCCCAAGCCGCCAGCGGCCAAGGGTGCACCGGCCAAAGGCCCCGTCGAACCGGCCCCCGTGCCGCCGCCGCCCGTGATCGTGCCGGCGACCTAAACGGAGCGCACCGGGGCGGTGGCATGCGCCGCCCTGGCGTTCTTGACGCGCTTGCTCCAGGCGAAAACCACGCGGATTAACAGCAGTAGCGCGACGATACTGCCGAACAGGATCGGTTGCGCGAAATTGTGCTTGCCCGCCTTCATCCACCAAAAGTGCAGGATGCCGAGCGGCGCGATCACATAGATCAACCGGTGCAGCCACTGCCAGCGCTTGCCGCCCAGCCGCTTGACCATGCCGTTCGTGCTCGTCACGGCCAGCGGAATCAGCAAGACAAAGGCAATAAAACCCACCGTGATGAACGGCCGCTTGAGCACATCCTTCCACATTTCCTGCAGATCGAAAAAGTGATCGAACCATAAAAACGTGGTGAAGTGCAGCGCCGCGTAAAAAAACGCGAACAGGCCCAGCATGCGCCGCAGCTTGATCAGCCAATTCCATTGGGTGAAGCGCCGCAAGGGCGTCACCGCCAGGCTGATGCACAGGAAATACAGGGTCCAGTCGCCCGTGCCGCGCGTGATGAATTCCAGCGGCTCCACCAGTTGCCCCGTGTACGTCAGCCAGACCATGCGTGCAAATGGCAGCAGCGCCAGCAAAAAGATCAGGCTTTTCAGCAGCGACAACTGCCTGGTCGAGAGATTGAGGACCATGGTCTTTCCTTAAAAGAACTTCTTCAGATCCATGCCCGCGTACAAGGAAGCGACATCGTTGTAGCCGTTGAACATCAGGGTCTTGCGCTTGCGCGCGAGAAAACCGTCTTCGCCGATGCGCCGTTCGGACGCCTGCGACCAGCGCGGATGATCGACGTTCGGGTTCACGTTGGAATAAAAACCGTATTCGGACGGCGCCGACAGATTCCAGGACGTGCGCGGCTGTTCCTTGACGAAACGGATCTTGACGATGGATTTGGCCGATTTAAAGCCATATTTCCACGGCAAGACCATGCGCACGGGCGCGCCGTTCTGGTTCGGCAAGGTTTCGCCGTACATGCCCAGAGTCAGCAGCGCCAGCGGATGGTTCGCTTCGTCGATGCGCAAGCCTTCCGTATAGGGCCACTGCAGTACGCGGCTGCCCACGCCCGGCATCTGCTTCTTGTCGGCCAGGGTGATGAATTCCACGTACTTGGCATTGCCCGTCGGCTCGACCTTCTTGATGATTTCCGAAAAGGAATAACCGACCCACGGGATCACCATCGACCAGCCTTCCACGCAGCGCAGCCGGTAGACGCGCTCTTCCAGCGGCGCCAGCTTGAGCAACGCATCGAGGTCCAGCGTCATCGGCTTTTTCACTTCGCCTTCGATGCTGACCGTCCACGGCCGCGTGCGCAGGGTGCCCGCGTTTTGCGCCGGGTCGCTCTTGTCTGTGCCGAATTCGTAGAAATTGTTGTAGCTGGTGGCGTCTTTATAGGCCGTCTGCTTGTCCAGCGCCGAATAGGCGGGATTGAGCTTGGCTGCCAGCTTGGGATTCGTGCCTTGCGCGAACGCTTCGCGGCTGGCCATTTCCAGCAAGGCCGCGCTGGACATCGAGCCCAGCGCCACTTGCTTGATGAAGCTGCGGCGCGATTCGAACACAGCGCGCGGCGTGATTTCGGAAGAGTACGGCAACTCAATGCCGTTGGGACTGCGCTTGATCAACATGGCGGCTCCGGAAAAAGGTGATTGGATATACCTTACACCAGTTTTTCCGGGCCGTTCATGACGCTTCTGTCATGCAAAAATGAATTACAGCTTGCCGTAAGAGTGCAAACCTGAAAGGAACATGTTGACGCCCAGGAAGGCAAACGTCGTCACCAGCAAGCCCACCAGCGCCCACCACGACGCGACGCGGCCGCGCAAGCCCGTCATCAATCGCATGTGCAGCCAGGCTGCATAGTTGAGCCAGACAATCAGCGCCCACGTTTCCTTCGGGTCCCACGACCAGTAGCCGCCCCACGCTTCGGCCGCCCACAGGGCGCCCAGGATGGTCGCTACCGTGAAGAAAGCGAAGCCGACGGAAATGGCCTTGTACATGACGTCGTCGAGCACTTCCAGCGACGGCAGCCGGTCGACCAGGTAGCCGCTCGACTTGAGCAGGTAGGCCGCAGCCACCATGGCCGACAGGGCAAACGTGCCGTAGCCGATGAAGTTGGCCGGTACGTGGATCTTCATCCACCAGCTTTGCAGGGCCGGCACCAGCGGCTGGATTTCCGCCGCGTCGCGCGTGACCGTGTACCACATGAGGAACACGACGGCCGCCGAAATGACGAGCATGACGAAGGCGCCCAGCTGGCGCGTCGCATAATGCTGCTCATAATACAGGTAGAACATGGCCGTGATCAGGGAAAACAGGATGAACACTTCATACAGGTTCGACACGGGAATGTGACCCACGTCGGCGCCGATCAGGTAAGACTCGTACCAGCGCACCAGCATGCCCGTCAGGCCCAGCACCACGCCGGCCCAGCACAGCAGGGAGCCGACGGACGAACCGAATTCAGAACGCGCCACCAGGCCGATCCAGTAGAACAGGGTCGACAGCACGAACAGGGTGCCCATCCACAGGATGGCCGATTGGCTCGACAAGATGTATTTCAGGAAGAATTTCTGGTTCGCCATCTCCAGGTGGCCGCTATACAGTTCGATGGCGAACAGCGACAGCACGGCCGCCAGCGGGATCAGCCAGCGCACGGGCTTCCAGTACCAGCCCAGCCACGCGAACGTGGGTGCCGCGGCCAGCAGGATGGCCTTTTCATAGATATCCATGAAGGCGCCAAAGCGCATCAGGCCGAACAGTGAGGCCGCCAGCAAGCCGGCGCCGTACAGCCAATCGATCAGGCTCAGGCGCTTGAAAAATCCTGCTTCCTGCGTATATATTTGCTTGTTTGCCAATTCCATCATTTTCTCCATTCCCGGCGACGCGCAAGCGTCCCGAAACTCAGCCAATCCAACTCAGCGCAGCTTACGCCGATTGCGGCAGCTTTGCCTTCAAGTTCTCAAATTCTTTTTCAAAATCCAGCGTCTTGCGCTGCGTGCTCATGGCCATCAGGGCCTCGCTGCCGCCCTCGCCATCCTTGATCCACACCCACAGGCGGCGCTCGCGGATATAAAACATGGAAAATACGCCGATCACGAGGAACAGGCAACCGAGGTAGACCACGCTCTTGCCCGGCGAACGCGTCACCTGCAGCACGGAGGCCTTGATTTCCGTAAAGTCGTCAAGCTGCAGGTACACGGGCGCGCCATAGAAGAAGCTGTCGGACAGCGCATTCGTGGCCAGCTGCAGGAAGCGGCCGTGCTTGTCATCGGCCTCGACGGCTTTCAAGCCATCCTGGGCGCGTGCCGCCTGCCACAAGTCCCACAGGCTGCCATTGAGGATTTTCATGAAGATATCGGCCGCTTTTTCTTGCTCGGCGGCAGGGATTTTCTCCAGGAAACGAGAAATGGCGAGGAAACCGCCCTCTTGCCCGTTGCCGGCAAAAATGCCCAGGCTTTTCGCCGCCGATTCCTGCAACTGGCCGCGCAAGGCTTCCGCGTTCGCCTGCGGCATGGCGCGCGCCGCATAGCGGGCGGCGGCCTGCTGGCGCAGCGCTGGATCTTGCAGCGCGGCACGCAAACGCATCCACTCATTCACGCTGACATTGTCGTCGGCGGGAATGCGCAGATAGCTGAACGGGTCGCTGGGGTTGACGCGCATGCCGGCCAGGAACACCGTCGTGCCATCGACCGTGACGGGCTGCATATAGTTCTGGTACTCGCGCGCCTGGCCCGTCTTGTCGCGCAATTTGTATTGCACCGACGGCCCCACGTTCTTGAGATCCTTGTTGTTGGCGTTTTTCGCGGCCGATCCGAGGCGCTTATCGAGGCCGACGGCGAATTTATCATTGAAACTTTCCGCCTTGTTGACGGCGCGCACGTCCTGGCCGGCGCTGAGGTTTTCCACGTTAAACGGACGGAAACCCGACCATTCCACCGTGTAGGAATTGCCGTCGCTGCGCTCGAGCGGCGTGCTGCCGCCCACTTCGCCGCCGATATCGAAGCGTTTCGTCGTCTTGCCCGTCATGGGAAAACCCGTCAACTTGAGCTTGCTGCCGCCATCCTCAAAGCTGGACTGGTACAGGGCCAGGCCCTTGTACAGCAGCGGCTGGTTGACTTTGATGGTTGCAGGAAAACTTTCTCCCGTTGCATGGTCGGTGATGACGACATCGCTGGCGAACAGCTTGGGCATGCCCGTGCTGTAGAAATCGATGTGGAATTTCTTCAGCAGGATGGTGATGGGCAGATCCTGGATCAGCACGCCATCGGCCTGCGGAATGATGGCCGTGTTGCTCGACGAGCCTTCCGGGATCATGGTGTTGCCGCGGAAAGTAGGATTCGACAGGCTCAGACGGTGCTGGGCGGGAATGTCGGCGATCACGCCGCTGCCGGAAAACGGCGTCTTGCCAAAGAACCATTGCTGTACGCGGATCGGCATTTCCGAATCGAGCAAGCCGCCCACGCAAATGATGACGATGGCGCCATGGGCAAAGATATAGCCCCATTTATTCGCCGCGCCCCGCTTGGCCGCCACCAGGGTGGCGTTGTCCTTCTCGACCACCTTGGCCCCGTAACCGGCGTCTTTCAGGCGCATCACCATCTGCTGCGCCAGCACGGCGCGCGGCAGCGGCGCCTGCCATTCCAGCTTGTGGTGGAAATTGCGCAAGGATTGCTCGCGCACGGTTTCGCGCCAGCTGCGCATGTCCTTGAGCATCTTCGGCGCATTGCGCACGATGCACAGCGAGGTCGAGGCGACCAGAAAACCCATGATGACGAGGAACCACCAGGCCGAATACACGGAATACAGGCTCAGCTTGTCGAAGACGGCAAACCAGAACGGACCGAACTGGTTCACATAATTGGGCATGGGCTCGTTTTGCTTGAGCACGGTGCCGATGATGGAGGCGACGGCGATCAGGGTCAGCAAGCTGATGGCAAAGCGCATCGACGAGACCAGCTCGACGAATTCAGCCAGGCTGCGGCGTTGGGTCTTTAACTCGATTCCGGTCGTGCCAGTGCTCATACGTGGATACTCATACGGGATATGCAATCTTCAAGGAAATGTAGGCATGGAGCAGAGTGTTTCTCCGCGCAAGGCGGCAGCATACTCCTGTTTGGCCCCTGCCATGAAAAAGGGCAGCCTGTGGAAACGGCCGCCCTTGTTCACGCGCGCTGCTGCGCCTGGCAATCTCTTGCCACTATGGAAACTTACTTCAGGCCAGCGATATAATCGGCCACGGCGGCGATTTCGTCATCCGACATGCGGGCGGCGATGGTGTGCATTTGCGCGCTGTTCTTGCGGGCATCGGCCTTGGTGCTGCGGAACATCGTCAACTGGGCCACCGTGTAATCCTGGTGCTGGCCGGCGATGCGCGGATACTGGACGGGAATGCCATTGCCCGTCGCGCCATGACAGCTGGCGCAGGCGGCAACTTGCTTGGAAGCAATGCCACCACGGTAGATTTTCTTGCCCAAATCAATCGTATCCTTGTTTTTCGCGGCACCCGGCTTGGACAGCTGCGCGCCCAGGTAGGCGGCGATATTCTTCTTGTCGGCGTCGCTGAGCATCTTCGCGTACGTCGTCATAACGGGCTGGTTGCGTTCCGGCGTAGTGAAGTCGACCAGTTGCTTGTAGATATAGCTTTCGTGCTGGCCGGCCAGCTTCGGATTGACCGTGATGGTCGAATTGCCGGCCGCGCCATGGCAGGAGACGCAGGCAGGCAAGCCGCGCGCCGCATCGCCATCGGCGTACAGGGTAGCGCCCTTGGCAGCGTCGGCCTTGACGGCCGGTTTTGGTGCTTCGACCGCAGAGGCAGTTGCCGATACAGCCAGCAAAGCGAGCAGCATGGATTTGAACAACGGTGAAAACGCACGATTCATTCAGGCACCCTGAGACAGTGAGAAATTAGTGGTGGACATTGCCGCGCCCTGTGGATTTTTGCTTTATTTTCAGGGCCGCAAGCCGCATCGCTGCTACGCCGGCAACAATAAACAACCCCTTATTGTACAATAGCTTCTTGGCGTTATCGCTCCCTTATCGCTCCCTTTTGTTGCTTTACTACTCCCATGTCAAAACTCTGGCAAGCCCGCTTCTTTACGACCGTCAACCAATTGCGTGACCTGCCCGATACCACGGTGCCGGAAATCGCCTTTGCCGGCCGCTCCAATGCCGGTAAATCGACCGCCATCAACATCTTGTGTAATCAGAAAGGCTTGGCGTTCGCCTCCAAGACACCTGGCCGTACCCAGCACATCAACTACTTCTCCATCGGCGGCGCCCACGTGGCGCAGCACCGCAAGGATGCCACCATCGTCGAAGAGATCGAATGCCTGCTGGTCGACTTGCCGGGCTACGGCTACGCGGAAGTGTCGGGCTCGGCCAAATTGCACTGGCAGCGCCTGCTGGGCGATTACGTGCAGCGCCGCGAGCAATTGGCCGGTTTGATCCTGATCATGGATTCGCGCCGCCCGTTCACCGACCTGGACATCCAGATGCTGGAATGGTTCGCCCCGACGGGCAAACCGATTCACTGCATCCTGACGAAAGTCGATAAACTGAACCGTAATGAATCCGTGAATGCCTTGCGCCAGGCGAAAGCCAAGCTCGACAGCTACGTGGATGAAGACGGCGTCGGCTTCCCGTTCACCGTGCAACTGTTCTCGGCCCTGAAAAGAGTCGGTATCGACGAAGCCAACGACAAGATCATGGAACTGGCCGGCATCAGCGAAGACGGCGCGGCCCAGATGGTCGACCTGATCGAGATGGAAGACGACGTCGAGCCGCAATCCGACAAGCCGGCTTGATCGACATCAACGCTGCGTAAAAAAAGGCTGCCCGTTCACACGGTACAGCCTTTTTTATTGCGCGGGCGCCGGGCGCCTAGCGCCGTCCCGGGCCCGGGCGCTTCTCGGAAAAGAATTCCTGGCGCAGGAAGGCGCTCAGCTCGGCCGTGTCTTCCACGCGGGCGCTGAGGTTGACGTTACGCCCCAGGCGCCGTGATTCCCAGACGAAATCGCCGGGCTTTTCGGCACGGATCAGCTGGATCATCTTCTTGATGATGGCCGTCTCGATATCAGGCTCGTTGCCCAGTTCCACTTTTTCCTGCTTCAGCCAGTTGCGCTTGAAGTTGCCGTTCCAGCCCTTGAACTTGACTTCGGCACTGAACGAGGTCTGGTTGACGATGGAAAACACGCCGCCCGAATCCTCGCGGTCGCTGCCGGAATTGCGTCCCTGCGCGCCGGCGATATTCGCCTTGGCCACGCGCATGGCGCGGTCGTTTTCGCTTTCCTCGGCCGGCGGCGCGGGGTTCTGCGCCTCGCGCTGCTTGCGGCGCTGCTCGATCATCGAACTCATGTCTTCAGCGGGCGGCGGCGGCAACGGCACTTTCGATACCAGCGGCGGCGTGTACGTTTCCAGTTTCGGTTTATCGCGCGGCACGTCTTTTGTGACCACGCGCTTGCTCGGGGCCGGCGGCGGTTTCACCTTGGCCACTTTCGTGTCCTTCGGCTTGGGTGTGGGCTTGGGCTGCGGCTTCGGTTGCGGCTTGTCCTTCAGCGGCGCGATGTAGACCATCGCGCTTTCCTTCTTCGGCGGCGGAATCTTTTCGATGGTGTCACTGCGCAACAGGACATAGGCCGCCAGCAGCACGTGCAGCAAGACGGACACGCCGAGCGCAACCTTGCGCGTGGTGCTGGTCTTGGACCCGTAGGCCGGAGGTGGCTGGATCACTTGCCCGCAGGTGGGGCAAACATCGGAATCGGCAGCCAACAAATGGGTCGTGTCATGCAAAATGAATCGTGCTTTCTGTGTAGCGAAGAAATAACATTACAGGGCAGCCATAGTGCCAGAGTCCCTTGCTTTTGGGAACACTTCCTCGGCCTTTCCAACCCGAAGCGTACAGGATAGCGACATTCCTTGCAGCGCTGACCAGAGTACCCGAGCCGTCCCTTGACGGTTGTTACCGTATGTATCACTGCCCATACAAAACCGGCGCCCCATTCACGCAGAAATGGGGCGCCGGTCACGGGTCATCAGTCACGCATGCGCTCAAGCCTTGTTGTCGAGCGCCACCAGTTGCTCGTCCGTCATCGGCCCCGTGCCGCTGTACTTGTCCAGGAATAAATAGATGACCGGGGTGATGAACAGGGTAATCACTTGTGAAAACAGCAATCCGCCGACCACGGCCAGCCCCAGCGGCTGGCGCAGCTCGGCGCCGGCGCCCAGGCCCAGAGCGATCGGCAAGGCGCCCATCAGGGCCGCCGCCGTGGTCATCATGATGGGACGAAAACGCAGGATGCAGGCCTGGCGGATGGCCTCTGCCGGCGCCAGCCCCTCGTTGCGCTGCGCATGCAGGGCGAAGTCGATCATCATGATGGCGTTTTTCTTGACGATACCGATCAGCATCAAAATGCCGATGATGGCGATCATGGTCAGGTCCATGCCGAACAGGCGCAAGGTCAACAGCGCGCCCACGGCCGCCGACGGCAAGCCGGCCAGGATGGTGAGCGGGTGGATATAGCTTTCATACAGCACGCCGAGCAGCACATAGATCACGCCCAGCGCGGCAATGATGAGGATGATCTGACTCGATTGCGAGCTCTGGAACACGGCCGCGTCGCCGCCGTAGCGCGTGATGATGGAGGCCGGCAAGCTCATGTCCTTGGCCATTGCGTCGATCTTGCCCGTGGCGATCCCCAGCGGCACGTCCGGCGCCAGGTTGAAGGCGATGGTGACGGCCTGCAACTGCCCCTGGTGGTTGACGGAGGTGGGGCCGATCGTGCGTTCCACGTAGGCAATGCTCGACAATTTCACCAGTTCGCCCGACTTGCTGCGCACGGACACGCGCGTGAGCGCATCGTCATACTGGCGGTCCGCCGTGGCCGCTTCCAGGATCACGTAATAGCTGGCCGCCGACGAATAGATGGTCGACACTTGCCGCTCGCCAAAGGCGCTGTACAGTGCCGTGCGGATATCGGACATTTGCACGCCCAGCAGGTTGGCCTTGTCGCGGTCGATCCGGAGCGATGCCTGCAAGCCCTTGATCTGCGAATCGCTGGTGACGTCGCGGAAGGCGGGATCGGTGCGCATGCCTGCAATGAACTTTTCCGCCCAGTCATTCAGGGCGTCGGGACTGACGCTTTGCAAGGTGTACTGGTAGCGGCTCTTGCTCTGGCGCCCGCCCAGCTGCAAGTTTTGCACGGGCCGGAAATACACGGCCATGCCGGGCACGGTGCCCGCCGCGCGGCGCAGGTTTTCCAGCACCACGGGCATTTTCGGGCGCTCGCTGCGCGGTTTCAAGACCATGAACATGCGGCCCGTGTTGCCGCCGCCGACGAACGATGTCACGTCCTGCACGCTTGGGTCCGCCTTGAGCACGGCCGCCACGCGGGCTTGCAAGTCCTGCAATGCCGCGGACGAAATATCTTCCGACGCTTCCGTATTCACCTGGATCTGGCCCAGGTCTTCCTCGGGGAAGAAACCTTTGGGAATGGTCGCGTACAGCAGCACCGTCAGCGCAAAGGTGCACACGGCAACGAACAGCACCACATTGCGGTGCGCCAGAGCCTTGTCGAGCAGATGCACATAGCCGTTGCGCAATTTCGTAAAGCCGGCTTCGAAATGGCGGCCGATAAAGGTTTTCTCGCCATGACTGGGGTCGCTGTCATTGTGCTCGCGCGAGTCGGCCGGCAGGAAGCGGCTGGCCAGCATCGGCACCAGGGTCAGCGACACGACGGCGGACACCAGCACGGCCAGCGAGACGACGACGGCGAACTCGTGGAACAGCAAGCCGATCACGCCCGGCATGAAGAAAATGGGGATGAACACGGCCACCAGCGAGACGGAAATCGAGATGATGGTAAAGCCCATCTCTTTCGCCCCTTCCAGGGCCGCGCGTATCGGTTTCTTGCCCATCTCGATATGGCGCACGATGTTTTCCAGCACCACGATGGCATCGTCGACGACGAGACCCACGGCCAAGGTAATGCCCAGCAGGGACACGTTGTCGAGGCTGTAGCCGAGCCAGTACAGCAGGGCCAGCGCACCGAGCAGCGAGATCGGCATGGTGACGGCCGGAATGAAGGTCGCGGCCGCGCGGTGCAGGAACAAAAAGATCACCAGCACCACCAGCACCACCGTCAGCGCCAAGGTCAGATTGACGTCGTGGATGGCTTCGCGGATCGACAGCGAACGGTCGTTGACCAGGCTGATTTGTATCGACTGCGGCAATTGCTCCTTGAAGCCCGGCAGCAGACGGCGCACGCCATCGACCACTTGCACGGTATTGGCGTCCGGCTGGCGCTGCACCATCAGGCTGATCGAGCGCTCGCCGTTGAAACTGCCGACGGACTTGATCGATTGAAAGCTGTCTTCCACCTCGGCCACGTCTTTCAGGCGCACGGGCTGGCCGTTGCGGCTGGCGATGATCAGTTCGGCAAAATCAGCAGCCTTCATCATTTGCGGATTACCCTGGATAGTCAGGGTCTGGCTCGGACCGTCAAGGATGCCCAGCGGGGAATTCGTGTTCGAGGTGCGCAAGGCAACAGCCAGCTCGTCCATCGTCAGGTTGCGCGCATTCATCAGGTCGGCACGGGCGCGCACGCGCACGGCGAAGCGTTTCTGGCCATTGACGATGACCTGGGCGACGCCGGGCAGGGTCGACAGGCTGGGCGCGATCAGGTTTTCCGCATAATCATTGAGATCCGACAAGTTCAGCGAGGGCGACGTCATCTGGATGAACAGCACCGGCGCATCGGCCGGATTGACCTTGCGGTAAGACGGCAAATCCGTCATTTCCGTCGGCAACTGTCGCTGCGCGCGCAGCAGGGCCGCCTGCACATCGACGGCCGCCTCGTTGACATTGATGCTGGCGTCAAACTCCAGGGTCAGCGAGGTATTGCCCAGGGTACTCGTGGACGTGATCAGGCTCAGGCCGGAAATGGTGGAAAATTGTTTTTCCAGCGGCAAGGCCACCGACGAGGCCATGGTTTCCGGGCTGGCGCCGGCCAGGTCGGCGCTGACGTTGATGACGGGCGTGTTGTAGCTCGGCAAGGCCGCCACGGGAATTTGCAGGTAGGCCAGCACGCCGGCCAGGATGATGGAGAGGGACAGCAGCACCACCATGACGGGGCGGCGGATGCTCAGTTCGGACAGGTTCATGCTGGCTTGCCCTGCGCTGCGGCGGCGCCATCGGCGGCCTTGTGTTTTTCCGCCAGGCGCACCTTGCTACCCGGGCGCAAGTTTTGCTTGCCATCGACGATGACTTTTTCATCGCCCGCCAGGCCGGTGACGACGGCGCTCGGTCCGAATGCATACACACGGGTAATCTTGCGCATCTTGGCCGTGTTGTCCGCCTCCATCGAGTACACGAAGGTGCCGGCGGTACTCGTGATGATGGCGTTTTGCGGGATCACCAGCGCATCCTTGAGCGTGCGCACGGTCAGCTGCGTATTCACGTACTGGCCAGGCCACAGGTCGGTGCCGCCATTGTTGAAGCGCGCCTTGACCTTGATGACGCCCGTAGCGGGGTCGACGGCATTGTCGATAAAGTTCAGTTTGCCATCGAGCTGCTTGCCGCCCGCGTCCGACAACAGGGCCGTGACGGGTACCTCGCCCGCCTTTTGCGCCGCCAGCAAGCCCGACAGGCTGCTTTCCGGCAAGGTGAAGACCACGTCGATCGGGTCGAGCTGGGTGATACTGGTGAGCGATGTGGCCGGCTGCACCAGGCTGCCCGCGTAGACATTGATGGCGCCCACCCGGCCCGCCTGCGGCGCGCGCAGGACCGTGTAGCTGGAGTCGACCTGGGCGGCGCGCAAGGCGGCCTGGTCGGCGGCCAGCAAGGCGCGTGCCGCGTCGAGCTGGCTTTGCAGCGTGTCCACGGCGCCCTGGGCGATGAAATTCTTGCTCAACAAATCCTGGTTGCGCTTGAGCTGGCGTTCGAGATCGGCTACCGAGGCGCGGTCGCGCAAGACCTGCGCCTGCGCCTTGTCGACGTTCGCATGCTCGCTGCGCGCATCCAGCGTAAACATCAGCTCGCCCTGCTTGACGAACTGGCCTTCGCGGAGGTGCACCTTGGTAATCGTGCTGGTCGTCTGCGGATGCAAATCGACGCTGCTGATCGGCGTCACGCTGCCATTGGCTTGCAGCAGCATCGGCACATCCTGGCGCACCGGCGCGACCACGCTCACCGTCGTCGGCGCCTGCCCGCCCTTGCCCCCTTTGCCATCCTGCCCACCGGCCGCTTTGCCTGGCTGATGATTGAAATACCAGATGCCGCCACCGATACACAGGGCCGCACCCACGAGGATTGCCAGACTAGTCTTTTTCATTGTTCTGTCATGCTGTCGCAGCGCGGGGCTGCAGGTTGAATGTAGGTGCCAGGGAGCCTAAAGCACAATATTGTCGCACGGAAATGATCACTTTCCTGCGTAATACTCTGGCACGATGAGGGTGACTTCCAGTCCACCGTCGACGTGATTGGCCAGCAAAACCGTGGCGCCGTGCTGCTCGGCGATATTGCGCGCGATGGTCAGGCCCAGGCCCGTACCGCCCGATTCGCGCGAACGCGAGGTCTCGATGCGGTAAAACGGTTCGAACACCTTGGCCAGCTGATCTGGCGCAATCCCCGGCCCGCCATCGCGGATGCGGATGCGTGCCGCACCGGCGATGCGCTCGACGGTCACCTGCGCGTACTGGCCATATTTGACGGCATTGTCGATCAGGTTCACCAGGCAGCGCCGCATGGCGATCGGGCGCGCCATCAAGGCCATGCCGGCCTGCCCGGCCAGGGTCACATTCTGGCCCGCATCGGCCGCGTCGGAGCAGACGCTATCCAACAGCGAATCGAGATCGAGCGCCTGCATCGCTTCCGTGCTATCCATCGAACGGGCCAGGTCCAGCCCCTCCTTGACCATGCTCTGCATGGCCGACAGGTCGCCCACCAGACGGTCATACAATTCCGTATCGGCCACTTTTTCCAGGCGCAGGCGCAAGCGCGTCAGCGGCGTCTGCAAGTCGTGCGTGATGGCAGCGAGCATCTGTGTACGCTGGGAAATATGCTGACGGATACGCGCCTGCATGGCATTGAAGGCGGCGCTGGCCTGGCGGATCTCGCTGGCGCCCGACAGGGTCAGCGGCGGATGGTTGATGTCGTTACCGAGGTCTTTTGCCGCCTGCGCCAGTTGCTTGAGCGGGCGCATGGTCATGCGCGTGACCAGGTAGGCGAGGATGGCGATGCTGATCAGGAAAGGCAGCAGAGTCATCCAGTCGTTATGTTCATTGAACGGCGGCTGCTGGCGCGGCGGCAAGACCATCAGGCGCAACACGTGGCCATCCTGCATGCGCACGTCGAGGTTTTCGCAGGTACCGCCCCATGGCTTGGCGGAAAACATGCCCGGCGACTGGCGCGGCTTGACACAGGCTTCCGGGCGTTCGGCCAGCGCGCTGACCTTGAAGCCTTCGCCCAATTTGGCTTGCAGGGCGGAGGAAAATTCCGTCGGCTTGCCCGGCACATGCTCGACGTCGGGACGCAATTCCAGGCGTACGCTGCCCTTGTTGGCCACCTTCAGGTACGCGGCGCGCGAGGCCAGCGGCACCACGTCGGCCGCCATCACCAGCTGCTCGGCCCGCTCGACGGCGTGGTAGTCGCGGTATTGCTCGATGGCGCGCTGGCGTTCGCCCACGGCCAGCCACTGCGTCAGCGCGGCCGAAGCGACGATGCCGATCAGCAAAAACATAAAGACACGGCCCGTCATCGATCCCAGGAAGGCCTTCACGCGTGCGGCTCCACATTGACCTGGCCGGCCAGCACGTAGCCGCCGTTGCGCACGGTCTTGATGATTTGCGGCAAGCGGGCATCTTCACCGAGCTTTTGCCGCAGGCGGCTGATCTGGATATCGATCGAGCGGTCGAACGGGTCCGCGTCGCGGCCCTGCGTCAGGTTCAGCAGCTGGTCGCGGTTGAGCACGCGGTTCGGGTGCTCGAGGAACACGCGCAGCAAGCGAAATTCCGCGCCCGACAGCATGATTACCAGGCCGCTGGGATTGAGCAGGTGGCGCGCCGTCAAGTCGAGGGTCCAGCCGGAAAAGCGGATTTGCTGCGCCTTGTCCGACGGTACGTTCGACGGCATGGCATGGCTGCGGCGCAAGACACTGCGTATGCGCGCCAGCAATTCGCGCGGCTCGAACGGTTTCGGCAAGTAATCGTCGGCGCCCATCTCCAGGCCCAGGATACGGTCCAGCGGCTCATTGCGCGCCGTCAACATGATCACCGGCACCGTCGATTGGGCGCGCAGCTTGCGGCACAGGGTCAGGCCGTCGTCGCCGGGCAGGTTCAAGTCGAGCACGATCAAATCGGGCCGCGTTTCATCGAGGATTTTCCACATGGCCGTGCCATCCGCCGCGCCCAGGGTGCGGTAGGCGTTCGTTTCCAGGTAGTCCGCCAGCAAGCTGCGGATATCGCGGTCGTCGTCGACGATGAGAATTGTAGAAGTGGGTTCCATGGTACGAATTATCCCCACTTCCCCCACCCTTGCACAACGCATTTGTATCGTCTTGTATATAGAAGACCCGAAGAAACATATAGATACAAACTGTCTGGCAGCGGACACTTCGGGGAAACATGGGGCGTCCAACATGGATTCATGTGCAGCAACATGTACATCCCTCACTTTTACAAAGGAATCCAGATGAACGCCTCAATGACAACCTTGCGCAAGAATTTGATCATCGCCATGAGCGTACTCGGCATGGGTGCGGCATCGCTGACCGTCCACGCCCAGGAAGCGGCCGCCAGCGCGCCTGCGGCCAGCACCAAGATGCAACATGAAGGCCAGCGCGGCCAGCACCGCGATGGCAACCCGGCCGAGCGCATGGCCAAGTACCAGGGCCGCCTGCATGACAAGCTGAAGCTGACGGCCGCCCAGGAACCGGCCTGGGCCACGTTCACGGCCGCCAATGCGCCGAAAAAACCGATGGGCGACTGGAAAGCCAGGCACGAAGCGATGGCCAAGCTGTCGGCGCCGGAACGCATGGAACAATGGATCGCCATGTCGAAGGAACGCATTGCAGACCAGGAAAGCCGCCTGGCTGCACTGAAGACTTTCTACGCCGTGCTGACGCCGGAGCAAAAGAAAGTGTTTGATGACAGCGTGCCGGCCGGCCGGCACGGCGGCCATCGCGGTGGCCACCATGGCATGCAGCAGCATCCGAAAGCAGGGTAAATCGTAGGTCGGATTAGCGGCAACGCCGCGTCATCCGACAACATGGTTGACGTATGCGGTGGCGTCGGGTTACGCCCTGACGGGCTAACCCGACCTGCCCCCCCTACGGCTCGAGCTTGCGCAACGAAGTCAGGAAGGTGGCAGCGTTCTGGAAGCCGATCACGCGCGACTGGGCGATTTCCTGCCCCTGCGGGTTGAACATGATGATGCCCGGCGGGCCGAACAGCTGAAAACGTTTCAGCATGGCCTTGTCGTCCGCGTCATTGGCCGTCACGTCCACCTGCAGCAGCACGGCTTGCCCCATCTTCGCGCGCACGGCGGGGTCGACGAAGGTCAGCTTTTCCATCTCGATGCACGACACGCACCAGTCCGCATAAAAGTCCAGCAAGGCCGGCTTGCCACCCAGCTGCGCCAGTGCCGCATCGAGCTGCGCCACGGTCTTTACCCGCGTAAACGGTTGTGCGTGCACCTGGCCACCGCCGAGGTGTGCCAGCGGCGCCAGCGGATCGCGGCCACCGCTGGCCACGCCGACCAGCTGCATCGCGCCCAGCACGGCAAATACGAGGCCGAAGGCCTTGGCCAGCCAGGCGTGTTGCGCGCCGCTCTTGCCCACCAGCAGATACATGCCGTAGCCGACGAACAAGACCGTCCAGCCCAGCATTTGCACGGCACCCGGCAGCACGGGCGAGACCAGCCACCAGGCCACGCCCAGCTGCAGCACGCCAAAGAAGCGTTTGACGGCATCCATCCACGCGCCGGCGCGCGGCAGCAAGGTGCCGGCCGACACACCCACCAGCAGCAGCGGCACGCTCATGCCCACGGCCATGGCAAACAGGGCGCTGCCGCCGATGACGACGTCGCGCGTCTGGCTGATGTACAGCAAGGCGCCGGCCAGCGGCGCGGCCACGCAGGGCCCCACGATCAGCGCGGAAATGGCGCCCATGACGAACACGCCCGCCAGGCGGCCCGACGATTGCTGGTTCGATACGCTCGTCAGCTTGCCTTGCAGGAAAGCCGGCACTTGCAGCTCATAAAAACCGAACATCGACAAGGCCAGGCCCGCCATCAGCAAGGCAAAGAAGCCCAGCACCCACGGGTTTTGCAGTTGCGCCGCCAGGCCTTCGCCCGCCAGGCCAGCCGCCACGCCCAGCGCCGTGTAGACGATGGCCATGCCCAGCGCGTAGGTCAGCGACAGCAGCAAGCCGCGTGAGCGGCTGACCTTGGCGCCATCGCCGATGATGATCGACGACAAAATCGGCACCATCGGCAGCACGCACGGCGTAAACGCCAGCCCCAGGCCCAGCAGCATGAACAGGGGCACGATGACGAGCAGCTTGCCGCCCTTCAGGGCCGCCTCGATCTTGCCCATCTCGCTTTGCGCGGGCGCGGCGCTTGCCGCCACGGGCGCCGCCGCTACCGGCTCGGACGTGCTGGTGATATCGGCCTGGGGAATGCTCAGCACGGACACACCGGGCGACGCCTGCGCCTGCGGACCGTTGATGGCAGCCGTGTCGACTACGGGCGCGGCGGGCAAGGCGAATTTCGACGGCAGGCCGGCGCCGGGCGCCACGCTCTGGCCGCCGCCCCCGCCCACCAGCTGGGCTGTCGCATCCTGCGGCGCATAGCACAGGCCCTTGTCGGAGCAGCCCTGGCCTGTCGCCTTCAGGGTGAACGCGCCGGCCGCCACAACGGGAATGGTGATGGTCAGGGTCTTGCGGAAGGTTTCCACATTCTTCTGGAAGGTGTCGTCAAACTTGACCTTGCCAGCCGGATACACGGGCGTGCCCAGCTTGGCGCCCACGGCCTCGAACTTGAAGCGCTCGTGGTACATATAGTAGCCGTCGGCGATCACGTAGGTGACGGCGATGGTGGACGGATCCTGCATGCGGGCGGAAAACTTGAACGCCAGTTCCGGATCGAGGAACTCATCGTCAGCGCGGGCATGACTGGCGCCGAAGACGGCCATGGCCAGCAGTAAACAGGCGGCAAGCCAGATCAGCAATTGATGTAATGGAGCGGCGCGCGCGGAGGCGCTGGAGGGGAAACGGGACATGAACTACCTTTTCGACCATTCGACAGAGGACGCGCGGAGCAGGCAGCGCTTGTGCCGGGCCGGCGCGAAAGAAGAATAGTACACCGCTGAAAGGATAGCTGCAGCAGAAAACAAAAAAGCCAGGCTAGGCCTGGCTTTCTCAGATGCAATTACTGGGATTACTCGCCAGCAACTTCAACTGCTTCGGTCGTATCTGGACGATCCATCAGTTCAACGAACGCCATAGGAGCGTTATCGCCGACGCGGAAGCCCATTTTCAGGATACGCACATAACCACCGTTACGGTTGGCGAAACGTGGGCCCAGTTCAGCGAACAGTTTGACGACCATTTCACGGTCGCGCAGGCGGTTGAAGGCCAGACGCTTGTTTGCCAGGGAGTCGGTTTTGCCCAGGGTCAGAATTGGCTCGACAACGCGGCGCAGTTCTTTTGCTTTTGGCAGGGTGGTTTTGATCGCTTCGTGACGCAGCAGCGATACTGTCATGTTGCGCAGCATTGCCAGACGGTGGGACGAGGTACGATTCAGTTTACGGAGGCCGTGACCGTGACGCATGATAAATCCTTTCGGTGAGTGTTTAAATTCCAGCTCTTCGATCAATGAGGCAGAAGCTTCATCGCGGGCCGGTTTGGTACTACAAAATAAAAGCCTGGGACACCTGTCCCAGGCAGTTTGCTACAACTACGAATTACTTTTCCAGGCCGGCAGGCGGCCAGTTTTCCAGCTTCATGCCCAAGGTCAAGCCGCGCGATGCCAGCACTTCCTTGATTTCGTTCAGGGACTTGCGGCCCAGATTTGGCGTTTTCAGCAGTTCGTTTTCCGAACGTTGGATAAGGTCGCCGATGTAGTAGATGTTTTCCGCTTTCAGGCAGTTTGCCGAACGCACGGTCAACTCCAGGTCGTCGACTGGACGCAACAGGATAGGATCGACCAGCGGAGCGCGCGATGGCGCTTCGGCGGCAGCTTCCGTGCCTTCCAGGGCAGCGAACACATTCAACTGGTCCACCAGGACGCGGGCCGACTGGCGGATCGCTTCTTCCGGCGAGATCACGCCGTTGGTTTCGATGTTGATGATCAGCTTGTCCAGGTCGGTACGCTGTTCAACGCGGGCCGATTCAACGAAGTACGATACACGGCGCACTGGCGAGAACGATGCATCGAGAATGATGCGGCCGATGGTCTTGTTCGTGTCTTCCGACAGGCGACGCACGTTACCAGGAACGTAGCCGCGGCCTTTTTCAACCTTGATCTGCATGTCCAGCTTGCCACCAGCGGTCAGGTGGGCGATCACGTGGTCAGGGTTGATCAGTTCGACGTCATGCGGCAGGTCGATGTCGGAGGCCAGGATCGCGCCTTCGCCTTCTTTTTTCAGGGTCAGGGTTACCGAATCGCGGTTGTGGACTTTGAAAACCACACCCTTCAAGTTCAGCAACAGATCGACGACGTCTTCTTGCACGCCATCGAGGGAGGAATATTCGTGGACGACGCCAGCGATCGTCACTTCGGTCGGCGCGTAGCCTACCATCGACGACAGCAGAACGCGGCGCAACGCGTTACCCAATGTGTGGCCATAGCCGCGCTCGAACGGTTCCATCACGACCTTGGCGTGACCTGCACCGAGAGCTTCAACATCGATAATACGTGGCTTCAACAAACTGTTTTGCATGAAATGTCCTTTTCAATACCCTCGGCTCATTACACCGATAAGGCTGATGGCATTAGTGAAACGCCCACTTTACAAAAGCAAAGTGGGCGGAGATCTTGCTACTGACTACTATTAACGCGAGTACAGCTCGACGATCAGCGATTCGTTGACGTCGTTAGCGATTTCGTTACGCTCTGGCAGGGACTTGAAGGTACCTTCCATTTTCTTGGCATCAACCGAAACCCAGCTAGGCATACCAACTTGTTCAGCCAGCGACAGTGCTTCAACGATACGCACTTGCTTTTTCGATTTTTCACGAACAGCAACGATGTCGCCAACCTTGACTGCGTACGAAGCGATGTTCACAACGATACCGTTCACGGTGAACGCTTTGTGGCTGACCAATTGACGCGCTTCAGCGCGGGTCGAGCCAAAGCCCATGCGGTAGCAAACGTTGTCCAGACGCGTTTCCAGCAACTTCAACAGCGTTTCGCCGGTGTTGCCTTTACGACGGTCTGCTTCAGCGAAGTAGCGGCGGAATTGACGTTCCAGCACGCCGTACATGCGCTTGACTTTTTGCTTTTCGCGCAGTTGGTTACCGTAGTCCGAGGTGCGGGCGCCGGATTTGACACCGTGCTGGCCTGGCTTGACGTCCAGTTTGCACTTGCTGTCCAGCGAGCGACGGGCGCTCTTCAGGAACAGGTCTGTACCTTCACGGCGGGAAAGTTTTGCTTTAGGTCCGATATAACGTGCCACGATACTTCCTTTTTTTAAATGATAACGCCCCAGCCACATGCATGATCAAACACACTGATGCGGTTAGGCGCTAGTCTGATTTGGTTTCAATCAGACGGTGGCTGAAAACGAAAAACCCGTCAAACAGAATTTGACAGGCAAGAACAGCCGGGCAGTATAACCGTTTCCGGCTCCCTGCTCCAGCGTTTTCACACAACTGTACTGAGTTACAACAGACAGCAAAGCAGCTGGCGCCGAAGCGCCCTCTGCAACACTATCTTAGATACGACGACGTTTCGGTGGACGGCAACCGTTGTGCGGTACCGGCGTCACGTCCTGGATCTCGGTGATCTTGATGCCCAGGTTGTTCAGCGCGCGAACGGCGGATTCACGACCAGGACCTGGGCCCTTGATACGTACTTCCAGGTTCTTGACGCCACACTCAACAGCCACTTTACCAGCGGCTTCCGCGGCGACCTGCGCTGCGAACGGGGTCGATTTGCGCGAACCCTTGAAGCCTGCACCGCCGGAGGTAGCCCACGACAAGGCATTGCCTTGACGATCGGTGATGGTAATGATGGTGTTATTGAACGATGCGTGGACATGTGCGATGCCTTCAGCGACGTTCTTTTTAACTTTTTTACGCACGCGTGCTGATGCGGCGTTATTTTGCGACTTAGCCATAATTATTCCCTAGCGGATTATTTTTTCAGCGATTGAGCGGCTTTACGCGGTCCCTTGCGGGTACGTGCGTTCGTACGCGTACGCTGGCCACGGCAAGGCAGACCCTTACGATGACGCATGCCGCGGTAGCAACCCAGATCCATCAAACGCTTGATGTTCATGGACAGTTCACGACGCAGATCGCCTTCGACGATGAATTTACCTACTTCATCGCGCAGCTTTTCCAGTTCGCTGTCATCCAGATCTTTGATCTTTTTGTTGGTTGCTACACCGGTCGATGCACAGATTTTCTCTGCGCGTGGACGGCCCACACCGTAGATGGCCGTCAGGCCGATAACGGTATGCTGATGATTTGGGATATTAACCCCTGCAATACGTGCCATTTGTTATTCCTCGATTAACCTTGACGCTGCTTGTGACGTGGTTCCACGCAGATTACGCGGACTACGCCTTTGCGCTTGATGATCTTGCAGTTGCGGCAGATCCGCTTGACTGATGCGAGAACTTTCATTTTGGGGCTCTTTCTTTCGCTTCTTTGGTTTGATTCAGTGTGTTACTTGGTACGGAACACAATGCGGGCTCGGCTCAGGTCGTACGGCGTTAACTCCACCGTCACCTTGTCTCCAGGGAGAATGCGAATATAGTTCATCCGCATTTTACCTGAAATATGCCCGAGCACCACGTGTCCGTTCTCCAGCTTCACTCGAAATGTTGCATTTGGGAGATTCTCAAGAATCTCGCCCTGCATCTGTATGACGTCGTCTTTTGCCATTCGGTATGTTTACCGCGCTTAACGCGTCGGAATTCCGCCCTTGAAATTTGCTTTGCGCAGCAGTGAATCATATTGCTGCGACATCACGTAGTTCTGTACTTGCGCCATGAAATCCATGGTGACAACTACAATAATCAATAAAGAAGTACCGCCGAAATAGAATGGTACTTTCCACTGGGCTTGCATAAATTCCGGCAATAAACACACCAGGGTGATGTAGACTGCGCCGGCAAGTGTCAAGCGTGTCAGGATCTTGTCGATGTAACGGGCTGTCTGCTCGCCTGGACGGATCCCGGGAATGAACGCACCGCTTTTCTTCAAGTTATCCGCTGTTTCCTTGCTGTTAAATACCAGCGCTGTATAGAAGAAACAGAAAAACACGATCGCCACTGCGTACAACAGCGCATGGATAGGCTCACCAGGCCCCATCGATGCTGCCAAATCTTTCAAGAACCGCACCGCAGGGTTAGCGTTGTCGGCGCCCTTTGAAAACCAGTCCACGATAGTGGCCGGGAACAAGATGATCGAAGAAGCAAAGATCGGCGGGATCACGCCGGCCATGTTCAGCTTCAACGGCAAATGGCTGGTTTGACCGCCATAAATCTTGTTGCCTACCTGGCGCTTCGCGTAATTGACCAATATTTTGCGCTGACCACGTTCAACGAATACAACGAAGTACGTTACCAGTGCTACCAGAATCACGATGAAAATCGCGCTGAAGCTGCCGATCGAACCATTCGACACCTGAGTGAACAAGCCACCCAACGCCGACGGCAGACCTGCTGCAATCCCGGCAAAAATGATGATCGAGATGCCATTCCCCAAGCCACGCTCGGTAATTTGCTCACCCAACCACATCAAAAACATTGTTCCGGTCAACAAAGTGACGACCGTCACGAAGCGGAATGCAAGACCAGGTTCCAACACCAGACCAGCTTGCGACTCCAGTGCGACTGCAATGCCTAACGCTTGGAACAGTGCCAGGGCAACCGTGAAATACCGGGTGTACTGGGTGATCTTGCGACGACCTGCTTCGCCTTCTTTTTTCAACGCTTCCATCTGCGGTGACACGATCGACAGCAATTGCATGATGATCGAGGCCGAGATATAAGGCATGATACCCAGCGCAAACACTGTAAAACGAGACAAGGCACCGCCCGAGAACATGTTGAACATGCCCAGGACGCCGCCTTCGTGCTCCTTGAACAGCGAGGCTAATTGTGTCGGGTCAATCCCGGGAACCGGGACGTGAGCACCGATACGATAAACCACCAATGCGCCAAGCAAAAACCAGAGCCGTCCCCAAGGGAAACCGGCCGCTGCACTTTTAGCAAGTTGTGGATTAGTCGCCAATTTTCGCTCCGATCAAGCTGTTAGCGGTCAACTCAGGCTACCGAGCCGCCGGCTGCTTCGATGGCGGCTTTCGCGCCAGCGGACACTTTCAAGCCCTTCAAATTCACCGCTTTGGTGATTTCGCCGGACAAGATCACGCGCACGTCACGGGCCAACACGCCCAGAACGCCAGCTTGCTTCAAGACCAGAATGTCGACATCGCCAACAGCCAGGTTGTTCAGATCGGACAGGCGCACTTCAGCTTTGAAGGTTGCGTGCATCGATTTGAAACCGCGCTTAGGCAGACGGCGTTGCAGAGGCATCTGACCGCCTTCGAAACCGACTTTATGAAAGCCGCCCGAACGCGATTTCTGACCTTTGTGACCACGACCCGAGGTTTTACCCAGGCCGGAGCCGATACCGCGACCGACGCGACGCTTGTAGTGCTTAGCGCCTTCGGCTGGTGCAATAGTATTCAATTCCATGATTTGCTCCGTTCGTGTAAGCCCGAAGGCTTACCCGACAACTTTAACGAGATACGATACTTTATTGATCATGCCGCGTACGGATGGGGTGTCTTGCAATTCGGAAACCGAATTTACACGACGCAGACCCAGACCGCGCACGGTAGCGCGATGCGATTCGCGCGTACCGATCAAGCCCTTGACCAATTGCACTTTGACTGTGTTTGTCATTTTGTCCACCTTAAGCCAGAATGTCTTCGACCGACTTGCCGCGTTTGGCAGCGATATCGGAAGCAGTGCTCATTTTCGACAGGCCGTCCAGCGTAGCGCGTACCAGGTTGTATGGGTTGTTCGAACCGGTGGATTTCGCCACCACGTCCGTCACGCCCATCACTTCGAAGATAGCGCGCATTGCGCCACCAGCGATAACGCCAGTACCAGGCTTAGCTGGGTTCATCAGGACCTTGGAGGCGCCGTGACGACCAACAACCGTGTGATGCAAGGTGCCGTTTTTGAGCGGTACTTTGATCAGGTTGCGACGGGCTTCTTCCATTGCCTTCTGCACGCCAACTGGCACTTCTTTCGATTTGCCCTTGCCCATGCCGACGCGGCCATCGCCATCACCAACTACGGTCAGCGCGGCGAAACCCATGATACGACCACCCTTGACCACTTTGGTCACGCGGTTGATCGCGATCATTTTTTCGCGCATGCCATCATCCGGCTTGTCGCTTTGCATTTTTGCTTGCATTTTTGCCATGATTGATCCTTAGAACTTCAGACCGGCTTCGCGTGCGGCTTCTGCCAACGCTTTCACACGGCCGTGGTAACGGAAACCGGAGCGGTCAAACGCAACTTCGGTAATCCCTGCTTTCAACGCTTTTTCAGCGACGCGCTTGCCGATCAAGGCTGCAGCAGCGGCATTGCCGCCTTTGCCGGATTGGCCTGCCAGTTCAGCGCGAACTTCCGCTTCAGCCGTCGAGGCCGAAACCAGGACTTTAGCGTCCGGGCTGATCAGGTTGGCGTAAATGTGCAGGTTGGTGCGATGCACCGACAAGCGATTTACTTTCAATTCCGCAATCTTGATGCGGGTTTGGCGTCCGCGGCGAAGCCGTGATTCTTTCTTATCCATCGTCAGCCCCTAATTACTTCTTCTTGGTTTCTTTAAGCTTAACCACTTCGTCCGCATAGCGAACGCCCTTGCCCTTGTAAGGCTCAGGGGAGCGGTAAGCACGAACTTCAGCGGCTACCTGGCCAACCTGTTGACGGTCGATACCTTTAATCAGGATCTCGGTCGGGGTTGGTGTTGCGCAGGTAACGCCAGCTGGCATGTCATGCACTACAGGGTGCGAGAAACCCAGGGACAGATTCAACTTGTCGCCTTGAGCTTGCGCCTTGTAACCCACGCCTACCAGGTTCAGCTTTTTCTCGAAACCCTTGGTGACGCCAACAACCATGTTGTTGACCAGTGCGCGCAGCGTGCCGGACATGGCATTGGCTTCGCGGCTGTCGTTCGCCACGTCGAAACTCAGGGTTCCTGCATTGTTTTCCACTTTGACCTGGCCGGTGAGGGCCTGGGAAAGTACGCCCAGCGGGCCTTTTACGGTGATCGCTTGTGCGGAGATGGCGACTTCGGCGCCAGCTGGCACTACGATAGGCATTTTAGCTACTCGAGACATGTGTAACTCCTTAAGCCACGTAGCAAATAACTTCGCCGCCGACACCGGTAGCGCGTGCTTTGCGGTCAGTCATGACGCCTTGCGGAGTCGACACGATCGCCACACCCAAGCCATTCATCACAACAGGGATCTCGTCTTTACCCTTGTAGACGCGCAGACCCGGACGGGACACGCGCTCCAAGCGCTCAATGACGGGACGGCCAACATAATACTTCAAACCGATTTTCAGTTCCGCTTTGCCACCAGCTTCGGCAACAGCGAAATCTTCAATGTAACCCTCGTCCTTCAGGACGCTGGCAATCGCAATTTTGACTTTCGACGATGGCATGGCCACGGTCGTCTTTTGCACGCCTTGTGCATTGCGAATGCGGGTCAGCATATCGGCGATAGGATCGCTCATACTCATTGCATATTCTCCTATTACCAGCTTGCTTTTGTCATACCCGGAATTTCACCACGCATGGCGAATTCACGGAGCTTGATACGACCCAGACCGAATTTACGGAATGTGCCGCGCGGACGACCAGTGATGGCGCAACGGTTACGTTGACGCGTCGGGTTCGAGTTACGTGGCAGCGCCTGCAATTTCAGGCGAGCTTCGTAGCGCTCTTCTTCCGATTTCGATTGGTCATCGACGATGGCCTTGAGAGCTTCGCGCTTAGGGGCGAATTTCGCCACCAGGTCAGCACGCTTGATCTCACGATTAATCAGTGACAGTTTGGCCATGATCAGTTCCTGAAAGGGAATTTAAAGGCGGCGAGCAAAGCTTTGGCTTCGTCATCGGTCTTAGCGGTTGTCGTGATGCTGATATTCATACCGCGCAACGCGTCAATCTTGTCGTATTCGATTTCAGGGAAAATGATCTGTTCCTTGACACCGATGTTGTAGTTGCCACGACCATCAAATGCACGGCCGTTCACACCACGGAAATCGCGTACGCGCGGCAGAGCCACGGTAATGAAGCGATCCAGGAACTCGTACATGCGAGCGCCGCGCAGGGTGACCATCGTACCGATCGGGTAACCTTCACGGATTTTGAAGCCTGCGATCGCTTTGCGGGACTTGGTGGTCACTGGCTTCTGGCCGGCGATCTTGGTCAAGTCAGCAACTGCGTGCTCGAGAACTTTTTTATCCGCGATAGCCTCACCAACACCCATGTTCAGGGTGATCTTGGTCAGGCGTGGAACTTCCATTACCGACTTGTAACCAAACTTGCTGGTCAGGTCGGCAACGACTTTTTCTTTATAGAATTCTTGGAGACGTGCCATGATTTCTTAAGCCTTCACTACTTCGCCGGAGGATTTAAAGATGCGAACTTTCTTGCCGTCCACTTCTTTGAAACCCACGCGATCTGCCTTGCCAGTCGCTGCATTAAACAATGCAACGTTGGACACGTGAATTGGCATGGTCTTATCGACGATACCACCAGTTACGCCAGTCATCGGGTTTGGCTTAGTCGCTTTTTTAGCGATGTTAATGCCGTCAACCACGATATGTTCAGCATCGATACGCTGCTGTACCACACCACGTTTGCCCTTGTCTTTCCCGGTCAGAACGATGACTTCGTCGTTTTTACGAATCTTATCCATTACGACTCCTTACAGGACTTCCGGTGCCAGGGACACGATTTTCATGAACTTCTCAGTGCGCAGTTCGCGCGTGACAGGTCCAAAAATACGGGTACCGATCGGTTCCAGCTTGGCGTTCAACAGAACGGCGGCGTTGCCGTCGAACTTCACCAGGGAACCGTCTTGGCGGCGAACACCTTTAGCGGTGCGCACAACCACGGCGTTATAAATTTCACCTTTTTTGACACGGCCACGTGGCGCAGCAACCTTAACGGTTACCTTGATCACATCGCCAATGCCAGCATAACGGCGCTTGGAGCCGCCCAATACCTTGATGCACATTACTTCTTTGGCACCGGTATTGTCAGCCACTTCGAGCCGGCTTTCAGTTTGAATCATAGTATTCTCTTTCCCAACTTAAGCCGAAGAATCCACACAATGTAGACCCACGGTCAGTCTTGGTCCCGCCAGAGCCGCCCTGCTGGGCTTCACTGTTTGGGTGCATGACCTTCATACATCAACTGACCGCGAATGCTACTGTCTGTGGCCAGACACTTTGCGGCGTTACATGAACGAAGCCCGCAAGTATTACATACAATTTGCGGGCCTGCAAGTACTAATTAAAAGCCACCGCCGAAACGGTGGTTTTTATTTAAACGGTTGGTGCGGCTTGAACCACACGTGTCACCGTCCATGCCTTCGTTTTGGAGATCGGGCGACCTTCCTGGATCTCGACCGTGTCACCGGCCTTGACTTGGTTGGTCTCGTCATGCGCGTGATACTTGTTCGAGCGCATGATGATCTTGCCATACAAAGGATGTTTTACGTGGCGCTCGATCAGAACGGTAACGGTCTTGTCCATCTTGTCCGAAACCACTTTACCGATCAGCGTGCGCTTGAGCGACTGTTTCACTGGTTCGTTCATTTGGCTTCCTTCAGATTCATTACCGTCTTCACACGCGCGATATCGCGGCGTACCTTCTTGAGCTGCGAAGTGTTGCTCAGCTGCTGCGTAGCGATTTGCATGCGCAGGCCGAACTGTGCCTTCAACAGGTCATTCAGCTCTTTTTGCAGAGCTGGCTGGTCCTTGCCGCGGAGTTCAGATGCTTTCATATACAACTCCAATTATTGGCCGACTTGGCGGATGACAAACGTCGTCGCCAGTGGCAGTTTAGCGGCGGCAAGACGGAATGCTTCCCGTGCCAGCGCTTCATCAACGCCATCCATTTCGTACAGTACTTTGCCTGGCTGAATTTCAGCGACGTAGTACTCAGGATTACCTTTACCGTTACCCATACGGACTTCAGCCGGTTTGTTCGAAATCGGTTTGTCCGGGAAAATACGGATCCAGATACGGCCACCGCGCTTGATGTGACGCGTCATTGCACGACGCGCCGCTTCAATTTGACGCGCAGTGATACGACCGCGCGCAACTGCCTTCAGACCGAATTCGCCAAACGACACGGCGGTGCCGCGGCTGTGCGAAATACCGGTGTTACGGCCTTTCTGCTCTTTACGATACTTTCTGCGTGCTGGTTGCAGCATGATTATTCTCCTGCTTTCTCAGCTGGTGCTGCTGCGGCGGCCGGTTTAGCGGCGGTACGCACACGTGCACCTGGTGCTGTGGATGGTTTCGCACCGGCACCGGCTGGACGTGGACGGCCAGCTGGCTTGCCATCGTCACGGCGTGGGCCGCGGCTTTTCTTCTCGTCAGCTGGGGTATCGATGACTGGTGCATCGCCGTTAGGCGCGCGGTCACCTTTGTATACCCACACCTTGACACCGATGATGCCGTAGGTGGTCGACGCTTCGCTGGTACCGTAGTCGATATCGGCGCGCAGGGTATGCAGAGGCACGCGGCCTTCGCGGTACCACTCTTTACGCGCGATTTCGATACCGTTCAGACGGCCGGACGACATGATCTTGATACCGAGAGCACCCAGGCGCATTGCATTTTGCATTGCACGCTTCATGGCGCGGCGGAACATGATCCGTTTTTCCAGCTGCTGAGCGATCGAATCGGCGATCAGTTGCGAGTCGATTTCTGGCTTGCGAATTTCTTCGATGTTCACGTGAACAGGCACGCCCATGATCTTGGTCAGCGCGGACTTCAGTACTTCGATGTCTTCGCCTTTTTTACCAATGACCACGCCTGGACGCGAGCTGTAGATCGTGAAGCGCGCGTTCTTGGCTGGGCGCTCGATAACGATGCGGCCAACGGAAGCGTTCTTCAGTTTCTTTTTCAGGTAAGCACGTGCTTTCAAGTCTTCGTTCAGCATGGCAGCGAAATTACCGTTGCCTGCATACCAGCGCGAAGCCCAGTTACGGGTGACCGCCAGACGGAAACCGGTTGGATGAATTTTCTGACCCATCGTGGCTCCTTAGTTACCGACAGTCACGTAAACGTGACAGGATTGTTTCGAAATACGGTCGCCACGGCCTTTTGCACGCGCGGTGAAGCGCTTCAGGACCGGGCCCTTTTCGACGTAGATCGTTTTCACGAACAATTCGTCGATGTCCGCGCCATCATTGTGCTCGGCATTCGCAATAGCGGATTCCAGAACGCGTTTGATGATCGCAGCACCTTTTTTCGGGCTGAATTGCAAGATGTTGAGTGCAGCGTCAACTTTCTTGCCACGGATCAGGTCAGCAACCAGGCGGCCCTTTTGGTCCGACAGGCGCACACCTTTGAGGATAGCTTTAGTTTCCATTATTTCTTAGCCTTTTTGTCAGCTGCATGGCCCTTGAACGTACGGGTCAGTGCGAATTCGCCGAGCTTGTGACCAACCATGTTTTCGGAAACATAAACCGGCACGTGCAGCTTGCCGTTATGCACCGCGATCGTCAGGCCGATGAAGTCAGGCATGATTGTCGAACGACGCGACCAGGTTTTGATTGGCTTTTTGTCTTTGGCTGCTTGTGCGGCTTCAACTTTTTTCACCAGGTGGGCGTCACAGAACGGCCCTTTTTTCAATGAACGTGTCATGTGCTACCCCTTATTTCTTGCCGCGGCGCGAGACGATCATGGAAGTAGTACGCTTGTTGCTGCGTGTCTTCTTACCCTTGGTCTGTTGGCCCCATGGCGAAACTGGATGACGACCAGCTGCTGTTTTACCTTCACCACCACCGTGCGGGTGATCGACCGGGTTCATGACCACACCGCGAACGGTAGGACGAACACCGCGCCAGCGCATCGCACCAGCTTTACCGATTTTACGCAGGCTATGCTCGGCATTGCCGACTTCACCAACCGTTGCACGGCACTCGATGTGCACGCGACGTACTTCACCCGAGCGCAGACGCACTTGAGCGTAGGTACCTTCACGTGCCATCAGCACAACGCCAGCGCCGGCGGTACGTGCCATTTGGGCACCTTTACCTGGCAGCATTTCAACGCAATGCATCACGGTACCGACTGGGATGTTACGGATTGGCAAGCAGTTACCCGATTTGATCGGTGCTTCCGAACCGTTCATCACGCTGTCGCCAACGGCCATGCCTTTGGTTGCGATGATGTAGTGACGTTCGCCGTCGGCGTAGCACAACAGAGCGATATTCGCGGTGCGGTTTGGATCGTATTCGATACGTTCCACTTTCGCTGGAATACCATCTTTGGTGCGCTTGAAGTCGATCAAGCGGTAGTGTTGCTTATGACCACCACCGATATGACGGGTGGTGATGTGACCGTTGTTGTTACGACCAGCGGTCTTGGATTTCTTTTCAACCAGGGCAGCGAACGGACGACCTTTGTACAGGTCGGCATTCACCACCTTCACCATGCCGCGACGGCCTGGCGAGGTTGGTTTCATCTTAACGAGTGCCATTATGCAGCCTCCTCGGAGAAGTTGATTTCCTGGCCAGGCTTCAGGCACACGAAAGCACGCTTGGTATGGTTACGACGACCGTTGAACTTGCCGGTGCGCTTTTGCTTACCTTCGCGGTTTGCAGTTTGCACGGACAGAACTTCAACCTTGAACAGCAGTTCGACCGCTGCCTTGATTTCAGGCTTGGTTGCATCCGGCAGTACGCGGAATACAATTTGCTCGTTCTTTTCCGCGACCATGGTGGCCTTTTCGGAAATCACGGGCGCCAACAGCACCTTCATCAAGCGTTCTTCGCTATGTTTCAAAATCGCGCTCATGCCAGCATCTCCTCAATCTTGGCCAATGCAGCTTTGGTGACCAGGATCTTCTTGTAGAACACCAGGGACATCGGGTCTGCGTGACGTGGCTCAACGACGAGTACGTTAGGCAGGTTGCGCGATGCCAGTTCCAGGTTTTCGTTCAGAACGTCGGTGATGATCAGAACCGAATCAAAGCCCAGGCCGTTCAATTTTTGCGACAGCAGCTTGGTTTTTGGCGCGTCGATCGTCAGATCGTCGATGACGATCAGGCGCTCTTCGCGAGCCAGCTGCGACAGGATCGAGCAGATACCTGCGCGATACATCTTTTTGTTCACTTTGTGGGTGAAGTTTTCGTCAGGCGAGTTCGGGAAAATCCGACCACCGCCGCGCCACAGTGGCGACGACGACATACCAGCACGAGCGCGGCCGGTACCTTTTTGGCGCCATGGCTTTTTCGTCGTGTGGTGAACTTCTTCACGATCTTTTTGCTTGCGGTTACCACTACGTGCATTCGCTTGATAAGCGATGACGACTTGGTGGATCAGCGCTTCATTGTAGTCACGGCCGAAAATCGTATCGGCTGCAGCAACGTTCGAGGCGGCTTGACCTTGCGCATTCAGAAGCTTGAGTTCCATCGTTTAAGCTCCCTTCTTGGCTTTGGTTTTGATGGCTGGCGAGACAACTACCTGGCCATTTTTCGCACCTGGAATCGCGCCTTTGACCAGCAGCAGCTGACGGTCGGCATCGATACGGGCGATCACGAGGTTCTGGATCGTACGGTTAACGTCACCCAGATGACCGGTCATGCGCTTACCAGGGAAAACGCGACCTGGATCTTGTGCCATACCGATGGAACCTGGAACGTTGTGCGAACGCGAGTTACCGTGCGTTGCACGGCCAGAAGCGAAGTGGTAACGTTTGATAACGCCTGCATAGCCTTTACCGATGGTAACGCCTTGCACGTCGATCTTTTGACCGACTTCGAACAGGGAAGCAGCGACAACATCGCCAGCTTTCAGTTCAGCGGCTTTGGCAGCGTCGACACGGAACTCTTTCAACAGAGTACCGGCTTCAACGCCAGCTTTAGCGTGATGACCAGCAACAGCTTTGGTCACGCGGGAAGCGCGACGTTGACCGAATGCGACCTGAACAGCGGAGTAGCCATCTGTTTCAGGGGTTTTGATTTGCGCAACACGGTTGTTCGATACGTCCAACACGGTGACCGGGATCGAATCCCCTTCATCCGTGAAAATGCGCATCATACCAACCTTGCGACCGAGAAGGCCTAGGCTCATTTTTTCTCCATTCCCACCTGCGATTGGGCGGGGCTTGTTTAACTACAAAGTAACGTAGGACTCAAAAAAGACGAATCCATACCGAAGCCGGCTAGTATATAGCACAAAAACCCTTGACGCAACAAGTTAACACGAGGTATGTCAAAGTGTTGCGCGACGCCCCTGCGGGAGTTGTCGGCACCCCTGAAAAACGCTGCCGCAAGGCAATTTAACAGGCGCAAAGCACGGCGGCATGCGCCCTTGCGGGCGATGGCAGAAAGACACAGGGCGCGCCATGGCATGCGCGCCCTGCTCCACTCATCCTGGGCGTGGCACCCGGAAAAGCTTATTGCTGGCAGTTGATCAGGCAATGTTCGTACAGGTCCTCGCAGATCGGGCTGCCGCCGAGGTGCGCCCGGCAATTCGCCACTTTTTGCCCGCACTCGCTATAGCACTGCGTGACGTCGCCGGCGGCAAACGCGTACGAGGCGCTCAGGCCCAACGCAAACAGAAAAACCATCGTCTTCTTGATCATATTGCATCTCCGTTTTATCGGATGGACAAACAACCAGGACGCCACGCCATCCTCGCACCGCCCCGGGCAGACGCCACGGCGCCCGCCATTCCCTAAAAAGCAATGCCAATAGCATACCGCAAACAATACCAACCAACTACCAATTAATGCTGCAGTTCTTTCCCCGCGCAAAATGCAAAAGCCAGCCCGGGCATATCACTGTCCGAGCTGGCTGCAAGGTGGCGCATGGCGCCCAGGTAAGTCTTACTCTTGCGGCGCTCCTTTGCCAATCTGATACCAGTCCACCTTGCGCGTCGCCACCATGATGGCGGCCAGCACGGCAAACAGCAGGATGCTGCCCATCACCAGCGCATTGTTTTCCGAGCTCAGCAAGCCATACAGGGCGCCATATAGCATGGTCAGCCCCACGCCGAAGCCGATCCCGCGCCAGGCGTTGTGCAGCACGTGCACCAGATAAAAGCTGGTCAGCACGATACAGGCGGCGCTGGCGATCAGGTAGGCGGCCAGGAAGGCGATGTGTTCCGCCAGGCCCACCAGCAGCAGGAAGAAGATCACCAGCGACAGGCCCACCAGCAGGTACTGCACCGGGTGGATCGGCAGGCTTTTCAGGATTTCAAAGATGAAGAAGGCGGCAAAGGTCAGCGCCACGAACAGCAAGCCATATTTGGTGGCCCGGTCCGATTGCGAATACACGTTCACCGGCTCGATGAAGCCCACGCTGAAGCGGTCGATCTGGCCCAGCGGCGCACTGTCGGGCACCTTGAACTCGCCCTCGATCGTGCTCAGCTGCGTTTGCGCATTGGTGGCCAGCGAGGAGATGCTCCACTCGACCTGAAAGCCATCGGCGTTGATCTGGCGGAATTTCGGCGACGGCAGGAAGCGCCCGCCAAACTGCGGATGCGGCCAGTTCGACTTGATGCTGATCTGACTGTTTTTCGCCACCGGCACGAAGTGCTGGCGTTCGATGCCGTCGAGGCCCAGATCAAAACTGAAGTGCACCTGCTGCGGTGCCGTCAAAGGCATGGCGCCCAGCGGCGCATGCAGGCCGCTGCGGAAGGCAAACAGGTCGGTGCCCTGCTCGAACTCGATCTTCTGGCCGCCCCAGTCGATTTTCGGAATATTACGGATACCGCGCACGTCCTCGATGGACAGGGCCACGAACGGCGCACCCAGGGTCACGCGCGAATCCGGCGACTTGCGCGGCAGCTGGCTGCCGGCAGGCACCGTGAAGTCGCCCTTGAACGCGTGCTGGCCGCTGTAGACCAGCACCTGGTGGATGCCGCGGTAGCGGCGGTCCGTGTCGATGTTACCGTTGAGCAGTAAATTGTTCGGGTAGACAAGCAGACGGCGCTGCACCGTGCGGCGCAACAACTCCGTGCGCACCGCCGATTTCGCTTCCTTGTCATCGCCCTTGGCCACCTCCACGCGCTCTTCATACTGCTCCGTGTAGGGAATCACCAGGATGGGGCCGATGATGGTTTGTTCGCGCACCGAATCGGCGGCGATGCTGTTGACGGCTTCCTGGCGGAATTCCATCCGCTCCTTGATCGTTTCCTGAATCATCAGCAAAGGCAGGCCGATTATCAGCATCAGGCCGAACACGATCAACGCTTTGACTAACAGAGTTTTTTGCATGGCGCATCCTTGAAGTAAGGCGGCCAGTGTAAAAAAGCTGTATGCGCTGACGATGCAGTCCGTGTGAAGCGGGCAAATAAAATGCGCTAAGAGTGTGCTAGGCCAGCGGCAGGCACAGGCGCGCGCAGGCGCCACCGTCCGCATGATTGAGCACCTCGACCGTGCCGCCGTGCAAGGAAGCGACCTCGCGCACGAAGGGCAGGCCCAGGCCCGTGCTCTTGCCAGTGCTCGGGCGCGGCAGAGAGTAGAAACGCTCGAAGACGCGCTCCAGCGCATACGCGGGGATGCCTGCGCCGCGGTCGCGCACGGCGATTTCCACGTGCGTGCCCTGGCGATGCGCCGTCACATCGATGCAGCTGCCCGGCGGCGCAAAGCCGGCCGCGTTGTCGAGCAGATTGCCCAGCGCCTGGCGCAGCAGCAAGGCATCGCCGTCCACACTCGCCTCGTCCGCCTGAAGCTGCAGGCGCACGCCGCGCGCCGCCAGCGTGGCGGCCGCATCCTGCGCCACTTGCGCGAGCAGGGGCCCCAGCGCGATGCGCTCGGGGTGGTCGAGGCGCTGCTGCTTCTCCACGCGCACGAGGGCCAGCAGCTTGTCGATCAATTGCCGCTGGCGCGCGTTCTGCTCGAGGATACTGGCAAGGAACTGGCGCCGCTCGGCCGGCGGCATGTCTTCCTGCAGCAACTCGGCCGAGGCCTGGATGGCGGCGATCGGGCTTTTCAATTCATGCGTCAGCGTATGCATCAGCTGCTCCACGTATTCCTTGCCTTCCAGGCGCGTGCGCATCGCTTCCAGCGCCCGTCCCAGGGTGCCGATCTCGTTCGTGCCCAGCGCCGGCAGCGCCACCTTGCGCCCCGCTTCCACATCGCCGATATAGGTCATCAGCTTGCCCAGCGCATGGTGCAGCCACCACGCGAACGCCAGGCCGATCAGCAGCGACAGCAGCAACAGCACGGCACCGCGCTGCAGGATCTTGCGCTGGCTGCGCTCGACAAACGCTTGCACGCTGGCGTTCGGCTTGGCCACCGTCAGCACGCCGATGACCTCATTGCCGTCGCGAATCGGCGCGGCCACGTGCATCACGGTCGACATCTCGTCGTCGGGCCGGCTGCGCGTGCTGCGCGCGCCATACTTGCCCTGCAAGGTCAGATACACGTCATTCCAGCGCGAATAGTCGCGCCCCACGTCGCGCCCGCTGGAATCGAACAGCACAATGCCGTGCCGGTCCGTGATGGTGATGCGGTAATCGAGCGTGCGCTTGCGCACGCCATTGATATTGACGTCCACGCCATGGCGCGCGTAATCCTGCATGCGCGCGGCCACGGGCGACTGCGCCAGCGTGCCCGCCTTCACGTCGGGCGCCACCAGGCTGGCCAGAAGCTGCGAGGTGTCGACCAGGGTGTCTTCCAGGGTCGAGCGCACGCCCGGCTTGACCTGCTCCATGAAGACATTCAGCAGGAACCACGCGGCCAGTCCGACGATCAGGAAGTAGCCGAGCAGAATGCGCAGGCCGATCTTCATGCGCCGGCCAGGCTGTAGCCGAGGCCACGGTGGGTGTGGATGGGATCGGCCTGCGCATCGACGGCGCGCAGCTTGGCGCGCAGCGATTTGACATGCGCATCGACCGTGCGCTCGAGCGTGTCGGGCGCCCCGCTCCACACGCGCTCCATCAGCTGCGCGCGCGACAGCACGTGGCCCGGATGCGCGAGCAGGGTTTTCAGCAACAGGTATTCATAGCGGGTCAGGTCCAGCGGCTGGCCGTGAAACAGTACCCGCGCCTCGAGCGCGCGCAACTCGAAGCGCGCCGGCGCGGTCGCGACGACAGGCGCAGCTATCGTCATGCCCGCCTCGCGCGGCGCCTGGGCGACGCCTGCGCGGCGCAGGATGACGCGGATGCGCGCCACCAGTTCGCGCGGCGAAAACGGTTTGGTGACGTAATCGTCGGCGCCGATTTCCAGGCCGACGATACGGTCGATCTCGTCGCTGCGGGCCGTCAGGAAGATCACGGGCACCTCGGAAAACTGGCGCAGCCGGCGGCATACTTCCAGCCCGCTCATGTCAGGCAAGCCCACGTCGAGCACCACGAGAACAGGCGTCTGAGCGTCTTCGCCGGACATGGGGCGCAGCGCGGCCAGGGCGTGCTCGCCCAACATCACATGGCGCGGCGTAAAGCCGTCCGTGCGCAGGGCATAGGCGATGCTGTCGGCAATCGCCTGTTCATCTTCCACGATCAGGACAGTCTTGGACATGGCGGCGGCACGCATTAGTGGACAAGCCCGGAGTATCCCTGAAGCATGCAAGCGGCGTCAATCCGGCGTCCATCGCGTGCGCCGGCGAAAAGCCACCCGCCCCAAAAAACTTGGAGTATATTTATTACGGCATGACTCCGCCGATACACCGTGTTTGACACCCGTCCGAGGAGACTATGAAGACCCATACCATCAGCCTGCTATGCGCTGTCAGCCTGCTGGCCGCCTGCGCGGCGCCAGCGACACTCGCCACCTCCAACGCACAACAAGATGCCTGTAACGCGGCCGAACGCAAGGGCCAGTTTGGCGAAGCGGAACTGGCTTGCGTACAGGCGCTGCGCAGCGCCGAGCAGGCCGGGGCCGGCGCGGACATCGTCTCGCAGCGCCAGTCCAACCTGGGCCGCATCAAGCGCTTGCAGGGCAAGAATGCCGAAGCGGAGCAACTGTACCGGCAAGCCCTGGCCACGGAGGAGGCGGCGCAGCCGCGCAGCGATGCGCGCGTCGGCCGCCGCATGGTGGAACTGGCGTCGGCCCTGGCCGCGCAAGGCAAATGGCAGGAAGGCACGGGCTATCTGGAACGCGTGCTGCCGCTGCTGCCGAAGCTGTCGCCCGGCTCGCGCACGTATTCGGCGGAAGTGCTGCGCCAGTACGCCAAACAGCTGCAGGGCGGCCCGCAAGCAGCGCTGGGCGCGCGCTTCGAGGCGGTGGCGGCCAGCCTGTAATAAGCGACTGCCTGCGCCTAAGGCTGGGCCACGTGGATGCTGGCCTTGATGTGCTTGAGGTGGGCCACGATGGTGAACGTCATCACCACCAGCAGCGACCATGAGCTCCATTTGCTGACGTGCACCACCGACCACGCGCCAAGCTGGTTCGGATAGCGCCACACGCCCCAGAAGGTGCTGATGTTTTCGGCCAGCCAGATGAAGAAGCCGACCAGCACGAAACCGAGCAGCAGGGGCATGCTGCGGTCGCGGTCGAGCGGGCGGAACACCACGGTGGTGCGCGCATACAAGCCCAGCGCACAGGCGGCCAGGTACCAGCGATAGTCGCCGATGTAGTGGTGGGTAAAGAAGTTAGCGTAGATCAGCAGCGCGATCAGCACCGCCATCCAGTACGGCGGATGGTGGCGGATCCGCATGTCGAGCAGGCGCCAGGTCTGGATGATGTAGCTGCCCACGGCCGCATACATGAAGCCGGAAAACAGGGGAACGCCAAACACCTTGGTGTAGGCAAAGTCGGGATAGCTCCACGACTGTATCGTCCCCGACACCTTGAACACCTCCAGCGCGAAGCCGACCGCATGAAACAGGCAGATGGCTTTCAATTCATCCCACGTTTCCAGCCCGCTCCAGACCATCGCGCCCTGGATCGCCAGCGCTACCAGCAGCAGCACGTCATAGCGCGGCAGGCCGAACAGGCCGGCGCGCGGCACCAGGAACACGGCAGCAAAAAACAGTCCCACAAACAGGCATGACCTCGCCTCCTTGATGCCGAAATACAAAAATTCGGTCAGGAAGCGCGGCCAGCCGCGCAGGCGCTGACGGGGAGTTGCATTGAGCAGGTGGGTATCGAGGGCGTTGAGCATGCGGCAACTTTATCGGGCGGGCGCGGCACTGTAAAGTGGTTTTGCACGGCACAAAAGCAATGGGGCCGGGCGCACTCACGATCGTGAGCAGGCCCGGCCCCATCTCAGGCGGCGGGATACCCCGCCAGCCTTCTTAAAAACGATTATTGCAGTTTGATTTCGACATCAACACCAGCTGGCAGGTCCAGCTTCATCAGCGCGTCAACGGTTTTGTCCGTTGGGTCAACGATGTCCATCAGGCGTTGGTGCGTACGGATCTCGAACTGATCGCGCGAAGTTTTGTTGACGTGCGGGGAACGCAGCACATCGAAACGCTGAATACGGGTAGGCAGTGGTACTGGGCCTTTGACGACAGCGCCGGTGCGCTTCGCGGTCTCAACGATTTCCAGAGCGGACTGGTCGATCAGCTTGTAATCGAAAGCCTTCAGGCGGATACGGATTTTTTGGTTTGGTGCCGACATGATATTTCCTTAAAAGAACGAACCGCGCGGTTTGCACGGCAATGAGGTCATACGGGAATTTCTGACGCAACAACCGTCAGGGTCGACATGATAGCACCAAAATGCTTGCCAACCCCGGCAGTTGAATAAAAAGAAGGGCGCCGGGCGACGACGCGTCTTCTTTTATATTCGCTCAATAATTAAGCGATGATTTTTGCAACAACACCAGCGCCGACGGTACGGCCGCCTTCGCGGATAGCGAAGCGCAGACCTTCTTCCATCGCGATCGGGTTGATCAGCTTGACGG
>NZ_LRIC01000072.1:0-10740 GCF_001758725.1 Janthinobacterium sp. HH106 | reverse complement strand
TGTTGGATTACGCCCGTTGGGCTAATCCAACCTACCCAACCTACGCAATTTACGCGTGGTGCTGGCGTAGGTCGGATTAGCCGGGCAAGCCCGGCGTAATCCGACACCACCCGGGCAGTAGCCAGGCCAGCGTAATCCGACACCACCCGGGCAGTAGCCAGGCCCGGCGTCATCCGACACCACCCCGACCGATCCTTGTATGACCCCGGCTTGCCGGGTTTTATGTGCCGGAACCATCTTTATGCTTCCATGGTTCCGGCACTTTTTTTACCGAATTGGAGTCGCCATGAAAGCCCTGCACCGCATCATCGAGCAAGCCCGCGCCGTGCCGAAAAACATCGTGTTGTGCGAGGGCGGCGATGCGCGCGTGCTGCAGGCGGCCGCGCGGGCTGCCGCCGAAGGTCTGGCGCACATCACCCTCGTCGGCCAGCCGGCCGCCATCCTCGCCCTGGCGCACGAGCACGGGCTCGACCTCGATAGCGTGCGCCTGGTCGACCCGGCAACGTCCGACGAGTCGGAACACTATGCCCAGCAATTGTTTGTGCTGCGTCAAGCCAAGGGCATGACGGTGGAGCAGGCGCGCATCGCCGTGCAAGACCCGTTGTGCTACGCCAACCTGATGGTGCGCCTGGGCGACGCCGACGGTTGCGTGGCGGGGGCCGTGCACACGACGGCCGACGTGGTGCGCAGCGCCATCCAGATCATCGGCGTCGACCCGGCCTTCAAGCTCGTGTCGAGCTTTTTCCTGATGATGCTGTGCGAACCGTTTCACAGCCTGAAGGGCGGATTCATCTTTTCCGACTGCGCCCTCGTCGTTGACCCGAAGGCCGAGGAACTGGCCGACATCGCCATGGCCGCCGCCGACAGCGCGCAAGCCTTGCTGATGGAAGAGCCGCGGGTCGCCATGCTGTCGTTTTCCACCAGCGGCAGCGCCCACCATGCGGCCGTCGACAAGGTGCATGCGGCCACGGACCGGGTCAAGGCCCAGCGTCCGCTGCTGGCCATCGATGGCGACGTGCAACTCGACGCGGCCATCGTGGCCGAAATTTCCCAGAGGAAAGTCAAGGATTCCGTCGTCAACGGCCGCGCCAACGTGCTGGTGTTCCCGAACCTGGACGCGGGCAATATCGGCTACAAGCTGGCCGAGCGCATGGGCGGCGCCGTCGCCATCGGCCCCTTGCTGCAAGGCTTGAACAAGCCTGCCAACGATTTGTCGCGCGGCTGCAGCGCGATTGACGTGTACAACGTCATTGCCGTGACGGCCGTGCAGGCCCAGGGTGGGCGCTGAGTTGTTCAGCCTGCCCGTGCTGGCGCTGCTGGGCGTGGTGGCGGCCGGCACGTATTTCCAGACCGTCACGGGCTTTGGCCTGGGCATGATCGTCATGGGCGTGGCCAGCGGCCTCGGCCTGGCGCCCGTGCCCGCGCTGGCGGCCCTCGTCAGCTTATTGTCCCTGGCCAATTGCCTCGTTGCCTTGCCGGGCGCCTTGCACCACCTGGACTGGCGCGCCATCCGCGCGGCCAGCATCGGCTTGCTGCCGGCCATGGCGGCCGGCGTGTTGCTGTTGGGATATCTGGACCAGGCGTATGCGCCCGTCCTGAAACTGTTATTGGGCGCGGCCATCGTGTATGGCGGCGTCAGCATCCTGCTGCAGGCGCCGCCGGGGCCGGGCGCGGCGGACAAGCGCAGCTTCTTCATCAGCGGCGTATGCGGCGGCCTGTTCTCGGGCCTGTTTTCGCTGGCCGGCCCGCCCCTCGTGTACCAGTTTTACCGTCAGGAAATGAGTTTGACCACCATCCGCTACAGCCTGATCTTTTTGTTCGCCATCAGCGCTGGTGGACGTTCGCTGATGGCGGGCAGCCAGGGCCAGCTCGATGGGAAAGTGTTGTTGCTGTGTGCGCTGGCCTTGCCCGTGGGCGTGCTGGCCACGATGGCCGGCAAGCGCTACCCGCCGCCGATCGCCCAGCGCGGCATGCGCCGCATCGCGTTCGTCGTGCTGACCGCCATCGGCCTGTCGCTGATGGCGGCGGCCGTGCCGCAATTGCTGCGCTAGGCTTTAAAGGTCAGCAAGGGTTTCAGCCGCGCCACCGATTGCAGCAAGCCCGCTTCCTCCTGCGCGGCGATGACGGGACCGATCTTCTTGTACGCCATCGGCGCTTCCTCGACGCGGCGTTCCTCGCGCAGGGTCACGCACTGGAACGCCGTCTCGTCGCCGCCCACCGTGGGCCGGATGGCGCGCATGGCTTGCCTGCGGATGCTGCGCCCCGCGCCATGCGAGCACGACCACAGCCAGTCGGGATTGCCCATGCCAGTTGCCACATAAGAATAGTCGCCCATGGAGCCGGGGATCAGCGCCAGGTCGCCTTCGCGCGCCGGCGTGGCGCCCTTGCGGTGGATGTTCATGCCATGCTCGCGCAGGATGACGTTGTGCGGCACGTCCACCACCAGGCGCGATTGATCCTGCGCAAACACCTGCGCCAGGCTGTCGCGCACCAGTTCGGCCAGCACCATGCGGTTGACCCAGGCGTAGCGCGAGGCCACGCCCATGGCATCCATGTATTCGCCGGCCAGTTCGCCCGTCAAGCCGTACAGGCCCGACTGCGGGTGGCGCACGCCTTTCGGCCACGCCTCCCTGGCGCGGTCCATCCAGCGGCTGCCGACAAAAAAGCCCACGTCGCGGCTGCCGCTGTGGATCATGACGACCACTTCGCCCGGCACCAGCCCGTGCCGGTACGCGGCGTGGCGGTCCATGACCGTATCGACCAGCTGGATTTCCACGAAATGGTTGCCCGATCCCGTCGTGCCCAGGCTGGGGTCGCGTATCACTTCGCGCGTGCCCACCAGCGCTTCGGGCGCATGGCGCAAGCCGCCGCCCAGTTCGCGCAGGGCGATGCAAGCGTCGAGCTCGCGCAACAAACGCTCCTTGTCGACCCGTGGCCACAAGCCATCGTCATGCAAGCTGTCGATGAACGCTTCCGGCCCCACGTCGAACAGGGCGGCAAACGCCTTCGAGCGCAGCGGCACGTTGCGGCCGTCTTCCAGCAACACGTGTTTGAGCTTGCTCAACAGCTGTGGCTTGCGCGCTTCGAACCGCGCCAGGGGCAGGCCCGTCGTGATCAGGCGCATGCCGCAGGCGATGTCCGTGCCGGGAATGGCGGGGATCACCATGTCGGGGCTGGTGGCAACGATGCTGCCGACGGGCGCGATGCTGCCAGGGTGGAAGTCGGGCGTGGCGCACGCCTTGCACACATGGCCATCCTGGCCGGGCACGGCGACGGCGGCAAACTCCATCAGCTGGCGCACGGCTTTTTCCTCGAGCGGAAAGTTGTGGGGCAGCAGCACGGACGCCTGGGCGTGCGGATTGCTGAGCGTATAAATACCGTCGGCATAGGCGACGGCGATGCCCTGGCGGCGCAGGGCTTTTTGTAATCTGGATAGGGGAAACACGATTCTGCTCCGGAAATAACGAATGCACGGCCCTTTTGCAAGGGTCATGTTTGTTTTCCACGCAGCAGCGACAGGAAGTGCCGCCAGCTTAGCAAATTTTGCGGGGATTGCAAAGCGGGGGAGCGTACAAGAATGCGCACGATACGGATGAGCCACTTGCAAAATAATCAAACAGCCTTTATATTCGCGGTTCTTTCTCGAACCTCTTCCATATTGGAGCCAAAAGTGCCTCGCTTCTTCGCCATCACCTGCTAACGCTGACGAAATGCTCTCTGCAGCATCGTTCGGCGCGTTGACGCCCCCGATTGCTGCGGCACTGTTTTTGCTCCTTCCGCACACGTATCCAGGACCACCGTCCTGATCGTCCACGCCCGAACACGTCGTCAGCACCCCTGACCCTGTATGGACACGCCCCGGTCAACGCGGCGTGGGACGCTATGTTTTTACAATCTTTGCCTTTATTTAAATACCCGCGCACGCCGCACCTGGAAGGCTCGCGCCTGCAGGACGGCGACGACGGTTCCGACCAGATGCCATTGAAAAAGCTGGCCGGCCAGTACGTCGTAGTCGAGGAAAAAATCGATGGCGCCAACTCCGCCGTGTCGTTCAGCGATGCGGGCGAGGTGCTGCTGCAGTCGCGCGGCCACTACCTGGCGGGCGGCGGCAGCGAACGCCAGTTCAACCTGTTGAAACCGTGGGCCCATGCGCACGAGCACGCCTTGCTGGGCTTGCTGGAAGACCAGTATGTGCTGTTTGGCGAGTGGTCTTACAGCAAGCATTCCGTGTTTTATGACCGGCTGCCCCATTATTTCAACGAGTTCGACGTGTATTGCCGCCGCAGCCAGATGTTTTTGTCGACGGCGCGCCGCCACGCCATGCTGGCCGGCTCGCCCGTGCTGTCGGTCCCCGTGCTGTATGCGGGCACCATGCCCGCGTCGTCGAAACAGCTGTGGCAGCTGCTGCGCCATTCGCTGGCCAAGTCCCGGTTGTGGCGCGACGCCTTTGAAAACGTGGTGGCGCGCGAACGCCTGCCGCTAGACCTGTGCTGGAAGCAGACGGACAAGTCCGACCACGCGGAAGGCTTGTACCTGAAAGTGGAAGACGACGAGCAAGTGCTGGCCCGCTACAAGCTGGTGCGGCATGACTTTACGCAAACCATCCTCGACAGCGGTTCGCACCACAGCGCGCGGCCATTGATCCCGAATCTGCTGGCCGACGGCGTCGACCTGTATGCGCCGCAGCCGCTCGTGACGTGGGAGAGCCTGGGTTTACACACCTGCAGCTCGCTCGACGAGCTGGCAGCTTACTCAAGGAGTACACAATGATGAACTGGAAAACCCTGCAGCAACTGGTGCCGCCAGCGGGCCAGTCGCCCGATTTCAACGCCTGCCTGGCTGCCTTCCCGCAGCTGGAACTGGCGAAGACGACGCCGCAAAACCCCGTGTACCACGAGGAAGGCGACGTGTGGACGCATACGATGATGGTGGTGGAATCCCTGCTGGGCATGCTTGAGTACCAGCAAGCCACGCGGGCGGAACAGGAAATCGTGTTCCTCGCCGCCTTGCTGCACGACGTGGCCAAGTGCAGCACCACGGTGATCGACCCGGTGACGGGCGCCATCGGCCAGCCCGGTCACTCGCGCAAGGGCGCGCTCGATGCGCGCATTGCCTTGTGGGACTATGACGTGCCGTTTGCCGTGCGCGAGGAAATCTGCCGCCTGATCAATGTGCACCAGGTGCCGTTCTTTGCGCTGGAACAATCGCGGCGCGGCGTGACGCCGGAATTTACCGTGCGCGAACTGTCGTGGCAGGTCGATATCCGCCTGCTGGCCATGCTGGCCGAGGCCGATATCCGCGGCCGCATCTGCCCCGACCCGCAGCGCATCCTCGATGCCATCGAGCTGTTCCGCGAGCTGGCGCGCGAGGAGGGCTGCTATGGCCAGCGCAGGGTCTTTGTCGACGACCACACGCGCGTCAAATACTTTCGCGGCGCCGAGGCGCATCCCGACTACCCGCTGTTCCAGGAGCCGGGTTCGCGCGTGATCGTCATGTCGGGCTTGCCCGCGTCCGGCAAGAATACGTGGGTGGACAAGCACCATCCGCGCCTGCCCGTCGTGTCGTTTGACGATGCGCGGACGGCCTTGGGCTTGAAGCACGGCAAGAACGAGGGGCAGGTGGGCGACTATGCGGAAGAGCGGGCGCGCGAACTGCTGCGCAAGGGCGAACCGTTCGTGTGGAATGCCACGCATTTGTCCAAGCTGATGCGCGAAAAGACGCTCAACCTGCTGTACAAATACCATGCGCAGGTGGAGCTCGTGTACCTGGAGCAGCCGCGCAAGGAGCTGCTCAGGCGCAACGGCCAGCGCGACACATCGCTCAGCAACAAGAAGCTGCAAGCGATGCTGTGGAACTGGGAAATCCCGCTGCCGATGGAGGCGCATGCCGTGCGTTACTGCGTCGATTGAGTCGCCCGCCAATGTGTCGCACTGCGTTCGTCCGCTTTTGCGATAGTTGCATGAGCAATCAAAATGTTAATGGTTATTTTTAAAATTGCAACAAACTGAGTATATTGTGACTCTTTCATTTATTACAATGAATTGTCTGGTTAGCTGAATGGCCGGGCTGTGGCGCGAGGGACCTCCCTCGCGCTTCCTGCGTGAATCACTGCGTGATCCACTCTTCCTCATTGAATGAACAGGAGTCATCGATGCACAAATCTCTCATCGCACTGGCCGCAGCCGCCGTGCTAGGCCTTGGCGCCGCATCTTCCGCGCAGGCGGCCACCCAGACCATCAGCTTCAGCGCCGACCGCGCCCTGGGTGCCACCAACTGGTCAGATACCCTGGGCCTGGGCAAGTTCGACAGCAACCTGGGCACCCTGACGTCGATCAAATTCCATCTGGAAGGCGCCGTGCAGGGCAGCGGCCGGACGGAAAGTCTGGACGCCAGCGCGTCGAATGTGACCCTGAGCCTGGCCTCGCTGCTGACCTTGTACCGTCCCGACAACTCCACCTTGCTGGTGGCCAATCCGCTGTTCACGCAGACATTCGCCCTGAGCGCCTTTGATGGCAGCATCGATTTTGCCGGCACCTCGGGCGCCAGCACGGGTCTGCGCTCGAGCACGGGCTCGAATGGCTACACGAGCGCCAGCGCCAGCGACTTTGCCCTGTTTTCCTCGGCGGGCGGCGGTTTGATTTACCTGGGCTTGAATGCCATCGGCTCCTCGATGGGCAGCGGCGCGGGCAATTTGCTGACGCAGTTCCAGACGTCCGCTTCCGGCCGCGTGGCAGTGACGTATGAATACGTGAGCGCCGTGCCGGAGCCGGAAACCTATGTGATGCTGCTGACGGGGCTGGCGCTGGCCGGCGTGATGGCGCGCCGCCGCAAGCCCCGCACCTGATCAGCGCCGGCCGCGCCCGGCGATCAGCTGGGCGATCTCGCTGAACAGTTCATTGTTCAGCGAGGCGGGCAGGGTGGTGGCCAGGCTGCGGCTGTAATAAGCGCCCAGGTCCAGGCCCAGGCCCAGCCCGCAAATTTCCACGGCGCCCTGCGCTTCGCGGCGCGCCACCACCTGTTTCAGATGTTGCGCCAGGTAAAACTCGTCGTTGGCCAGATTCGTGGCCGTATCCATCGGGCAACCATCTGACACGACGAGCAGGATGCGCCGCCGCTCCGGCCGCGCCAGCATGCGGTTGCAGGCCCAGTCCACGGCTTCGCCATCGATGCCTTCGCGGTACAGGTCCGCCTTCAGCAGGGCCGCGATATCGGGCCGCGCGCGGCGCCAGTTCGTCTCGCCATCCTTGAACACCATGTGCACGAGTTCGTTCAAGCGGCCCGGGTTGGCGGGCGAGCGGGCGCGCATCCAGTCGCGTTTGACTCTTCCCCCATTCCACGCGCCCGTCGTGAAGCCCAGCAATTCCGTCGTGATGCCTGCCTGGTCCAGTGCGCGCAGCAGAATATCGAGCAGCACGGCCACGGATTCCGCATGCGTCTTCATGGAGCCGGAGCAATCGACGAGAAAGGTGACGAGGCAATCGGCCTGGGGCAGGAATTGTTCCTTGCGGAACAAGCGGCGCTCGGAGGGCGAGCTGATCAGCTGCGCCAGGCGCCGGCCGTCGATATACCCCTCTTCCTCGCCGAACGACCAGCCGTCGCGCTCGGGTACGGCCAGCAGTTGCGTGAAGCGCCGGGCCAGGCGCGCCGTGTTGATGCCCAGGCTGGCGATGCGCGCATCCATGCGTTCGCGGTACTCGAGCAGCAGGGCGCGGCGCACGAGCTCGCCCGCCTTGTCTTCGCGGTCGTAGGCCGTGGAGTACGCCTTGTAGCCGCCAGCGCCATCGCTGAAGGCGCGGCTCTCGCCCAGCGGGGCGGCATCGGGCAGGTGGTCATTGTCGCTGTCGAAATCGAGCAGCAGCTTGAAGGCTGCCTGCGCCTTCGCGTCGCCTGCCTCATCCTGGCTGCCCTCGCGCGCCGCTTGCGCCTCTTTCAGCATGGCATCGACGGCATGGGCGATGGCCAGCGCGTGGCGCGCAAAGGCGGCCTGGTCGGCGCGGTGGCGGCGCAAGCCCGCCAGGTCGCCGCTCAGTTGCGAGGAAACGGACCAGCGCGTCGCTTCGATGAAATCTTCCGTCTTTTCCAGCACGGGCCGGGCCGTCAGGCGCGACCAGCACATTTGGAACACTGTATACAAGAGCAAGCCCGATGCGCCTTCGGCCAGGCCGGAATCGTAGAACGCGTGCGACCATACCGTAAAACGGTGGCGCAGGTTGGCGATGACGCCGGCATGTTGATCTGGCGCCAGCGTTTCCACGCGCAGTTGCTCCAGCAGCTCGAAGACGAGCCGCGCCACGGGGTCAAGCGGGCACAGCGACTTGTGCAGGGCCGCATCCGTGTGCAGCAGGCGCAGGGCCACGCTGTCGGCCGCGCCGCGCAGCGAGGGCAAATCCTGCAGCGCCGCATCGGGCTGCAGATGGGCCGCGTGGATGGGCAGGGGACGGTGGCCGTCGTGCAGGCGCCGGCCCCGGTAGCGGACGGAGGCAACGCCGCTCAGTGCGCGGATCGCGCCCGCGCACAACTCGTCCGTTTCCTGTTGTTCGCGCGTGTAGGCGGCGGGCGCGGTCGCTTCGGTGCTCATGCCTGGCTCGCCAGCAATTCCTCGTTGAAACAGCGCTGGTAATACTCGGCCACCATGGGCCGCTCGGCCTCGTCGCATTTGTTGAGGAAGGACAGGCGGAAGGCCAGGGCCGGATCGCGGAAGATCTGGCAGTTTTCCGCCCAGGTGATTACCGTGCGCGGCGACATCAGGCACGCGAGGTCGCCCGCCGCATAGCCGTGGCGCGTGAGGCTGGCCACGGCCACCATGCTGCTTGCCAGCTGGCGGCCCGCGTCGTCATTCATGGCGGGGACACGCGCCAGCACGATCTCCGTTTCTTCGTGCTGCGGCAAATAGTTCAATGTGGCAACGATGTTCCAGCGGTCGATCTGCGCGTGATTGAGCACTTGCGTGCCGTGGTACATGCCGTTCAGGTTGCCCAGACCCACCGTGTTCGACGTGGCGAACAGGCGGAAGTGGGGGTGCGGCGTGATGACCCGGTTCTGGTCGAGCAAAGTAAACTTGCCGTCGCGCTCGAGGATGCGCTGGATGACGAACATCACGTCGGGGCGGCCCGCGTCGTACTCGTCGAAGATCAGGGCCACGGGCCGTTGCAGCGACCAGGGCACGATGCCTTCCTGGAATTGCGTCACCTGCTGCTGCTCGCGCAGCACGATGGCGTCCTTGCCGACCAGGTCCAGGCGGCTGATGTGGCCGTCGAGGTTGACCCGCACGCAGGGCCAGTTCAGGCGCGCCGCCACCTGCTCGATATGCGTAGATTTGCCCGTGCCGTGCAAGCCCTGCACCATCACGCGGCGGTTATGCGTGAAGCCGGCCAGGATGGCCAGGGTCACGTCCTTGTTGAAGCGGTAGGCGGGATCGATGTCGGGCACGTGCGGGTCGCGTTCCGTGAAGACGGGCACGAGCAAGTCGCTGTCGATATGGAACAGGCTGCGCACGGACTGCAAGGTTTGCGCTGCGGCGGCGGGGGGATGTTGGCGTGAATCTGGCACCTTGTTCTCCTGGTCAAGCCGCAGCATGGGTGCCGCAGCGGTTATGAATTACCTGTCTGCAATGCGTCGTCGTCCCCGCCCGTCGTCGGCATGGTTTCCGATTCGATGGCGGCCAGGGCTTGCGCGGCGCGTTGCAATGCTGGCAAGAAATGTAAAGCCTTGTCGTGCGTCAAACGGATGATGGGCGCCTGGATCGCCACGGCCAGGTTCGAGCGGCCGTTCGGGTTCGGCACCAGCACGGCCACGCACAGCAGGCCGGGCAGGAATTCCTCGTCGTCCAGCGCATAGCCGTTGCGGCGCACCAGTTCCAGTTCGCGCTCGAGCTTGACGGGGTCCGTTTCCGTCTTGTCCGTAAAGCGCGTCAATTCCATGTGGCCCAGCAGGCGGCGCCGTTGCACGGGCGTCATTTGCGCCAGGAACAGCTTGCCACTGGACGAGCAGTGTGCCGGCACCCGCGAACCCGGATGCAGGTAGAAGCGCAGCGGCGCCGCCGTTTCCACCCGGTCCAGGTACACCACTTCGCTGCCGCTGAAGGCCGTCAGGTTGCAGCTTTCGCCCACTTCCTCGACCAGCTGGCGCAAGACCATGCGGCGGGCGCCATGGAAGGTGTTGTTAATCAAGAGGTTAGACGCCAGGCGGCGCAGGCGCACGCCCGTGCTGTAGTGGCGGCCGTCGCTTTCGCGCTGCAGCACGCCCACGCTTTCCAGCTGTTGCAGCATGCGGTGCAGGGTGGGCTTCGGCAGCCCCGTTTCTTCCACCAGCGCTTGCAGCGACAGCAACTGGTCTTTTTCGGCAATCACTTCCAGCAAGGCAAACAAACGCATCGTGGGCGTGTCGCCTTCCAGTTTTTCCGGCTCAAGTTTTGGGGATGAAATCATGTCCATGGTGGCCTCGGTTGGGTATCTGAGTGTTACATCAGCTTATTTCATTTTCGAACTCAAATTGTACCGTTTCCTCGAAATTCTGTTTGACTTTTGATTGCCGAACGCTTAAATTGAATTGTATATCAAATTTCGGAACAAAATATACCGTTTTTTGATAAATAAGTTGATAAATACGCTGCAGTTCATTACCACAGACCAGGAGACACCCATGAATGACATGACCGAGCAAAAAGCCGCCGCCGCAGCGGCCATCCCCACCGGCCCGCAAAAGATGACGCCTTCCGAAGCGTTCGTGGAAACCCTGGCC
>NZ_LRIC01000071.1:0-2117 GCF_001758725.1 Janthinobacterium sp. HH106 | reverse complement strand
TAGTAGAAGCCTGTCACCACCCCCGCGCCAGCAATGACAAAGATCACCGCTCCAACAACAAAGTTAATCGCGTTGTCTATTGCCTCTTGTTTTTTGTAAGCCTGTTCGCGCCTAATTCTTCGCATCTCGCCCTCAATGTGTAGAACTTCTTTCCAAGCAGATGGCCCGTAAGTCCATGATATATGGTTTTTTATTTCCTCTCTCATGGCTTCCATCTTCTTTTTATGGGCAAAGATTTCTATCGCGTTGGCAGAATTATCGCTCATCATCTTATAAAACGGAGGGTTCTTTGTCTTATCTTCTGCATACTGGAAATCATAAGAAGCCCTTCCCCGCTTTGCCATATTTCCATACATTTCTTGGATGTATTTGCCAGCAGATATTCCCTGCTTGAGAATATTAAAAGCACTAGTGGCTAAACCGACCGCTGTAACAGGATCAATCATACGTCCATATACCTCGCAATGCGTTTTACCGCTCTATGAGGCGGTCCATTTTCTCTTCAAGACGGTCAAATTTATTCATTATCTGGGAGAGAACTTCAGAACTATCCGATTTGGTTACATACTCCTTTGCCATCTCTTCACGAGTCCTGTTAAGCAAAATGGTGACGCGCTTTATCTCATCGTGCTGGGATTTAATCCACCACCCTAAACCGCTAATTACTGCGGCAAATACTATGTTCAAAAGCGCGTCCATTTCCATTATTCAGCAGCTTCCGCTTCTTCTGGCTCAGATGCCAATGATACGGTCAGCGCGTTCATAAACGCCATGCGTCCCATTTTTAGCTGGTCGATGTTAAAATTAGCAGAGCCAATCTTTCGATCTAAGTCAGCAACGTGGTTCACCATTACCTTCTGGGTGTCATTTAGTTGGTCTTCAGTGTAGTCAGTTCCGTTGATCGTAATGGTGTTTGTTTTTTTCTCAGCCATTGTGATCTCCTTTCGGGGTTGGGGTTAAAATTATTCAGCAGCCCACGGCATACCCGTAGAGTTTGCTTGAGCCGCTACCTTGTTGATGATGTTAGACGTTATAAGATGTTCGTTCTTTGCACCTACACCGTCAGCTTTACACCAAGCCAATACATCCGCTTCAGTTAAGTCTGCGTATGGTGTGAAACCTGAAGCCGTGTGGTCAGGTGTAGCTTGTGTTCCATTAGGGCCTGTGTGCAAGTATGACCCTGACCGACTGTGGCTTACCTCAGTGTCTTCATCAACGCCAGAGCAAGACCAATCAACTTTATATACAGCACCTGTGTCAGCTACTCTGTGCATGTCCTTGACGGACCATGTGAATGTAATTGCCATGTCTTATCCTTCCAATACTGCTATACGAGCCAAGGCTGCGTCTAATGCTGTTGATAGTTCCTGAACCGCCTTGACTAGCACTGGGTAAGTTTTCATTGGATCAGCTTCTAAACATTCTTGCATTGTTCCGCTGACATCTAAAACCGGATTATCATCCGCATCTAATGTACCCTCGTTAGCATTTTCAGCATCAGGAACAAGAACAGTACTTTCGTGAACCAAACGCATGTGATCTGCATATTCTGTTGCAGCTTGTGCTGTTTTTAATTCTTGAGCGATAAAACCAAAGTCTTTTAGTCCTTGTTTAGTACCGTCTCGTCTATCCCAATCAAATGCAACAGGACGAAGTGTTTTAATAAAATCTAATCCTAAAGGAACATCAACAATATTTGTTTTGTCTCTTTCATCTGATAAAGACGATATAGAGGTATCATTACAACGAAGGTTGGCCACACTACCATTACCTAATGTAAACTCATTATCTGCCGTTGCGCTTGAAGGATAAGCTGCAAAACCAATAGCAGTATTATTACTCCCTGTTGTAATGCCATTTGCTGTTGAGGTAGAGCCGTTATAGTATCCCGCATATGTTCCAAGAAATGTATTTTCGTGACCTGATGTCGATAGATTGTTACCTGACTCATGTCCAATAGCGGTATTAAAGGAACCTGTTAAAGCCTGACCATCAACTCCACGACCTGCCGCATACCCTACAAAAGTCGAAGCTGGGGCTGTTGTGACATAAGTGCCGGCGAGCCCACCAATGCAAGTTCCAGTGGTTCCAGTGGTGAGTGGGGGAGTGGCTAACGC
>NZ_LRIC01000070.1:0-1106 GCF_001758725.1 Janthinobacterium sp. HH106 | reverse complement strand
TAGGAAGTACCGCTGGTATTGTTGTTGTAGATCGGGCCGCCGTTGTTCGACGCATTGACCGAGGCGGTGGCCGCATCGTTCCATTTGCCGTAGGTCACGAAAGCGCGCAACTCGGGACGCGACCACAGGCCAGGACCGGCCGAGATCGTCGGGGCGATGGTCAGCTTGGTCAGGCGCTTGGCCGGCAGGCCGCCCGCTTGCGTCACGCGGTCCGTGCCCAGTTCGCCCACCAGCTTGAAGTTGTTGGTGAACGCGTACACGGGACGCACGCCGACCGAGGTCCAGGTCGAGGAACCGTTGGCGTTCGATTCGTCTTTTTGCCACAGGGCGACAAATTCCATGCCGAAGTTGGCCATCGGCTGGATCGCCATGTCATTGAAGATGCGCGTGCGTTTCACGTCCGAACCGAAATTGGTGTCGCCCGACGCGCCGAACTGCGCGCCCTTGCCGGTGCCAGGACCGACGCCGTACTGCACGCCGAAGGTATTGCCGCCGCCGAACACTTTCGCCTGGCGGTGGAAGGCCGACAATTGCCAGCCATTGTGCTTCTGGCCGTAAGCGTCGTTGTCCTTGCCTTCGCCGATGATGTAGGTCGCGGCCAGGTCCAGGGTGCCGTTTTCATTGACGGGAATCTCGCCGTAGATGAAGTTCTGGCGCACGGCCGATTTGGTGCTGACGACGCCGGTCTTCGACACGGTGTTGATGTCGTTGTCCTTGAAGAAGGCGTACGAGAATTTACCGGGGCCCGCAGGAATACGGTCCAGGCCGGCGCCCGTGCCGTTCATGTTGATGTACTGCAAGTCCAGCATGTGGATGTCAGGACGGTAGTAGAAGCGCTTGCCGATCCAGGCCGTGCCGCCGTTCAGGAAATCGAGTCCCTGTGCTTCGACATAGGCCTTGACGATGCCCAGTTTGTTGTCGCCGAAATCGGAATTTGGCGCGTAAGCGTTGACCCAGATGGTGGCCAGGTAGTTCACGCCGCCGGACTGGGCGACGGACTTGGTGTAGCCGAATTCCGTGTAGGCGTCGCACTCATTGCCCAGACGGTATTTCATGGTATTGCCGCCCAGACCGAAGCAGCCTTGCGAACCGCCGCCGCCCGAGGT